>JAYRQF010000266.1:0-22991 GCA_041910735.1 Limnohabitans sp.
CATGGGCGTGGCTGGCACCGCCCACATCCTGACCCCGGCCGCCACGGTGCGCCGGGTGTTCAACATGACGGCGGTGGCCGCCTCGCAAAAGCGCTGAGTCGCCCATCCATGGTGCATCCCGCCGGCACCCTGTCCGTGCGGGTGCACCAGACCGGGGAGATTCCCGGGAATGGATCCTGACAAGCCGGGTCAGGGTCATCCCTGATAATGGGCATCGAACTTGCTAATAGAGTTCACCGTTTAATAAAGCCCAGGAGTCCCCATGAACAAGCGCTTTTTCATCAAGGCCACGACCGCACTGGCTGCTGCTGCCGCTTTCGGCACGGTGCAGGCCCAGACCACCCCGATCAAGTTCCAGCTCGACTGGCGTTTCGAGGGGCCTTCTGCGCTTTTTCTGGTGCCTGCGGCCAAGGGCTATTTCAAGGACGCCAGGCTGGACGTGACCGTGGACGCTGGCAACGGCTCGGGCGGTGCCGTCACGCGCGTGGCTTCGGGCACCTACGACCTGGGCTTTGCCGATCTGGCCGCCCTGATGGAATTCCACGCCAACAACCCCGACGCCCCCAACAAGCCGGTGGCCATCATGATGGTCTACAACAACACCCCGGCTTCGGTGATGGCGCTCAAGAAAAGCGGCATCAAGAGCCCGGCCGACCTGACCGGCAAGAAGCTCGGCGCCCCGGTGTTTGACGCCGGCCGCCGCGCCTTCCCGATCTTTGCCAAGGCCAACGGCGTAGGCAACGTGGCCTGGACCGCCATGGACCCGCCGCTGCGCGAAACCATGCTGGTGCGCGGCGACGTGGACGCCATCACCGGCTTCACCTTCACCTCGCTGCTGAACATCGAAGCCCGCGGCGTCAAGGCGCAAGAAGTGGTGGTCCTGCCCTACGCCGATTTCGGCGTCAAACTGTATGGCAACGTCATCATCGCCACGCCGAAAATCCTGAAAGAAAACCCGGCCGCCGTGAAAGCCTTCCTGGCCGCCTTCACCAGGGGTGCCAAAGACGTGATCGCCGACCCGGCCAAGGCCATTGAGGCCGTCAAGGCCCGCGACGGCATCATCAACACCGAACTCGAAACCCGCCGTCTCAAACTGGCCATCGACACCGTGATCAACAGCCCCGATGCACGTGCCGAGGGCTTCGGTCAGGTCAATCCCGGCCGCCTGTCGCTGATGGCCTCGCAAGTCTCGGACGCCTTCAACACCAAGACCCGCGTCAAGGCCGAAGACATCTGGAATGGTTCGTTCCTGCCGTCGGCCAGGGAACTGGACATCCTGCCCAAAAACAGGAAGTGATCTCCCGGTGACCGCCACGGCGGTCACCTCCTTTGTTTCCATACCCGGGCCACTTTGGGGCCGGGCCTGAACCTGCTCAGGACTTCCTTCATGTCCCAAGACGCTTTCGTCGATTTCCAGAACGTCTGGCTCGCCTACAACGAGGCGCTGCTGGCCCAGAACCACTTTGCGGTGGAAGACATCAACCTGCAAGTCCGCCAGGGCGAATTCATCGCCATCGTCGGCCCCTCGGGTTGCGGCAAGTCCACCTTCATGAAACTCACCACCGGCCTGAAGATGCCCAGCAAGGGGCGGATTCTGGTGGACGGTCAGCCGGTCACCGGCCCGCTCAAGATCAGCGGCATGGCCTTTCAGGCGCCCTCACTGCTGCCCTGGCGAACCACCCTCGACAACGTGCTGCTGCCGCTTGAGATCGTCGAGCCCTACCGCTCCAGCTTCAAGCAGAAAAAGGACGAGTACGTGGCACGTGCCCGCAAGCTGCTGCAGACCGTGGGCCTGGGCGGCTACGAGGACAAATACCCCTGGCAGCTGTCGGGAGGCATGCAGCAGCGCGCCAGCATCTGCCGCGCGCTGATTCACGAGCCCAAGATGCTGCTGCTCGACGAGCCCTTTGGCGCGCTCGACGCCTTTACCCGCGAGGAACTCTGGTGCACGCTGCGCGACCTCTGGACCGAGCAGCGCTTCAACGTGATTCTGGTCACCCACGACCTGCGTGAATCGGTCTTCCTGGCCGACACCGTCTACGTGATGAGCAAGAGTCCGGGCCGTTTCGTGGTCAAACGCGAGATTGACCTGCCCCGCCCGCGCGACCTGGAGGTGACCTATTCCCCCGAATTCACCAACATCGTGCACGAGTTGCGCGGCCACATCGGCGCCATGCGCAAGAGTGGCGCCGTGATCAACCAGTGAACTGGACACCGACATGAACAAGAAAACACTGGAACGCTGGTCCCCCTGGATCCTGCTGGTCATCACCCTCGTCATATGGGAAGTCCTTTGCCGGGCCTTCTCCGTCTCGGAATTCGTTTTCCCGAGCCCCTCGCGCATCTGGCAACAGTTCGTCGAATTCAGGGAAGTGATCGCCGGCCACGCCTGGCGCACTTTCTGGGTCACGATGGCCGGCTTTGGCATCGCCATCGTGGTGGGCGTGCTGCTGGGCTTTGTGATTGGCAGCTCGCGCATCGCCTACGCCGCCGTCTACCCCCTGATGACCGCCTTCAACGCTCTGCCCAAGGCGGCCTTTGTGCCGATCCTGGTGGTGTGGTTCGGCATCGGCATCGGCCCGGCCATCCTCACGGCATTTCTGATCAGCTTCTTCCCGATCATGGTCAACATCGCCACGGGACTTGCCACGCTGGAGCCCGAACTCGAAGACGTGCTGCGTGTGCTGGGTGCCAAGCGTTGGGACGTGCTGGTCAAGGTCGGCCTGCCGCGCTCCATGCCTTACTTCTACGGATCCCTCAAGGTCGCCATCACACTGGCGTTTGTGGGCACCACCGTGTCGGAGATGACCGCCGCCAACGAAGGCATCGGCTACCTGCTGATCTCGGCCGGCTCGGCCATGCAGATGGGTCTGGCCTTCGCGGGCCTGCTGGTGGTGGGCGCCATGGCCATGGCCATGTACGAACTGTTCAGCTACGTGGAAAAGCACACCACAGCCTGGGCACACCGCGGCTCTCAGGGCGAATAAGCCACATGGCAGCCGCTACAATGGCGGCTTCGGAAGAGTGGCAGAGTGGTCGATTGCAACGGTCTTGAAAACCGTCGACCCGCAAGGGTCCGTGAGTTCGAATCTCACCTCTTCCGCCAATACATGCACAACGCGCCTTAGGGCGCGTTTTTCATTTGTAACGACACGGGTGCTCTGTGCGTAGCCACCCACAGGACTACACCTTCTGGCAGATGGTCATCGACAGGCATGCTTTCCAGAATTTCCGGCTCAAGCATTGCAAGGGAATCTGTCATGCCTCAAGCTCTCTGGATCGTCGTGGCCAACGGATCGCGTGCGCGCGTGTTTCAGCGTTTGCAACACGGCGGGTCGCTCACCGAAATCAGGGACTGGGTGCATCCCGCCACACGCCAGCACCATCAGGACATGCCGCAAAACCATCGGCAAAGTGGTATTCGAGGCCGCTCTGGTCTGGCCGAACGCAGCCCGTTTCAGGACCGGGAGCGCAACACCTTTGCCGGCGAGATTTGCCAGTGGCTGGAGCACGCACTGCATACGCATGAGGTCGAACAGATTGCCCTGTTCTCGTCCAACCCGTTTCTGGGGGAGCTGGTCGCGCATGGTCAGGGCAGTTTGCACAAGCACCTGCGCGCCACCCACGCGGTGGACCTGACCGGCCTGCCGCCAGATCAGCTGGAGCACAGGCTGCGGCAGACTTACGGGCTATGACCCTGTTGCCCGCATGGGCAGACACCCATGGAACAGGACCCGTCAGTCGGCTGCCAGACAATGATCCGCATGAACCTGCCCGATTTTGAAAATTTCTCGCGCGACGCCCAAGCCCGTGGATTTGACGAAGTGCTTGAACGCGTCTGGGCACCGGACACAGTACTGGACGAGCACACGCATCCCTTCTCGGTGGAGGCCATCGTGGTCCAGGGACAAATGTGGCTGACGGTGGCCGGTCAGACACGCTCGCTGGAGCGCGGTGACCGCTTTCAGCTGGATCGGGACGTACCCCACAGCGAGCGTTATGGCGCCGAAGGTGCGACCTACTGGGTGGCCCGCCGCAACTGAGCCGTCCAGGCTGGCCGCTACACTCGCGGCCCATGAGACCAGACAGCCCGCCCGACATCCCTTTCGTGACCGGCCGCGTCGAACCCGGCGGCCGGACTTTCGACGCCTGGAAGCACCAGACTTTGCTCGATTCGATGGAGCAAGGCGGTCTGCAGTGGCCAAGCTCCTGCCGCTCGGGCACTTGCCGCACCTGCCTGAGCACGTTGTTGTCGGGGCGGGTACGCTATGAAATGGCATGGCCGGGCATGACGCCCGAAGAAAAAGCCGAAGGCTGCGTGCTGCCCTGCGTGGCCTTGCCGGTCACCGACGTGGTGCTCAAAGACCCGTTCAGCGATTGAGCACCAGCGACGACTCAGTCATCGATGCCCAGTTCCTGGATCTTGCGGGTGATGGTGTTGCGGCCGATGCCCAGTTTTTGTGCGGCCTCAATGCGGCGACCCCGGGTGGTTGAGAGCGCAGCCAGGATCAGGCGTGACTCGAACTTGCGGGTCAGCACATCCCACACATCGGTGCGGCCTTCGGCCAGCAATTGCAGGGCTTCGCTCTCCAGCCCCCCTTCCCAGCCCCCGAGCGGCAGCACACCAGCGCTGGGTGTACGGACGGTATCCGCCAGCACGGCTGACATCGGCATGGCGACCGGCACCGGGTTCAGCCCGATGGCGGGTGTTGGCGTTTCAGCTGCAGCCCCGTCGGCGTGAAATGCCGGGGACAGCACCTGCACTTCGGGCGGCAGATCCTTGACTTCGATGACCTGCGCTGGCGCCATCACCGTGAGCCAGTGGCAAATGTTTTCAAGCTGGCGGACATTGCCCGGGAAGGGGAACTGTCCCAGTTGGGCCATGGCCGTGTCTGTAATCCGCTTGGGCTCCACGCCCAGTTGCTGCGCACTGCGCTGCAAAAAGTGGCGGGTCAGCATGGGCACGTCTTCTCGCCGCTCGCGCAGGGCCGGCAGGCGCAGCCGGATCACGTTGAGGCGGTGGAACAGGTCTTCGCGGAAGCCGCCTTCCTTGACGCGCTGCTCCAGGTCCTGGTGTGTGGCTGCGATCACGCGTACATTGGCCTTGACGGCACTGTGACCACCCACCCGGTAGAAGTGGCCGTCGGACAGCACGCGCAGCAGGCGCGTCTGCAAGTCAAACGGCATGTCGCCGATTTCATCGAGGAACAGCGTACCGCCCTCGGCCTGCTCGAAGCGGCCACGGCGCGAGGTCTGTGCTCCGGTGAAAGCACCACGCTCGTGGCCGAACAGTTCGCTCTCCAGCAGGTCTTTCGGGATCGCCGCCGTGTTGATGGCCACAAAAGGGCCACTGGCACGCGGCGAGTGCTTGTGCAGCGCACGCGCCACCAGCTCCTTGCCCGAACCGGATTCACCGGTGATGAGCACCGTCACATGGCTTTGGGCCAGTCGGCCGATGGCGCGGAACACGTCCTGCATGGCGGGCGCCTGTCCCAGCATCTCGGGCGACTCGTCAAGCTGCACGTCCACCACTTCTTCGCGCAGGCTTTCGTCCACGGCGCGGCGGATCAGCTCAATCGCTTTGGGCAGGTCAAAGGGCTTGGGCAGGTACTCAAAGGCACCACTGGAAAACGCCGACACGGCGCTGTCAAGATCCGAATACGCGGTCATGATGATGACCGGCAGGCCCGGCATGCGTTGCTTGACGGCGGCCAGAAGGTCCAGACCGGAGCCGCCCGGCATGCGGATGTCGCTCACCAGCACCTGCGGGCCACCCTGGCCGTCGTCGGCATCGAGCGCCTGCAACACATCGCGCGGGCCAGTGAAGCTGCGCGTGGGCAGACCTTCGCGTTGCAGGGCCTTCTCCAGCACGAAGCGGATGGATTGGTCATCGTCAGCGATCCAGATCGGCTTCATCAACAGGCTTTCAGTTTGTTCCGCAAAATCATCGGACTCATGGCAAAGGAATCAGGATCTTGAAATCCGTACAACCGGGCTGGCTGTCGCACTCGATCAGGCCATGGTGCTGTTGCACAAAGGTCTGGGCCAGGGTGAGCCCCAGTCCCGAGCCCCCTTCCCGTCCGGACACCAGCGGGTAGAAGATGCGGTCCTTGATCGAGTCCGGTATGCCGGGCCCGTTGTCCATGACATGCAATTCCAGTGCCAGGCGATAGCGCTGTTTGCCAAAGGTCACCTGACGGCGGATGCGGGTCCTGAGCGTGATCTGCGCATCGCCCTGCGCCACGCGCTCGGCCAGCGCCTGTGCGGCGTTGTGCGCAATGTTGAGCACGGCCTGGATCAGTTGCTCGCGGTCTCCCCGAAACTCGGGGATCGAGATGTCGTAGTCGCGCACCACTTTGAGGCCTTTGGGGAACTCGGCCAGGATCAGCGAGCGCACCCTTTCGCACACTTCGTGGATGTTCACGTCACCCACCACATGCGGGCGGCGGTGCGGCGCAAGCAGCCGGTCCACCAGGGTTTGCAGACGGTCGGCCTCGTGGATGATGACCTGGGTGTATTCGGTCAGGTCCTTGCTGCCCAGTTCCATCTCCAGCAGCTGCGCCGCGCCGCGGATGCCACCCAGCGGGTTCTTGATCTCGTGCGCGAGGTTGCGGATCAGCTCCTTGTTGAGCTGGGCCTGCTCCAGCAGGCGCTCCTCGCGTTCCTGGCGGGACTTCTGCTCCACCGGCAAAAGTTCCACGATGATTTCTTCTGGCCGGTCAGATGGCGCAATCACCACATGGACCGGCAAACTTTCGGCGTGGTGAGGGCGGCGCAGTGCGGCCTCGTAGCGCAGCACGGCAAACTCGTCGCTGCGCAGGCCCTGCAAGGCATTGCGCAGCGGCAGCGGGTCGACAAAGTGTTCTTCCAGCTCGTGGTCCAGCAAGCCACGGCGAGAGTGGCCCAGCGCATCTTCGAGCGCGGCATTGACCGCCACCATGCGGCCTTGCGCGTCGAGCACGGCGATCGGTGTGGCCAGCAGGTCAAACGACAAAAAACGTTGGGAAGCGGTCATGGTTGTGCGGTTGCGGGGGGACGGCGGTCCAGTTCGCGTTGCAGGCTGTCGATGTCGCGCCGGGCCCGGTCCACTGCGGCCTTGTGTTGAGCGTCATCGGTCTTGCCCTGTTCGCTTGGATGGTCCCGCAGCAGCGCGGCATGACGCTGGCGGGCCTTGTCCAGCTCGGCCAAAACAATGGCGCGGGCGATGTCGTCGCGCTGTTTCTGTTGGCCGACCTCCACTTTGGCAGGCGGCGGCTGGCCTGCAGGCACAGCAGCGGGCGCCACGCCTACCGCCTGCACCCGTGTGCCGGGGATCACCGTCACAGCCTGTCCGGACAAACGCTCGCAGCGGCTCGCGTCCAGCGGGGCGTTGGTGTACTCCTGCCCGCAGCGGTAGACCGGCTGTTGCGCCAGCGTGGCACCGGCGAACAGCGTCAGCAGGAAAAAAAAGGACGGCCGAGGCCGTCCTTTTGCTGCACTGTTCAGTGCAATCCCGGGCATGGGATCACAGGGAGAAGTACATGTCGTACTCGACCGGTGCCACTTCCACGCGGGAGCGGGTCACTTCCTGCATCTTCAGTTCGATGTAGGAGTCGATCCAG
The DNA here is from genome assembly GCA_041910735.1 of Limnohabitans sp. Taxonomy (GTDB): domain Bacteria; phylum Pseudomonadota; class Gammaproteobacteria; order Burkholderiales; family Burkholderiaceae_C; genus Limnohabitans_A. The sequence continues at coordinate 7,602 of JAYRQF010000266.1, forward strand.
GCGTCGGTGAACACGCCACCCTTGGTCAGGAAGGCGCGGTCCTTGTCGAGGCATTCCAGCGCCTGGTCCAGGCTGTGGCACACGGTGGGCACCAGCTTGTCCTCTTCGGGCGGCAGGTGGTACAGATCCTTGGTGGCGGCTTCGCCCGGGTGGATCTTGTTTTCCACGCCGTCCAGACCGGCCATCAGCAGAGCAGCAAAACCCAGGTAGGGGTTGCACAGCGGATCGGGGAAGCGGGCTTCCACGCGGCGTGCCTTGTCGGAAGCCACGTTCGGGATGCGGATCGAGGCAGAGCGGTTCTTGGCGGAATAAGCCAGCTTGACCGGTGCTTCAAAGTGAGGAACCAGGCGCTTGTAGCTGTTGGTGCCAGGGTTGGTGATGGCGTTCAGGGCACGGGCGTGCTTGATGATGCCGCCGATGTAGTACAGCGCGAACTCGGACAGACCGGCATAGCCGTTGCCTGCGAACAGGTTCTTGCCGTCTTTCCACACGGACTGGTGCACGTGCATGCCGGAGCCGTTGTCGCCGTGGTAGGGCTTGGGCATGAAGGTGGCGGTCTTGCCGTAGGCATTGGCCACGTTCTGGATCACGTACTTCTGCATCAGCGTCCAGTCGGCGCGCTCGACCAGCGTGCTGAACTTGGTGCCGATTTCGCACTGGCCGGCGCCAGCGACTTCGTGGTGGTGCACTTCAACGGGCACGCCCAGCGATTCGAGGATCATGGACATTTCGCTGCGGATGTCCTGGGTACTGTCAACCGGAGGCACAGGGAAGTAGCCGCCCTTGGTGCGGTTGCGGTGGCCGCGGTTGCCGCCCTCGATCTTGGTGCCGCTGTTCCAGGGGGCTTCGTACTCGTCGATGGCGTAGAAGCTGTTGCCCGGCTCGTTGCTCCAGCGCACGTCATCGAACAGGAAGAATTCGGGTTCCGGACCGAAGAAAGCGGTGTCGCCCAGGCCGGTGGCCTTGAGGTAGGCTTCGGCGCGCTTGGCAATCGAGCGCGGATCGCGCTCATAGGCCTTGCCGTCAGTGGGCTCGATCACGTCACAGATCAGAACCAGCGTGATCTCTTCGAAGAAGGGGTCGATGAAGGCGCTGTTCGCATCGGGCATCAACAGCATGTCGGAGGCTTCGATGCCTTTCCAGCCGGCAATCGAAGAACCGTCAAAGGCCTGGCCCTGCTCGAACTTCTCTTCGTCGAACTGGGACACGGGCACGGTGATGTGCTGCCACTTGCCACGGGTATCGGTGAAACGGAAATCAACGAACTTGACTTCGTTGTCTTTCACCATCTTCATCACGTCTGCGACGGTCTTGGCCATCAATAATCTCCTGGTAGGGATGGGGGTTGAAATCGGATGCTTTGGCCTTTGCAGTTTCTGTGCCAGCCAGGCTGTACAACTGCAATGGAGCGAACCACTGATTTTCCCTTGTGTCGGGCCGTTTTGGCACCGCAGGCTCAAATATTTGCCCACTCCTGCAGCGCCATTTTGGTGCAATTATGCACCATTAAAGTGCGTTGATTTTCACCGCACCAATTCAGGGCCGACCTGAAGCGAGAAACCTTTCAGGGCGGCCATGAGGTCGGCATACGCCGCCTCAACAACCTCCGGCGCGCCCTTGACACCGAGTTCGATGTGCCGACCCCACTGCGGGTGGTCCACACTGGGCAGGCTGAACACTTTGATGGCAGGGTGTCGGACCTCGATCTGCTCCATCAGCGGTGTGAGTGTGGATTCCATGGCGCCGAAGAGGATGACCGATTTCTCCACATGGGCCTCACGGCGGAACCATTCGGCGTAGTGGGTGTCCAGCACCCATTCGGCCATGGGCCAGGCCATGACCGGGAATCCCGGCAAAAAGTGAACCCGCTGCTCGCAACGGAAACCAGGGATCTTGTTGTAGGGATTGGGAATGATTTCCGCACCCACAGGGAACACGCCCATGTTCAGGCGGTGCACGTTGTCGGGCCGGTCAGGCTCATAGGGCACACCCTGCTCGCGCGCCGTATCCTGCATGCGCTCGCGGATCAGACGCTCGGCCTCAGGGTGGAGCACCAGCGGCCTGTCCATGGCCTTGCCCGCGCACTGGCGGGTGTGGTCGTCCGGTGTGGCGCCAATGCCGCCGCAGGAGAACACCACATCGCCCGAGGCCAAAGCGCGGCGCAGGCTTTCGGTGATGCGGGCCGGATCGTCGCCCAGGTATTCGGCCCAGGCCAGCGACAGGCCACGGACAGACAGTATTTCGATGAATTTGGGCAGGTGCTTGTCGGCACGTTTGCCCGAGAGGATTTCGTCACCGATGATGATCAGGCCCACGCGCAGGGCGGGGCTGTCCGGTTCAGTGCGGGTTGGCGTGGGCGTGGTGGTCTTCGTAGGGCTCATGCGGCGATGCTAAACGGTCCTCGGCATGAGGCGAAACAGCCACCGTCGTGGCCGGGACATCGATCACGCCATCCATGCTGCGTTCGCGCCGCTCGGCCAGAGCCGCCAGAGCAAAGTGCGCAAACCACAGCGATGAAAACGCGAACACCAGCATGTAAATCCAGATCGCGATCGGGATCAGGATCACGAAGGCAGCGGCAAACAGCGCACCCGAAGCCCAGACCACGCTGGGCGCAGCGCCCATCAAACCCGTCATCACGCCGATCGCCAGCAGGCTCAGGCGGTGCTGCGCGAGCAAGGCGTGTCGCTCGTCGGCACTGGCAAACTCGGCCAGCACATCAAAGGCCATGACCCGGTAGGTCAGCCAGCCCCAGATCAAGGCGGGGAGCACCATCGCCATGGGCGGGACCAGCCAGAGCGGCAAGGTCAGCAGCATGGCCCCCATGGCGAGCACCATGGACGCCAGACTCCAGCCCAGGCTCTGCCAGAAACCACCACCCTGCCGGCGCTCCAGTGCGGCAAAACGCCGCTCGGCCACCAGCCGCGTGAGCGCAGGCGTCATGAACAGCGAGACCGCCAGCAAAGAGGCCATCACCAACATGGGGGTCACTGCAAAGATGACCAGCAGCGGGGCCACCACGCTCTTGAGGTTGGGCATGCCGATGCTCTCGAACCAGCGCCAGACCGCTCCAAGCAGGCTCGATGCTTCCAGCCAGCCATGCACGCTGGCCACCGCATCGTCCCAGAACCAGTAACCGAGCGTGCCAGAAAGCACGACCATGATGGCCAGAGGCAACAGCGACAGCCCGATCACCCGGGGTGTCAGGCAGTAGAAGGCGGCACGCCAGAAAGAGTCGAGGAGCAAACGCATGGCCATAGATTACCAGCGAAGCTTTTCGGTGTCCCTCTGCAGACATACAAAAGCCCCGACTCTTTGGCAGGAGTGGGGCTTGCACTGGCTGGTGGCCGATGCCGTCTGGATCACTTGGCCGCAGCGGCGTCCTTTTCGCATTTCTTGACAAAACTGTTGCGGGCAGCGCCTGCCAGCTTCTTCTCGGCAGCGGTTTTCTCGCAGGCTGCCTTGGCCGCGTTGGGGGTGGTGGCGGCGGCCTCGCGCTCGCACTTCTTCATGAACGAGGACTTGGCTGCGCCGGCCAGTTTTTTCTCGCCTGCCTGGGCCTCGCAAGTGCTGGCTGGGGCCTGTGCGAAGGCAGACAGGCTCAGAGCGGCGGTCAGGGCGATCAACAGTTTGTTCATGGCAGAACCTTTACAGGAAGTGGAAGGAGGCCTGATTGTGCGATGCCCGGTGGCATCGCACAGCCAAGGCTTGTGCCTTTTTGTAAGTTGGCACACCTTGCTGCGCCGGGCATCAGGCCCAACCAAGCAGCCTCAGCAGCCCCAGCTTTTGCTGCGACCAGAAACCCCGGCCGTAATCACGCCCCTGCTCGATCTGGTCGCGCACACCCGTGGGGTCATAGCGCACCTCGAAATCGGCCGTGCCAAACAGCATGTCCCACCAGGGCAGCAGCACGCCAAAGTTGCAACCGCCCAACACCACGCGGCCTTGCGCATGCGTTTCGTGCCCGATACCGATGCTGTGGTGGCGGCGGTGAAAGCGGGGGCTGACCCACAGGCGCTCGCCGACACGACCAAACCAGCAGCGCAGGTTGGCGTGCTGAAAACTTTCGCTGAGTTGTCCCAGAGCAATCAACGCGACAAACTGTCCCGGCCCCACCCCGATCAGCGCCGCCACCGCCGACAGAATCAGGCCGGTGAGCACATCGTCCATCAGGTGGTTGCGGTTGTCGGTCCACATGGTCATCTGCCGCTGCGCGTGGTGCAGTGCGTGCAGCGCCCACCAGCGGTTCGACTGGTGCTGTGCGCGGTGGATCCAGTAGTGCACAAAATCGAAGGCCACCAGATACAGCACAAAGCTCACCCAGGGCGTGTCGGTCACGCCCGGCCACAAACCATCCAGGTGCCAGGTGGGCAGCCCCTGCACGCGCAGCATGCCCAGGCCCTGCTCGAACAGGGCATCGAAAGTGAAGAACATCAGCAGCTTGAACAGCCCCAGCCGGTGGATCAGGGTGTAGAGCACATCGGTGCGCACCGCGGCATGGTCCTGCACCGGCTCGACCGGCCAGAGGCGCTGCAGCGGGCCGATCAGCACCAGCATGACCGCGATCTGCACCAGGCCCACCAGCAGCCAGCCGGTGCCCTCGTAGGCCACCTCCAGCAGGTTCGACAGACCGGCCCACACGGCCAGCGGCTGCAGCACGGCCTCAAACAGCCACTCCTGGGCCTGGGCAAAAAGATCGGTCAGCATGTCCATGCGCGCATCATCCCTTCAGGGGCTCGCCCGTGCAGGCATGGGGTGATCGCGCACCCAGTCCCGGTAGGCAGGGTGTTCGCGCAGGGTGGCAAAGCACAAGCCTTTGGCCTTGAGTCCCTCGATCAGCGGCTCGAGCACCGCAGGCGCCCAAGGGTCCTGGCGCGACCAGATGCCCAGATGCGCCATCAGGATGTCGCCCGTTCGGATACGATCCAGCGCCTGCCGCAGCAACAGCGCGTTGGAGTATCTGTCGCTGGGCAGTTCGTCGCCCAGAAAGCCGGCCTCGGCCCAGCCCGCATGGCGGTAGCCGCAGGCCCGGGCCGCCTGCAGCAGTGCGGCCGAATGCTTGCCGCCAGGTGCGCGAAACAGCGGCAGCGGCGCCTGCCCGGTGAGCTGTTGCAGGCGTACCGAGGCACGGTTCAGGCTGGCGCAATAGTCCTGTGCGCTCCAGCGCAAGTCCTGCCCGGCCTGAGGGCCACTGCCGGGGCGGATGCGGAAAGTGCCATCTGGCGCGTCACCACGCCAGTAGGCGTGTTCAAACGTGTGGCTGGCAAAGGCATGGCCCTCGCGGGCGCGTTCGCGCCACCAGCGGGCCCAGTACTCACCCAGCGTGCCGTCGCCCTCGCGTGTTTTTTCCTGGGCGGCAAAAAAAGTCACGCGCACCTGCTGGCGCGCCAGCACTTCGGCAACCAGCGGGGCCACACCCATGTGGCCGGTGTCGAAGGTCAGGTAAACGGGGCGCGCGCAATCGCCCGGGATCGCATGGGCCATGCCGCAAGACAGGGCCAACAGGGCCGCCAAAAACTTAGAGGCGCCCCGCATGGTCCAGCGTCCAGACCCCGTGTGGCGATTTGCCCACCGGCACCTGCCGTACCACCTTGCGGCTGGCGATGTCGACCACCGTGAGCTTGCGTGCCCAGCGCGAGGCCAGCAGGATGTATTTGCCGTCCGCCGTCACGTCCATGCAGTCGGGACCGGATGGACCGGGAAACTGCGCCACCACCTGCATCGTGCTGTAGTCGATCTGGCTGACGGTGTTGGCCACGCGGTTGCTCACCAGCACATGTTTTCGGTCTCCCAGTGCACGGAAGGCGTGCGCACCTTTGCCGGTAGGCAGCGTGCGCAGCTTGCGCGGTGTGCCGCTGCTCACATCAAAAACATCCACACCTTCGCCGCCGGTCAGGCCGACCAGCAGCAACTTGTCGTCGGGCGTACCAAACACATCGGCCGGCATCGGGCCGGTGGGTACCCGACTCTTGAGCGTCTGCGTGGCCAGATCGATCGTCACCAGCTCGTCGCTGTCCTGCATGCTGGCCCAGACGGTGGTGCTTCTGGTGTCGATCCAGAGGTGGCTGGGCGTTTTGCCGGTGGCAATGCGTTTGGCCAGCGTGGGGGTCTGGCCGTCCCAGCGGTAGATGTCGATGTGGTTGAGGCGGTTGGCGGCAGTCACAAACCACTTCATGTCGGGCGAAAAACGCAGTTGGTAGGGATCCAGAATGCCGGTGATGGTGCGCTGCACCTCGGCCGTGCGCGGGTCGATGAAGGTCAGCGAGTCGCCCAGCGCGTTGGCCACGATGACCGATTTCTCATCGGGTGTGAGGTACAGGTGGTGCGGTTCCTTGCCGGTGGGGATGCGTTTTTTCTCGGTCCATGTCAGCGGATCGATCACGCTGACATTGCCATCGAGCGAATTGAGAACGAACACGGGGGCCGGCGAGGCGGCTTGGACAGCAGACACACAGGCCAGCCAGGCCCACACGGCAAATCGGGCAAAAATACGGAAAAAAACAGTCACAACGGGGCTTTCGGGATCGGCTCCAAGTTTAAACGGCCCCCTCCTCGGAAAATTGATGCGCGTCATTTCTTCTTCAAAAACCACCGTCCACGGCGTGGCGCTCGAAGTGCAGCATATTGCCGGCCCGGCAAACCAACCCACGCTGGTGTTCCTGCATGAGGGCTTGGGCAGCGTCGCGCTCTGGCGCGGCTGGCCGCAAACCCTCTGCGAGCGCCTGGGCTGCGCCGGGCTGGTGTATTCGCGCCAGGGTTACGGTCAGTCCGACACGCGCCCCGATGTGCGCGGCAGCGGCCGCCTGGAGCCCGACTACATGCACCGCGAAGCACTGAATGTCTTGCCCGAGCTGCTGCGTCTGTCCGGCATTGAGCGCCCTGTGCTGCTCGGCCATTCGGACGGGGGGACCATCGCCCTGCTGCATGCGGCGCACCAGCCGGTGAGTGCCTGCATCGTGATGGCCCCGCATGTGTTGGTGGAGGACGTGTCGGTACGCTCCATCGAGGCCGCACGCGAAGCTTATGAAAATGGTCCCCTGCGTGCGAGGCTTGCCCCGTTTCATGCCAGCGTGGACTGCGCCTTCTGGCAGTGGAACGACATCTGGCTGAGCCCGGCGTTTCGCAGCTACGACATCCGCCGGGAGATATCAGCCGTCAGCGCGCCGCTGCTGGCCATTCAGGGCGAAGACGACCCTTACGGCACCATGGCGCAAATCGACGACATTGCCACCGCAGTGCCCCATGCACGACTGGTGAAACTGCCGCAATGCGGCCACAGCCCACACCGCGATCAGCCGCAGGCTGTGGCGCAGGCCATCGAAGACTTTCTGCTCAGCCGCGCACAAACAGGGTGACCAGGGGCTGCTCGCCCACCTGACGGCTCCAGTGACCATGCACCTTGTCGTCAAACGTGGCGCCTTCGGGCAACACGTCGGCGGAATAGAAGTGCTGGCCCGGTCCGAACACGCGCGAGCTGCCGTCCTGCAGACCGATTTCCATCTGGCCGTCCAGAATGAACACCCACTGGGGGTTGCCGGTGCAATGAAAAGTGCTGCGAAAGCCCACCGGGCTGTGTCGCAACTGGTAGCCGCCTGAAGCCATCAGGGCCGAAAGGCGGCTTTCGGGCTTGCCCTCGGTCAGGGGAATGCTTTGTTCCCTGAATCTGGCACGGCCGTCGGTGTCGGTGTAGAGCACCACCTGGGTGAACGTTGTCATGGACGAGTCCTCAATGCAATAGGCCGATCATGCCTCAGATGCCCGCAGGCTCGACTCCGAAGTCGATCTGCACTTTCATGGCCTGCTTCTTGTCGCCCGCCAGTCTGAAAGCGTTGACGGCATCGCCCAGCCCCATCACATGCGAGATGACCGGACGCAGGTCCACCAGACCCTCGTTGATGAAGCGCACCGCCACCGCAAACTCGGGGTGAAAGCGGAAGGTGCCGCGCAACTCCAGCTCCTTGGCCACCAGCGGCGTCATCGGCAGGCTGGCGTCCGGGCCCATGCCCACGCTGACGATCACGCCGCGCGGGGCCACCACCTCCAGCCCGGTGCGCAAGGCGCGGTCGCTGCCCGAGGCTTCGAACATCACGTCAAACTGCCCCTTGTCTTGGGCATAAGGCGCCAAGCCCTCAGGGTTGCAGGCCAGATTGATGGTCTCGTCGGCGCCCATGGCCTTGGCGCAGGCCAGCGCCGTGTCGCTCAGGTCGGCCGCCACGATGCGGGCAGCACCGGCACGGCGCAAGGCGGCGATCAGCATGGCGCCAATGGGACCCGTGCCCGTGACCAGCACCTGCTTGCCAAACACGCTGCCAGCACGGTTGATGGCGTGCAGGCCCACCGACAGCGGCTCGGCCAACGCGGCAATCGCCAGACTCACGCCTTCGCGCAGTGGATGGGCCTGATGCGACTCGATGACCAGCTTTTCGCGGAACGCGCCCTGGATGTGCGGGAAACGCATGGCGCTGCCGAAAAACCGCATGTCCAGACACTGGTTGTGCTGGCCGAGCTGGCAGTAGCGGCACTTGAAACAGGGGCGTGAAGGCGAGATCGCCACACGCTGGCCGAGACTGAAACCCTGCACGCCCTCGCCCACAGCCGACACCACGCCCGAGATTTCATGGCCCAGCGCCATGGGCTCGCGGATGCGCACTGTGCCAAAGCCACCGTGCTGGTAGTAATGCAGGTCAGAACCGCAGATGCCGCCAAAGGCGACTCTCACCTGCAACTGGCCCGGTCCGGGTTGTTCTTCTTCGATGGTGTCGATGCGCAGATCTTCGGCCGCGTGGCAGATCACAGCTTTCATGGAATTTCCTTGTGGGTCAGAGCGTGGCGGTCACACCACCATCCACGTACAGGATGTGGCCGTTGACAAAGGTGGAGGCATCGCTGGCCAGAAAAACGGCCGCACCGGCCAGTTCATCGACCTCACCCCAGCGGCGGCTCGGCGTGCGGTTGGTCAACCAGCCACTGAAGGTTTCGTCTTTGTAGAGCTTCTCGTTCAGCTCGGTCCTGAAATAGCCGGGACCGATGCCGTTGGCATTGATGCCCAGCGGCCCCCAGTCAATGGCCATGCCTTTGGTCAGCATCTTCAGCCCCCCTTTGGTGGCCATGTAGGGCGCAATGCCAGGGCGGCCCAACTCGGACTGCACCGAGCAGATGTTGATGATGCGGCCGCGCTTTCGGGCGATCATGTGACGCGCCACCGACTGCGCCACAAAAAATACGCTGTCGAGGTTGGTACGCAGGATGTCCTGCCAGTCGGACTCGGCAAATTCGTGCAGCGGGCCCCGGCGCTGAATCCCGGCGTTGTTCACCAGAATGTCGATCGGACCAATGTCTTTTTCGATGCCGTCCACCGCTGCGCGCACCTGTGCCGAATCGGTCACGTCAAAACCGCGCACATGCACGGTATGGCCTTCGGCGCGCAAGGCCTGGGCGGCTGCTTCGAGCTTGTCGGCCTGCCGGCCATTGAGCACGATGTCCGCCCCCGCCTGCGCCAGCCCGCGGGCAATGGCCAGACCGATGCCGGCCGAAGAACCTGTCACAAGGGCAAGGCGGCCATCGAGCCGAAAAGTGGAAGCATTGATCATGGTGTCGGGCAGGTCTGCGCCTGCAGGTGTTGTGCAATGTGACGGATGAGTTCGGCCGGTGGCAACTCCACGCTCAAAGTCAAGGCATGTTCGTCAGGTTCTGGCAGCTGCAGGGCCGCAAACTGGCTCTCCAGCAGGCTGGCGGGCATGTAGAGATGGGTACGCGCGGCGATGCGCCCGGCAATCAGTGACTGACTGCCGTCCAGGTGCACAAACAACACCCGGGGATCCCCTGCGCGCAAACGGTCACGGTAGGCGCGCTTGAGCGCGGAGCAACTGATGACCAGCCCCTGACCTGCAGCGCTGGCCTGCGCCAATACATCGGCCAGTGTGGCCAGCCAGCCGGCACGATCTCCGTCGCCCAGCGCCTGACCGGCAGCCATCTTGGCCACGTTCTCGGGCGGGTGCAGGCTGTCGCCTTCGACAAAGCGCCAGCCCAGGTGCGCAGCCAGCCCTTCACCCACGGTGCTTTTGCCACAACCGCTCACGCCCATGAGCACCACCCGCGTGGGGCGTGGCGTCGTGGCCGCACAGGAGTGGGTCACAGGCGCTGCTCCGACTGGCCGTCAAAGAGGTGCGTCCTGCGTGTGTCGACCTGCAGCCAGACGGTCTGGCCCGGCTGGGCGTCGGTGCGGCCGTGCAGCGTGACCACCAGCCTGAAGTCGCCGACCTTGACCAGCAGTTCGGTTTCGGCGCCAGTGGGTTCGACCACCACCACCTCGGCCGCCACACCCTGACCCTGCGCCCCCAGAGACACATCGGTCGGGCGCACACCATAGTGCACCGACTGGCCGCTCGTGCCGCTGCCCACCTGCCCCACCGGCCAGCGGGCACCTTGGGCCTCCACCCAGGCACTGCCAGCCTCGATGTGCAAGGTGCCCTTGACTACGTTCATGGCGGGTGAGCCGATGAACTGGGCCACAAACAGATTGCCCGGATGATCGAAAAGCTCCAGCGGCGTACCGATCTGCTCGACGATGCCATCGTGCATGACCACGATGCGGTCGGCCATGGTCATGGCTTCGATCTGGTCGTGCGTCACGTACACCGTGGTGGTTTTCAGGCGCTGGTGCAGTGCCTTGATCTCGGCGCGCATGGCCACACGCAGCTTGGCATCGAGGTTGGACAGCGGCTCGTCGAACAGAAAGACCTTGGGATCGCGCACGATGGCGCGGCCCATGGCCACGCGCTGGCGCTGACCGCCCGAGAGTTCGCGCGGGTAGCGCTCCAGCAGGTGCTCCAGATTCAGGATTTTGGCGGCATGGGCCACGCGCTCTGCAGTCTTGGCCTGGTCGGCCTTGCGCAGGCGCAGGCTGAAGGCCATGTTCTCGCGCACGGTCATGTGCGGGTACAGCGCGTAACTCTGGAACACCATCGCGATGTCGCGGTCTTTGGATTCAAGCTCGTTGACGACTTTGCCGTCGATCAGGATCTGACCACCGGAGATGTCTTCGAGGCCGGCCAGCATGCGCAGCAGCGTGGACTTGCCGCAACCCGACGGCCCCACCAGCACGACGAATTCGCCGTCGTGGATGTCAAAGCTGATGCCGTGGATGATGTCAACCTTGCCGAAGGATTTCTTGATTTGGCGAAAGGATACGGATGCCATGTTTCGGGTCCTGAGGGGAATGAGGTTCAGCTCTTGACAGCGCCAGCGGTCAGGCCGGACACCATGTAACGTTTGAAGGCGTAATAAATGGCCGCAGGCGGCAGGGCGTAGATGAGACCGGTCGTCATCAACAGTTCCCAGGGCGAATCGTCAGCCGACAGGAAATTGCCCAAAGCCACCGCCACGGTCACACTTTTGTCGTTGGACAGCAGCAGGAAGGCATACAGGTATTCGTTCCAGGCCAGCAGCAGCGAGTAGGTGCCGACTGCCACGAGCGAAGGCACCATGAGCGGCAGATACACCAGGCGGAACAGCTGCAGCGGCGTGGCGCCGTCCATGCGGGCTGCCTCATCCAGCTCGAAGGGCAGCTTGTCGGATGCCTGCTTGAGCACCCAGATGCAATACGGCGAGGCGATGGTCACCATGGCCAGAATCAGCGCCCACTGGCTGTTGAGAAGCCCGTACAGGCCCATGGTCTTGTACATGGGCACGGCCAGGAACGCCGCCGGGATGAAATAGGTGAAGAGGGCCAGGTTCATGACCGTTCGGCCACCCGGGACTTTGAGGCGGCTGATCGCAAAGGCGGCGCAGGTCGAGATGAACAGGGTCAACACACCCACGGTCACAGCGATCAGCAGCGAGTTGCCCATCTGCACCCAGAAGTGGTCCAGATAGAAATGCTTCTGGTGAAAGACGAAGTCGAAGTTCTGCAGCGTCGGATGGTCGGGCCAGAGCTTGCCGGTGGTGGCGCTGTCCTTGGGCGAGATCGCGAACAGCACCAGGTGGTAGATCGGCAGCAAGGTCCAGATCAGCACCGGAATGCCGATCAGCAGCAGCTTGGCCTCGGTGGTGACGGATTTGAGGGTGATGCGTTTCATCCGGACACCTTATTTGGAGAGTCGTTTCATCATGAAATACACGAGCGGCAGCACCATGGGCAGGGCCACCACGATGGACGCCATGGCCAGATCCACCTGATCGAGGCGCAGGTAGCGGATGCCCAGCGTGGCCAGCACATGCGTCATGTCAGCGGGGCCGCCACCCGTGAGCAGGTACACGCTGTTGAAGTCGCCCAGCGTCCAGATCATCGACAGGATGGTCGAGGTGAGATACAGCGTCTTCATCGACGGCCAGGTGATGAAGCGGAACTTTTGCCAGTTGGTGGCGCCGTCCACCGATGCAGCTTCGTACTGCTCGGAAGGAATGGCCAGGCGACCCGCCACGAGGATCAGGGTCCAGAAAGGCAGCGACTTCCAGATGTGCATCAGCATGGAAAAACACAGCGCCAGAGTCGGGTCGTTGAGCCAGTTGGGGCCGTCCAGTCCCGTCAGGCGAAAAATCAGCGAATTGATCACGCCCCATTCGGGGTTAAGCATGAAACGCACCGACAGGATGGTCGGAATCGAAGGGACCGCCCAGGGCAGGATGAAAATCAGCGAGGTGACCTTGATCCACCAGCGGCTTTGCACAAAGAAGCCAGAGAGCACCAGAGAAATGACCATCTTGACGTTGATGGCCACCACCAGAAAGATCAGGGTGTTGATCGCGGTGCGAAAGAAAATCGGATCGTCAAACAGCTTGACGTAGCTTTCCGGGTGCCGTGCCAGCCACAGGCCATACCCCACCGGATAAAGCACAAAGACCAGAAAGATCAGCAGGTAGGGCACCACAAAGGCCCTGCCCCAGAAGACCCAGGGGCTGCTTTTCTTGGGTTCAGGCGGCACTGCCCCCTGCAAAGCCAGGCTTGCATTCGACATGATGGTTCGGGAAAGAATTTGAAAAATCCGTGCCTGCGCTCAGGCAGGCACGGAGCTGACACTCAGGTCAATCAGTTGGCTGCCACCTGTTTGATACGGGCAATCATTTCGTCAACCGCCTTGTCCACCGGCACCTTTTCATTGATGACACGGTTCATGGCCTTGGCCCAGACGTTTTCGTTGTTGAGCTGGGTAAAGCGGAAGTTCTTGGTGAACTCGAAGGTCGAGGTGCCGTCCATGAACTGCTTGTGCACAGCTTTGCGGTGCGGGTCATCCTGCCAGAACTTGCTTTGCTGACCAGCCTTGGTCACCGGGAACCAGCGACCCAGAGAACCTTCGACGTAAGGCATCAGGTTTTCTTCCTGCAGCATGAAACTCACGAACTCCTTGGCCCTGGCCTTGTTTTTGGAATCCTTGAAGATCACACCAGTCTTCACGGCCGCGCGGTAGTTCATCTTGGTGCCATCGGGCTTGCTCGGGAAGCCGGCCGTCTTGACCAGTTCGGTGTAGTTCTTTTTGGCCGTGGCACGCTGGGCATCGGTCAAGGCCGCGTTGTTCATATCGTCCAGCCACTTGGCGGCGATCGAGATCGTGGCATTGTGTGTCAGCACCGTGGTTTTGTTGTGGAAAGCCACGTTGTTGTCCGGATCCTTCCAGCTGGTGGAGGACGGTGGTGTGCAACCCTTGCTGTAAACACTGGTGTAGTCGGTCAGCGCGCCAATCAGGCCCTTGCGCACATCCGGATCATCGACCAGCAGCTTGCCCGAATCATTGACCAGCTTGACGTTGTAGGCATCCATGAACGTCAGGAAGGAGAAGAAGGAATCGGTGGCGTCCACACCCATGGGCTGGCCGATGCCAAAGCTGCGCTGCCCGGTCTTCTGGCGGTGGGCCGGCTGCACCTTGTCGCACCAGAAGCTCCAGTACTCTTTCCAGGTGGTCGGAATGTCGCTTTCCTTGAAGCCCGCATCGGCCAGCATGTCACCCCAGTACTGGATGTGCATGGTTTGCTGCTTGATCGGGAAAGCGTAGTAAGTGCGCTTGCCTTCCTTGTTGTTGAGCAGGAAGGTGGTTTCCACGGTGTTGGGTGCGAAGCGGCTACGGATCGGATTGATCACGCTGGAAATGTCTTCGAGCTTGCCGTCATAGGCCCACGAGGCTGTGACCTGAAAGTCGTAAGAGTCACCATAAGCCACATCGGGGGGGCTGCCGGCATCGAGTGCGGCCACGGTCTTCGGAATCATGTCCTGGATCGGATACTGCGACAGTTCGATCTTGACGTTCTTGTGCTTGGCCTCGTACTTTTTGATGGCTGCAAACAGCGCATCGTCTTCGGCCTTGTAGAAGCCCTTGACCCACCAGACGGTGAGTTTTTCCTGGGCGGATGCCTGTGCACCTGCCAGCAGACCGGCCGCTGCAAAAGCGGCGACGGCCAGGGTTTTCATCTTCATGCTTTGTCTCCTCGTTTTTTTCAGGGTTGAAAAACTCATGCAGCCTTGAGCTGCGGGGCCGGCTTGCCCAGCTGGGGCAATTTCTTGCGGTGGCTGAGCACATGGTCGATGTCGTCACGCGCACCATCGATCAGTTTCTGGATGGCTTTTTCGGCCTTGACAGGATCGTGGGCAACCACGGCATCCAGCACCGCCTTGTGCAGCGGCAGGGAACTGCGCGGACCATCCTTGATGCTGGTGGAAATCTCGAAGCTGGTGCGCAGCAGGGCATTGAGCGCCTTGCTCATCTGTACCAGCATGCGGTTGTGCGAGGCCGCCAGCAGCCCCTGATGGAACCGCAGGTCATGGGTGATGTAGTCCCCGCCATGCTCCACCGCCTGCTTCATACCTGCAAAGGCCTCACTGATGCGCCCGATGTCATGGGCATCGGCACGTTCTGCAGCCATTCGGACTGCTGCCGGCTCCACCACACGACGCAGTTCCTGCAGGTCCTGCAGGAACTCCACGCTCAAACCGTTTCGCGCCTGCCAGGCAATCACGGAGGGATCAAACCAGTTCCATTCGTCTTGCGGCAAGACACGGGTGCCCACCTTGGGACCGGTCACGACCAAACCTTTGGCCACCAGCGACTTGATGGCCTCGCGCACCACAGTGCGGCTGACGCCAAGCTCCTCGCACAACACCGGCTCCGGAGGCAGGCTGCCGCCCACCGGGTAATGCCCGGTGAGGATGGCTTCGCCGAGCCAGTCGAGGGTGTTGCCGTGAACGTTCTTGATCATGGTCATATCGCTTTTATTCTTATCATATGATGATTGATTGCACCGCCTACAGGACAAACCCGAATGCCAGACTCAGGCGCGACACTCCGGTACCGGCGTGCGCAGCGGCTGACCATCAAAGTGGGCCTGCAGGTTGGCCAGCGTCAGGTCCGACATGGCACCACGCGTCTGCGCCGTGCCGCTGGCCATGTGCGGCGTGAGCAC
>JAYRQF010000267.1:0-3307 GCA_041910735.1 Limnohabitans sp.
CGTAGATTTGTCGCTTGATGGTGTTGCGCGTCACGGCACGGCGGGCCCAGCGCTTTGGGACCATCGCCCCGATCCAGACGCCATCCAAGGCAAAAAGGGCCTGCGCCTCATCGGGTGCAGGCCCTGCCGTGTCGGCCATTGCCTCAGGGGTGTCCACGCGTGCCGTCAGGGGCAGGCGATGCAAGGCGAAATGCGCTGTGCGAGAAACTGTACCGCCAGCCAGGGCAGCCTGAAATTGCGGGCGTGTCTTGAGACGGTGCACGGCTTCAGACCCTGACTGTGGCTGCCAGCCCTGCGCCAGGGCGCGCCGGCAGCGTCAGCACAATCAGACAGCCAGACGCTTGCGGCCCTTGGCGCGGCGTGCGTTGATCACGGCGCGGCCACCGCGGGTCTTCATGCGGACCAGGAAGCCGTGGGTGCGGGCGCGACGGGTTTTGGAAGGTTGGTAAGTGCGTTTCATGACAATTCCTTGGCGCTCCTGTTCAAGGTTTTGCCGGTGGGCCAGGCACACGCCAAGCCGCCCGACTTTTTGGAGCGAAGCCCGCGATTATCGCAAACTTTGGCGCCGCCAGCAAATCCGCCGAAAAACAGGCACCCATTCCCCAGTCCAATCCATCGGTGAACACCATGAGAACACGGACCCGTTTGTGGTTTATGATGTGCAGCCGAGCACCCTCTGGCCTGTGGATAAGCTCTTGATAATTCAGAATCCACCGCACCAGAACAGCTGACTGTCCACAAAAACAATACCGAACATGCCTGAGGGAATCTCCTCCGATCTCGCCTTTGAATCCAGCCCCGCCCTGTGGCAGGCCTGCCTGGAAGAACTGTCCCGCGAACTGCCCGAACAACAGTTCAACACCTGGATCAAGCCCCTCGTGGCGCAAGTCAACGACGACCAGGACAAGCTCACGCTTTTTGTCGCCAACCGCTTCAAAATGGACTGGATCCGCGCACAATATGCGCAGAAACTGGCCCAGCTTCTGGAGCGCCTGCAAGGCCAGCCCGTGCAAATCGAGTTAGCCCTCACTCCGCGGGAAACCCCCGCCAGAACTGGGCGTCCGACACCTACCAGCCTCTCTCCCGCCAGCCCCGAAGTGCTCGACATGCCGGAAGAAGCGCCCGTGCAGGCTTTCCGAAGCCGGCTCAACCCGGCTCTGACCTTTGACACCCTCGTGGAGGGTTCGGCCAACCGCATGGCGCGCGCCGCCGCCATGCATGTGGCCGGCTCACCAGGGCAGCTCTACAACCCGCTGTTCATCTACGGCGGCGTCGGTCTGGGCAAGACCCACCTGATGCATGCGATTGGCAACAAGCTGCTGGCCGACCGGCCCGACGCCAAAGTTCTCTACATCCACGCCGAACAGTTCGTGTCGGATGTGGTCAAGGCTTACCAGAGGAAAACTTTCGACGAATTCAAGCAGCACTACCATTCGCTGGACCTGCTGCTGATCGACGACGTGCAGTTTTTTGCCAACAAGGACCGCACGCAGGAAGAGTTCTTCAATGCCTTCGAGGCGCTGCTGGCCAAAAAGTCGCACATCGTGATGACCAGCGACACCTACCCCAAGGGCTTGGCCGACATCCACGAGCGGCTCGTTTCGCGTTTCGATTCGGGCCTGACGGTGGCCATCGAGCCGCCTGAACTGGAAATGCGGGTGGCCATCCTGATCAACAAGGCGATCAGCGAAGGCAGCGAAATGCCCGAGGAAGTGGCGTTTTTCGTGGCCAAAAACGTGCGCTCGAACGTGCGCGAACTCGAAGGCGCGCTGCGCAAGATCCTGGCCTATTCACGCTTCAACCAGAAAGAAGTGTCCATTCAGCTGGCCCGCGAGGCCCTGCGCGACCTGCTGTCGATCCAGAACCGCCAGATTTCGGTGGAAAACATCCAGAAAACCGTGGCCGACTACTACAAGATCAAGGTCGCGGACATGTATTCCAAAAAGCGCCCGGCCAGCATCGCCCGGCCGCGACAGATCGCCATGTACCTGGCCAAGGAACTGACCCAGAAAAGCCTGCCCGAGATCGGTGAGCTGTTTGGCGGACGCGACCACACCACGGTGCTGCACGCGGTCCGAAAAATCGCCGGAGAACGCCAGCAACTGACCGAACTGAACCAGCAGCTGCATGTGCTGGAACAGACCCTCAAGGGATGACCGAAAAGAATGTGGTTTTGGGCCGTTTTCAGGCCAAAAAACACCCAAAAACCGGCGAAAATGTCAGCTGTTTGCGTCCATCTGCCCGGCCGGGCGGACGCCTGACAAGAACCACCAAAGGTAGACATCCATGATCGTGCTCAAGGCCACCCAAGACAAGCTGCTGTCGGTCCTGCAATCCGTCTCCGGCATTGTGGAACGCCGCCACACCCTGCCCGTGCTGGCCAACGTGCTGATCCGCAAATCGGGCCGCGCCCTCCAGATGACCACCAGCGATCTGGAAATCCAGATCCGCACCACGGCCGAAATGGACGGCGACCCGGGCGACTTCACCACCACGGTGGGCGCACGCAAGCTCATCGACATCCTGCGCACCATGCCCGGCGACCAGACCGTGAGCCTGGAGTCCTCGCAGGCCAAGGTGATCCTCAAGGGTGGCAAATCCAAGTTCACGCTGCAGACGCTGCCGGCCGAAGACTTCCCGCTGGTGCAGGAAGCCGCCAGCTTCGGCCCCAGGTTCAGCGTGCCGCAAAAAACACTCAAGGCTCTGCTGGGCCAGGTCTCGTTCGCGATGGCCGTGCACGACATCCGCTACTACCTCAACGGCATCCTGTTCGTGGCCGAAGGCAAAAAACTCAGCCTGGTCGCCACCGACGGCCACCGCCTGGCCTTTGCCAGCGCCACGCTCGACGAAGAAGTGCCGAGCAAGCAGGAAGTCATCCTGCCACGCAAGACCGTGCTGGAGCTGCAGCGCCTGCTGAGCGACGCCGAAGGCGCGATCGACATGCAGTTCGCCAACAACCAGGCCAAGTTCAGCTTTGACGGCATGGAGTTCGTCACCAAGCTGGTCGAGGGCAAGTTCCCCGACTACAACCGCGTGATCCCCAAGGGCCACCGCAACAACGTCACGCTGGGCCGCCAGGCGCTGCTGTCGTGTCTGCAGCGCACGGCCATCCTGACCAGCGACAAGTTCAAGGGCGTGCGCCTGAACCTCGACCCCGGCACGCTGCGCGTGGCGTCCACCAACGCCGAGCAGGAAGAGGCCGTGGACGAACTCGACATCGACTACGGCGGCGACAGCATCGAGATCGGCTTCAACGTGACCTACATCATCGATGTGCTCGCCAACATGGACCAGGACATGGTCCGCA
>JAYRQF010000268.1:0-2122 GCA_041910735.1 Limnohabitans sp.
CCCGCTTTGCGCAGTCGGATGACTTGCACGCGCCGCTCATGCCGCGCATCGCGCGACAGCTTTCTCATGTCGGTTGCTTCCATCACCGCTATATGATGGCGCATTCAGATATTTCAAGTTAAATAATGCCGAATCAATAATATAGACACATGGCCCCTCACACCGGACTCATCCTGTCGGGCGGTGGCGCCCGCGCTGCTTACCAGGTCGGGGTGCTGGCTGCGCTGCAACGCATGCGGCGCGAAGCCGGCATCACCCAGGGTAACCCGTTCCCGGTAGTTTGTGGCACATCGGCCGGTGCCATCAATGCGGCCGTGCTGGCCTGCATGGCCGACGACTTTGACGGCGCAGTGGATTCCCTGATGGAGGTCTGGGGTCAGTTCCGCGTGCAGCAGGTGTACCGCTCAGACCTGCTGGACATGTTCAGCGCTGGCGCCCGCTGGCTGTCGCTGCTGTCCCTGGGCTGGCTGGTCAGCACCAAACGCCTGCGCCCCAAATCCCTGCTGGACAACTCTCCATTGCTGGACCTGCTGCGCGAGCGCATCGACTTCACGCGTCTGCCCGGCCTGCTGGCCACCGGTGCCCTGCAGTCGCTGGCCATCACCGCATCCAGCTACAGCACGGGCGAACACGTCACTTTCTACCAAAGCCACACGCCCATCACACCCTGGGTGCGCAACCAGCGGCTGGCCCTGCCCAGCCAGCTGGGCCACATGCACCTGCTGGCCAGCGCCGCCATTCCCTTCATTTTCCCGGCCATGCCCCTGCATGGGCCACGCGGCCCCGCGTATTTTGGCGACGGCTCCATGCGCCAGACCGCGCCGGTCTCGCCCGCCATTCATCTGGGCGCCGAGCGCATTCTGGTGATCGGGGCCGGGCGCATGCTCGAACCCCAGCAGGTCCAGCACCACACGCCCGCCTACCCGTCGCTGGCGCACATCGCCGGGCACGCCTTGTCCAGCATTTTTCTGGACGCCCTGGCAGTGGATGTGGAACGCTTGCAGCGCATCAACCAGACCTTGCGCCTGATTCCGCCAGAACAGCGCCTGGGCACCCAGTTGCGCCCGGTGGACCTGCTGCTGATCGCCCCCTCACAAAGGCTGGACACCCTGGCCGCACGCCATGCCAAGGACCTGCCCGCCGCGGTGCAAAACCTGCTGCGTGTTCTGGGCGCAGGTGGTCAAGGCAGTGGTGCACAGGGGCAGGCACTGGTCAGTTACCTGCTGTTCGAAGCGTCCTATACGCGCGAACTGATCGCGCTCGGTCAGGCCGACGCACAGGCCCAGCAGACTGAAATTCACCGCTTCTTTAGCTGGCCCCTGCCTGCAGCCAGCCCCTAAAATGGCGGGTTGCCCCATTTGGCACGAGGTTTTTCATGTCCGCAGCATCCCGCCAGCTTTTCGTCACCACCGCCCTGCCGTACGCCAACGGCAATTTCCACATCGGCCACATCATGGAATACATCCAGGCCGACATCTGGGTGCGGACAATGCGCATGCAGGGCCACGAGGTGCACTTTGTGGGCGCCGACGACGCCCACGGCGCGCCGATCATGATCGCGGCCGAAAAGGCTGGCATCACGCCACAGCAGTTCGTGGCCAACATCGCGGCCGGCCGCAAGCCCTACCTGGACGGTTTTCACATCGCCTTTGACAACTGGCACAGCACCGACGGCCCCGAGAACCACGAACTGGCCAAGGAAATTTACCTATCGCTCAAACAGAACGGCCTGATCGAGAGCCGCACCATCGAGCAGTTCTACGACCCGGACAAGGGCATGTTCCTGCCCGACCGCTTCATCAAGGGCGAATGCCCCAAGTGCGGCGCCAAGGACCAGTACGGCGACAACTGCGAAAGCTGCGGCGCGGTCTACGCCCCGACCGAACTCAAGAGCCCCTACTCCGCCCTCTCCGGCGCCACGCCGGTGTTGCGCACTTCCGAACACTTCTTCTTCAAACTCTCGGACAAGCGCTGCCTGGACTTCCTGGCACAGTGGACCAACAGCGGCGCCGTACAGGCAGAGGTGCTCAACAAGATCGCCGAATGGATCGAGCCCGGCGAAGACGGCAAGCCCAAGATGGGCGACTGGGACATCAGCCGCGACGCGCCCTACTTCGGCATC
>JAYRQF010000269.1:0-19185 GCA_041910735.1 Limnohabitans sp.
CGACGCCACATCCAGCTCTGCTCGATCGCCTCCTGGTCAAGCCGGATCCGGCTGCGCTGGATGTGCCAGGCCATGAAAGCCAGCATGGCCCATGCGGCAGCCACCAAAGCCCCCTGACTGGAGCGCCAGTCGAAATCCAGTCGCCAGATCCAGACCAGCAGCGCCAGCAGGATGGACCAGGCCAGCATTTTGAAAACAGGACCAAAGGCTTGCCCGGTCATGGCCTGCACAGGCGCCTTGTAGGGGTAGGGCAGTGGGGCTCCGGGGGTGTCTTGGGGTGTGGGTTGCATGCGGGTGCAGGCTCCGGAAAGAAAAACACCCCGCAGGCGAACCGGCGAGGTGTCGGGGGACGGGACGATTTACTTCTTTTCGCCGGTGGAGGGCGGCGTCATGTCTTTCATCGGATCGTCCGCCGGCTGCCCGTCAGCAGGAGCTTCCTCTTCAGGCACTGGGGCGGCTTCCAGCACCACCGAGTCGACGTCCACCACCTCGGGCTTGTCCAGGAAGGACGTGACCGTTTGCGGCACAAAGATCACGACCAGCACCAGCAGCAACTGCATGATCACCCAGGGAATCGACCCCAGGTAGATGTCGTTGGACTTGACCGGGACGGCGATGCGCTTTTCCTTGTAGAGCGTGTCAGCGATGCCGCGCAGGTAGAACAGCGCAAAGCCGAAGGGCGGGTGCATGAAGCTGGTCTGCAGGTTCACGCACAGCAGCACGCCAAACCAGATCAGGTCGATGCCCATTTTGTCGGCCACCGGGGCCAGCATGGGCACGATGATGAAGGCGATCTCGAAGAAGTCCAGGAAGAAGGCCAGGAAGATCACGAAGATGTTCACCACGATCAGGAAGCCGACTTCGCCACCGGGCAGGCCCGACAGCAGGTGCTCGACCCAGACGGCGCCGTCCACGCCCTGGAACACCAGACTGAACACGCGCGAGCCGATCAGGATGAACACCACCATGGCGGTCAGGCGCATGGTGCCTTGCATGGCTTCCCACAGCAGCGACCAGTTCAGGCGTTTGTGCATGGCGGCCAGGATCAGCGCGCCCACCACGCCCATGGCGCCGGCTTCGGTCGGGGTGGCCACGGCGTGGTCCTGGAAGGGCAGGCCGCCCATGGAGCCCAGCACGGTGAAGATCAGCACGGCAGACGGGATGATGCCCTTGAGGCACTTGCGCCACAGCGGCCAGCCGTTCAGGGTGCGTGCTTCGGCCGGCACACCGGGCACATAGTGCGGTTTGACGACCGACAGGGCGAAGGTGTAGGCCGCGAACATGCCGATCTGCAGCAGCGAGGGGCCCCAGGCGCCCTTGTACATGTCACCCACGGAGCGGCCCAGCTGGTCGGCCAGCACCACCAGCACCAGCGACGGCGGCACCAGCTGGGTGATGGTGCCCGAGGCCGCCAGCACGCCGGTGGCGTAGCGCATGTTGTAGCCGTAGCGGATCATCACGGGCAGCGAGATCAGGGCCATGGCGATCACCTGACCGGCCACGGTACCGGTGATGGCACCCAGGATGAAGCCGACGATGATGACCGAGTAACCCAGACCACCACGCACCGGGCCGAACAGCTGGCCCATGGAGTCCAGCATGTCTTCGGCCAGACCGCACTTTTCAAGAATGGTCCCCATGAAGGTGAAGAAGGGGATGGCCAACAGCAGGTCGTTGTTGAGAATGGAGAAGATCGAGATCGGCAGGTTGCCCATGAAGGCTGCCGGGAACCAGCCCATCTCGATGGCATAAAAGCCGCAGCCCAGACCCAGAGCGGCCAGCGAGAAGGCGACCGGGAAGCCGATCAGCATCACGACCACCAGCCCGGCGAACATCACCGGGGCAAAGTTTTGCATTTCCATGTTGAGATTCCTTGCAGTGTGCGTCAGTCAGCCTGCGGCATCACTGCAGCGGTTTTTCGTAGTGGGTGTCCATGGCGTATTCGCCGCGCAGGTAAGCGATGCGCTTGAACAGTTCGGCCAGACCTTGCAGCCAGACCAGGGCAAAGCCCACCGGCATGGCCAGGGTGGCAGGCCAACGGATCAGACCGCCGGCGTTGCTGCTGACTTCGCCGGAGATCAGAGTGTTCCAGAAATACGGGAAAGACAGCCAGGCCAGAAAGCCCATGACAGGCATCAGGAACACCACCAGGCCGAAGATATCCACATAGACCGGGCCGTTGCCTTTGAGCTTGCCGTAGACCAGGTCCACGCGGACGTGTTCGTTGGCCTTGAGCACATAAGGTGCACCGACCATGACCATCCAGGCGAACAGGTACCACTGGATTTCGAGCAGGCCGTTGGAGCTCCAGTCGATGCCGTAGCGGATGAAGGCGTTGCCGGCGCTGATCATGGCGGCCAGCAGCACGGTCCAGGAAGCGATTTTGCCGAACCGGTCACTGGTCCAGTCCATCGCGTGGGCGAATTTGACGATTGCAGACATGGGAGACCCCCAAAAAAGGATGCGTGATTTTAGAGGAGCCGTGAGGTGGGGCCTTTGTTTGTCATTTTTGAAATTTTTCTGGGCTAAAGCCCAAACGGGCTCAAACGGCGGTGGGTAAACCCGTGTTCATGCCCACCAGGGCAGCGAGCGCTTGAGGGAGTGGACCTGCCCGGTCTGCGTTTCGGCAGCGTAACCGGGCAGCTCCTGCAACCGGCTGCCCCATGCGCCAGCCCGCAGGACCTGCAGCAGTTGCTGGACAGCCGGGGTATCCAGCGCGCTTTTCAGGCACACCAGCCAGTAGTGTTCGTGCAGCAGTGGCACAAAGTCCAGATGGTGGGCCCGGGCTGCCGACTCGATGCCCAGCGCGCAGTCGGCCTGACCCGAGGCCACACGGGCGGCCACGGCAGCGTGCGACAACTCCTCGTGCGCATAACCCGGGATCGCGGCCCCCGACAGCCCCTGGCTGGCGAGCCAGTCGTCGAGCAGCAGCCGGGTGCCCGTGCCCAATGTGCGGTTGACAAAGCGCACTTCGGGGCGCAACAGGTCCTGCCAGCTTTTCAGTTTGAACGGGTTGCCGGGCGCCACCATCAAGCCCTGCTGGCGCAGGGCAAAGCCGATCAGCTTGTGCTGTCCGGTGGCCAGCAGCGGGCGGTAAGTGCGGGCCACCAGCGAGTCCGGGGCGGGTTGCATCGAGGCATGGAAACCGGCCACGGTGCAGCGGCCTTCGTTGAGGGCGCGGATCGCGTCCACGCTGCCACAAAAGCGCATGTCCAGATGCAGGCCCTGACCGGCGGCGTGCTCGCGAAGGCGCACCAGCGCGTCGTCGTGGCTGGCGTACACCGTCAGCACATGGCTGCCGGGGTCAAAGGCCAGGGCAAAGGTTTTTTCCAGTTCGGCCTGCAGGGCGCTGATCTGCGGCGCCAGCCGGGCCTGGGCCTGACGCTCGGCCCACAGCAGCTTGTCGGCGAATTCGGTCAGGTGTGCTGGTTGGCCTTTTTCCCAGACGATCAGGGGCTGGGCGAGAGACTGTTCCCAGCGCTTGAGTTCGCCCCAGACATGGCGGTAGGACAGCCCCAGCGCTTTGGCCGCCATCGAGATCGAGCCACTGTCGCGCACCGCCTGCAAAAGGTCCATGAGGGGATGGTGCAGGGGCGAAGTGGGGGCTGTGCGGTTTGCGCCATCAGGCAACCACTGGTAGGACAGATGAATCTTGGGCACAGCCGGAGTGTGCCTGAAGTGCATGGTGTGGCTTATGCAAGGTGTTTCATAACGGACAACCCGTAGACGCAAGGGGCGTGCGCTGCACTACCATCGCCCACGCTGTATGAACACTTTCTCTGACAGCGTCGCCACGGCGCTGCACCTGCTGACTTTCCCGGATCCCCAGCTGTGGGTCATCGTCGGCCGCTCGCTGGCGGTGAGCGCCACGGCCTGCCTGATCGGCTACGCGCTGGGCGTCCTGCTGGGCGCCGGGCTGGCGGTCAGCCGTTTTCGCGGGCGTGAGGCGGTGCTGTTGGCACTCAATACCCTGTTGGCATTGCCCTCGGTGGTGGTGGGGCTGGTGGTGTACCTGCTGCTCTCGCGCACCGGGCCACTGGGGACCCTGGGCTGGCTGTTCAGCTTCAAGGCCATGGTGCTGGCGCAGGTCATTCTGGTGATGCCGGTGGTGACCGCACTCACGCGTCAGGTGGTGGAGGATGTGGAGCGCCAGCACGGCGAGCAGTGGGCCTCGCTGGGGGCTGGCCCCTGGCTGCGCAGCCTGATCCTGGCCTGGGACGAGCGCATGGCCCTGATGACGATTTTCGTGACCGCTTTCGGTCGCGCCATCTCCGAGGTGGGTGCGGTGATGATCGTGGGCGGCAACATCGACGGCTTCACCCGCGTGATGACGACCGCGATCGCACTCGAAACCAGCAAGGGCGATCTGCCACTGGCGCTGGGACTGGGGCTGGTGCTGCTGGCAGTGGTGGGCCTGCTGAACCTGCTGGTGGTGTTGCTGCGCGGGCGTGCCGAGGCCTCGCGACTGGCCCAGCCTGCCGTGGTCGGGGGACTGTGATGCCGGTGGTGCAACTGGAAAAGGTCTCGGTGCAACTGGGCGCCGTCGAGGCCCTGAAAGAAGTCAGTCTGCACATCGCTGCAGGCGAGCGTGTGGCCCTGGTGGGGCCCAACGGTTCGGGCAAAAGCACATTGCTGCGCACCTTGCACGGCCTGCTCTCACCCGTTGCGGGAACGGCACGGCGCGATCCGCTGCGGCGCCAGGCCATGCTGTTCCAGCGACCTCACCTGCTGCGCATTTCGGCGCTCGCCAATGTGGCACTTGGCCTGTGGCTGGACCGCTCGCTGGGCCTGACCTGGCGGGAAGCCCGTGAGCGCGCCGGGCAGGCGATGGCGCGGGTCGGCCTGCAGGGCATTGCCGCGCAGGGCGGGCGCCAGTTGTCGGGAGGACAGCAGCAACGCCTTGCCCTGGCGCGTGCCTGGGCGCGCCAGCCCGATGTACTGCTGCTGGACGAACCCACCGCCAGTCTGGACCCGCATGCCAAGCGCGAGGTGGAAGCCCTGATTGCCGAATTTGCAACGGGGGGGCGTGAACCGCTGACCCTGATCTGGGCCAGCCACAACCTGGGGCAGGTCAAGCGGCTGGCCAGCCGGGTGGTGTGTCTGGAGTCGGGGCGGGTGCTGGCCGACCTGCCGGTCCACGATTTTTTCAATGCCGAAGTGCTGGCGCGTGTCAGCCCCGAAGCCCACGCTTTTGTTCAAGGAGAAATGG
Source organism: Limnohabitans sp. (assembly GCA_041910735.1). Lineage (GTDB taxonomy): Bacteria > Pseudomonadota > Gammaproteobacteria > Burkholderiales > Burkholderiaceae_C > Limnohabitans_A. Next base: position 5,210 of record JAYRQF010000269.1, read on the forward strand.
CATGACAACGATTTTCCGTCCGCTGCGCCGCCTGCTGGTCTGCGCGCTGCTGGCCAGTCCGCTGGCCTGGGCACAAAGCCCCTCGATCGTGGTGTCGTCCACCACATCGACCGAACAGTCGGGCCTGTTTGCGCACCTGCTGCCGGCCTTCAAAAAGGCCAGCGGTATCGACGTGAAGGTGGTGGCGCTGGGCACCGGCCAGGCGCTGGACATGGCGCGCCGGGGTGATGCCGATGTGGTGTTTGTGCACGACAAGGCGGCCGAGGAGAAATTCGTCGCCGAGGGCTTCGGCCTCAGGCGGCAGGAGGTCATGTACAACGACTTTGTGCTGATCGGCCCCAAGGCCGATCCGGCCGGTACCCGCGGCAAGGACATCGTGGCGGCACTGGGCAAGCTGGCGGCGAGCAACACCCCGTTCATTTCCCGCGGCGACAAGAGCGGCACCCATGCGGCCGAACTGCGCTTCTGGAAGATGGCCAATCTGGAAAATGCCAAGGGCGCCGGCTACCGCGAATGCGGCTGTGGCATGGGTCCGGCGCTCAACATCGCCGCTTCGCAGGGTGGCTATGTGCTGGCCGACCGGGGCACCTGGCTGAACTTCAGGAACCGCGCCGATCTGGTGGTGCTGGTGGAGGGCGACCAACGCCTGTTCAACCAGTACGGCGTGATGGTCGTGAACCCGGCCAGGCACCCGCACGTCAAGCAGGCCGAGGCGCAGAAATTCGTGGACTGGGTGACTTCGGCAGCTGGCCAGGCTGCGATCGCCGACTACAAGATCGGCGGCGAGCAGCTGTTCTTTCCGAACGCCGCCCGGTGATCAGTTTTTGGGTGAGCCCAGTTTGCGGTAGACCGTCGCCCGGCTGATGCCCAAGGCGCGGGCGGCTTCGGCCACATTGCCGCGTGCCTTGACCACGGCCTGACGGATCAGCTCGGTTTCCACGTCACGCAGCGCCTTGCCGCTGCTGCGGGGGGCTGTCCGGGCAGCCTGGGTATGACCGTTGCGGTGGGCCTGGGTTTGCAGGCGCAGGCCTGACCATAAGGGCACTTCATAAAAGCCTTCATCGCGCCGTGCCGCGTCAAACAGATTTTCCCAGGGCATGGCGAACACATCGCTGGCGTGTGCGTTGCTGTCGTCCACATCCAGCGCCAGCATCTGGCGCGCCGTGGGGTTGGCGCCGGTGATGCGGCCGTCTTCGTCCAGGGTCAGCAGGCCGTCGCTGTCGTCGCCGGGCTGGTTGCCGGGCCAGTTCAGGCGCAAGGTCAGTGCGTGAGGCGAGGCCAGCAGCCAGCTGTTTTCGATGCTGCGAGCCGAGCGGCGCACCAGATGCTTGAGGGCGGGGCGCTCGGTCACTTCCACACCGGTCAGGTCCAGCATGCCTGCGCAATGGCCATCCGGCCCGAACACCGGGGCGCCAGCGCAGCTGTAAACACCGGTGTCGTCAAAGAAATGTTCACCACGGTGCAGCCAGACCGGTTGCAGTTCGCTCAGCGCGGCGCTGATGGCGGTGGTGCCCACGGCACGCTCGGACAGGTCCACGCCCACGCGGGCAATCACGTCGGCGCGGCGGTCGTCGCGGTCCACCGGGCCCTGCACGTCGATCACAATGCCTTCGGCATTGGTCAGGATGGCGAAGTAGCCAATGTTGCCAATTGCCCGCACCAGTTCGGTTAGCACCGGTCGGGCGGCCTGCACCAGCGGCCGGTTTTCTTCCTGCACGCGGCGCATCAGCGCCGGGCTGACGGCATCAAAATCCACTGCCTGCCCAGGCTCCAGCCCCCAGGACTGGCAGCGTTGCCAGCCGCGTTGCAGCCAGGGTGCAAGGGTGGGCACGGCATGCCCGCTGCGCTCGTGTAACAGCAGCTGTCGGGCCTGGGCGATGGTTTGCAGTCGGTCAGCGGCGGCCATGTGTATCAAGCTGAGAATTTCTGGGCGCTCTGAGCGGGAACTTCGGGTATTCCCGAGGAGAGGTGAATGTCCCCGAAGGGAACAATGGTTATGCATTGTCATTCATAAGCGCGGGTGTGCATAGCCTGCGCCGACCCACAGGAGACCCTCCATGCAAAAGGTGTTGCACATCAATCCGGACAAGTGCACCGGCTGTCAGCAGTGCGAAATGGCCTGTTCTTTCGAGAACTACGGCACCTACGCCACCGCCAAGTCCCGCATCAAGGTGTTCGACTTCCACCACACCGGCAAAAAAGTGCCCTACACCTGCACCCAGTGCGACGAAGCCTGGTGCCTGCATGCCTGCCCGGTCGAGGCCATCACGGTCGACAAGGCCACCGGCGCCAAAGTGGTCAACGAGTCCACCTGCGTGGGCTGCAAGGTCTGCACCATCGCCTGCCCGTTCGGCACGATCAACTATGTGCAGGAAACCGGCAAGGTCCAGAAGTGCGACCTGTGCGGTGGCGACCCGGCCTGTGCCGACGCCTGCCCGACCGGCGCCATCACCTTCATCGACGCCAACTGGACTGGCCTGGACAAGATGAAGCAGTGGGCCGACAAACTGGGCAATCAGCCCTCCGCCGCTTAATTCCCCGACCCACAAGGAGCATCAACATGTCTTGGGCTGGAAAAATCCTCCGCGTCAACCTCACCGCTGGCACCGTCAAATCCGAACCGCTGAACATGGAGTGGGCGCGTGCCTACCTCGGCTCGCGCGGTCTGGGCACCAAATACCTCGTCAGTGAAATCGACCCCAAGGTCGATCCGCTGTCGGCCGACAACAAGATCATCTGGGCCACCGGCCCGCTGACCGGTACCATGGCCTCCACCGGTGGCCGTTACACCGTCATCACCAAGGGCCCGCTCACCGGTGCCATTGCCTGCTCCAACTCGGGCGGCTACTGGGGCGCCGAGCTCAAGATGGCCGGCTGGGACATGGTCATCTTCGAAGGCAAGTCGGCCAGGCCGGTCTATCTCTATATCTGCGACGACGTGGCCGAGCTGCGTGACGCCGGCCACCTGTGGGGCAAGAGCGTGTGGCAGACCGAAGACATGCTGAAAAAATCGCACCAGGACCCGCTGCTGCGCATTTCCAGCATTGGCAAGTCTGGCGAAAACGGCGTGCTGTACGCCGCCGTGGTGAACGACCTGCACCGTGCGGCCGGCCGTTCGGGCGTGGGCACCGTCATGGGCTCCAAGAACCTCAAGGCCATTGCCGTGCGTGGCACCAAAGGCGTGGGCAATGTGCGTGACCCGAAAGCCTTCATGGCCGCTGCCAAAGCCGCCAAGAAGGTGCTTGCCGACAACGCTGTGACCGGCCAGGGCCTGCCGACCTATGGCACCCAGGTGCTGATGAACGTGATCAACGAAGTGGGCGCCTTGCCCACGCGAAACCACCGCGACGTGCAGTTCGAAGGCGCCAAGGACATTTCGGCCGAAGCGATGGCCACGCCGCGGAAGACCGACGGCAAGAAGCATCTGGTGACCAACCAGGCCTGCTTTGGCTGCACGATTGCCTGCGGACGCATCAGCAAGATGGACGAAAGCCACTTCTCGGTGCAGAACAAACCCGAGTACTGGGGTGCTTCCGGTGGCCTCGAATACGAAGCCGCTTGGGCCTTGGGCGCCGCCAACGGCGTCAATGATCTGGAAGCCCTGCAATACGCCAACCTGATCTGCAACGAAGAGGGCATGGACCCGATCAGCTTTGGCGCCACCATTGGCGCGGTGATGGAGCTGTACGAAATGGGTGTGCTGACCAAGGAGCAGATTGGCATCGAGTCGCCGTTCGGTTCGGCCAAGGCCCTGTGCGAACTGGCCGACATGACGGCCAAGGGCATCGGTTTTGGCAAGGAAATCGGCCTGGGCTCCAAGCGCCTGACCGCCAAATACGGCCACCCGGATCTGTCCATGAGCGTCAAGGGCCAGGAATTCCCGGCCTACGACGGCCGCGTCATCCAGGGCATCGGCCTGGCTTATGCCACCTCCAACCGCGGCGCCTGCCACCTGCGCGGCTACACCATCGCCTCCGAAGTGCTGGGCATCCCGGTCAAGACCGAGCCCACCGAGTCCAACGGCAAGCCCGAACTGGTCAAGGCCTTCCAGGACGCGACCGCCGCATTCGACTCCGCCGGCATCTGCATCTTCACCAGCTTTGCCTGGACGCTGGCCGATGTTGCCCCCCAGGTGCAGGCCGCATGTGGCGAGGAATACACCATGGAGCACCTCAACCACATCGGTGAGCGCATCTGGAACATGGAGCGCGAGTTCAACAACGCCGCCGGCTTCACCAAGGCCGATGATTCGCTGCCCAAGCGCCTGCTGACCGAAGCCGCCAAGACCGGCCCGGGCAAGGGCGTGGTCAGCAAGCTGCCCGAGATGCTGCCCAAATACTACGAGGTACGTGGCTGGGACAGCGAAGGCCGTCCCACGGCGCAGACCAGGCAGCGTCTGGGTCTTTGATCGCATCGGGGCGAACGCCTCATTTGCCACATGATCTGCAGCGGCCCTCGGGCCGCTGCCTGTTTGTCGGAGTCTGATCCATGAATCACCACGTCATCCTTGGCGCCGGCCCGGCCGGCATCATCGCCGCCGAAACCCTGCGCAAGCATTGCCCGCAAGACCGCATCACCGTGGTGGGCGACGAACGCGAGGCGCCGTACTCGCGCATGGCCATTCCCTACCTGCTGATCGGCAAAGTCGGCGAGAAAGGCACCTGGCTGCGCAAGGGCGATACCCACTTTGCCGATCTGCGCATCGACATCGTGCAGGCCCGCGCCACCAAGGTTGACGCTGCAGCGAAACAGGTGGTGCTGGACAACGGCCAGACGCTGGCCTTTGACAAACTGCTGATCGCTACCGGCTCGCACCCGGTGCGCCCGCCCATCCCGGGCCTGGATTTGCCGGGTGTGCACACCTGCTGGACGCTGGAAGATGCCCGCGCGATCGCTGCGCTGGCCAAGCCCGGTGCCCGGGTGCTGCAGATGGGCGCCGGCTTCATCGGCTGCATCATCATGGAAGCGCTCAAGCTGCGTGGCGTGGCGCTGTCGGTCGTCGAGATGGGCGATCGCATGGTGCCGCGCATGATGGGCCCGATGGCCGGCGGCATGATCCGCGACTGGTGCGAGGCCAAGGGTGTCAAGGTCTACACCTCGGCCAGGGTCGAAGCGATTGAGAAAGCCGATGCCGGTGCCCTGCGCGTGCGCCTGTCGGGCGGTCAGACGATCGAGGCCGATCTGGTCATCAGCGCCACCGGTGTGCGCCCGGCCATTGGCTTCCTCAAGGACAGTGGCATCACCTGCCTGCAGGGCATCCTGACCGACGAGCGCATGCAGACCAATGTGCCCGGTGTTTATGCCGCAGGCGACTGCGCCGAAGCTTTCGACAAGGTCAGTGGCCAAACCATCGTGAGCGCCATCCAGCCCAATGCGGCCGAGCAGGCACGCGTGGCTGCACTCAACATGGCGGGCCAGAGCACCACGCTCAAGGGCGTCACCCAGATCAACGTGCTCGACACACTGGGCCTGATTTCCACCAGCTTTGGCAACTGGCAGGGCGTGGCAGGCGGCGAACATGCCGAGCTGACCGACCAGGCCGCCGGCCGTCACCTGAGCCTTCAGTTCAAGGACGACCTCATGGTCGGCTGCAACTCGGTCGGCTGGACCGAGCATGTGGGCGTGATGCGCGGTCTGGTTGAAGGTCAGGTGCGGCTGGGTGAGTGGAAAGACAAGCTCATGCAGGACCCGACCAGGCTGATGGAGGCTTACCTGGCCTGCGCGCAGGGGCAAGGCCACTGGAGCGGGGCGCAGGACGCGCGCCGCCGCTAACATCGATCGCATGAAGATCACGTTCAAGCTGTTCGCTTCGCTGGGCGACTACCTGCCTGCTTCGGTGCGCCCGGCCAACGAAATGCCCTTGCCGGTGGCCGATGGCGCCACCATTGCGCAGGTCATCGAGCCTTTTGCATTGCCGCCCAAGCTGGTGCATCTGGTGCTGGTCAATGGCAAGTACATCGAGCCTGCCCTGCGGACCACACACGCCCTGCAGGATGGCGATGTGCTGGCCATCTGGCCGCCCATTGCCGGTGGTTGAGGCGGCGTGCAATCTTTTTATCCTGATCGCTTCGAGCGCGACATGGCCACCACCGAGGCCGAGTGGCTCATGCGCCTGCCGCAGGCGATTGGCCAGCTGCTATGGGACCGGGACGGCGCGTGGGTGCGGGTGCGGTTCGACGCTGGGCATCTTGACATCCGCTGGCAGACTTTGCCGCCCCGCGTGATCGCGCTGCTGCGCATGCCTAGGCTGGGCGTGAGTTTTGACTTTGCGGGGGTGGATGCCGACACGCGTCTGCAGTTCATGCAGCGCTTTGACCTGACGATGCAGCGCGGCGGCGGCTGAACATTCAGCGAACCCAGAAGGCTGCGGCGCTCTTGAGGCCCAGAACGGTCAGGGCCAGCGACCCGAACAGGTGCACACTGGTGGTTCCCGCTGCAAGGGCATAACGTTCCTGCTGCAGCAGCGCGACCACTTCGGCCGAAAAGCTGGAAAAGGTGGTCAGTGCGCCCAGAAAGCCGGTGACCAGCGTCAGACGCCAGACCGGGTCGAGCTCAGGCATCTGCTGGAAGACGCCCACACACACGCCGACCAGGTAGCCGCCGATCAGGTTGGCCGCCAGCGTGCCCCAAGGGATCAGGGCGCCGCTGTGGCTCAGCCACAAGCCCAGTTGCCAGCGGGCGAGGGCGCCCAGGCAGGCACCGAAACAGATGGCGAGGACGGCTTGCATGACGGGATTTTAGAGGGGCTCAGAACGGTGGGTCGTCGGCTGCGGCCGGCACCGCTTCGGCAGAAGCCGGGGCGGTCTGCGCACCCCATTCCATCTCGCCACCCAGTGCGGCGATCAGGCTGTCCAGCAGGGGCGCGAGCAGGCCGGTGGACAGGGCCACGTCGGCGTCAAATCGGTCTTCCGTTTTGTCGGTGCCGCTGGCATCCATCACGCCATCCAGAAACTGCACTTTTTTCAGTTGCAGGGTTTCGGTCAGCACGAAGGCCACGCGGCCGTCCCAGCTCAGGGCCAGCTGGGTCGGCAGTTTGCCTTCGGTCACATGCTTGCGCACATCTTCGGTGGCCAGGTGGTGGCGCACGTAGCGGATGCTGGCGGCGTCTTCACCGGTGGCCTTGAGCGTGCATTCGCGCTCCACGCACAGGTCGGCCGGCCAGTCTTCGGGGTTGGGGGCCAACAGCCATTCGGTCATGGCGGCCTGCGGCGTGGTGGCGGTTTGCAGCAGGGCGATGTTCAGACCGGGCAGGGCCTTGAGCAGGGCCGAAACAGCTTCGTCGGCCTTGCCCTGGCTGCCGGCGTTCAGCACCAGGCGGCGCGCTTTCATGTCCAGCCAGACCAGCACGCTGGACTGCCTTGCAAAGGCCTGCGGCAGCAGCGACAGCAGGATTTCGTCCTGCATGTCCCGTTTTTCCTTTTTGCCGGGTTTGCGGCCGGTGGCCAACTCGATCTCGGCCACCTGCTCGTCGAGCTTGCGGCGCACCACGTTGCCGGGCACGGCCTTGGATTCGATCACCAGCTTGGCAATCCATTGCCCGCCGACCGATTCGACCAGTGGGCCGTGGTCCTGACCACGCGGTTCGGCCCAACCGACCGACTTGTCCTGCGTGGCGCCGCATTCCACAAAACGCGCACCTTGCAGCGCACTTTCCACATCCGTCAGGCTGGGACTCCAGCCCTCGCCGATGCGGTAAACCATCACATTCTTGAACATGCCATTCCTTTGAGGGAGCGGCGATCTTACGTGATCAAACCCGCATAACGGTCTTGTCGCCGGCTGGACAGCGCGGCCTGCTGATCCGGATCATCCTGCGGGCTTTTGAACCTTCAGGAGACACCCATGGACAGAAGGCATTTCTTTCATGGCACAGCCATGGCCACGGCCGGTGCGGTGGCCGGTTGCGCCTTGCCGGTGACGGCGCAGTCCCAGCCGCGCACGCCGTTCAAGGTGCCTGCGGTGCACATCCCGATCGCCGGCAGCGACGAGGTGTTTCCGGTGCGCCGCATCTACTGCATCGGTCGCAACTATGCCGCCCATGCCCGCGAGATGGGTTCGGACCCGACGCGCGAGCCGCCATTTTTCTTCCAGAAGCCGACCGATGCCATCCAGCATGTGCCGCCCCCCACCGTGGCCGACCACCCCTATCCACCGCTGACCAAAAACTACCACTACGAAGCCGAACTGGTGGCGGCGCTGCACAAGGGTGGGCGCAACATCCCTGCGGAGAAGGCGCTGGAGCATGTGTATGGCTATGCCGTGGGTCTGGACATGACGCGACGCGATCTGCAGCGGGCCATGGGTGACCAGAAAAAGCCCTGGGAGATTGGCAAGAGCTTTGACCTGTCCGCGCCCATCGGGGCGATCCACAAGGTGGCCAAAACCGGTCACTTCACTTCGGGGGCCATCTGGCTCAAGGTCAATGGCGTGACCAAACAGAGCGCTGACCTGAGCCAGATGATCTGGTCGGTGGCCGAGCAGATCGCCAAGCTTTCGGAAGCGTTTGAGCTGTTCCCCGGCGACATCATTTATTCGGGCACGCCAGAAAATGTGGGGCCGGTGGTGCGTGGCGATGTGATCGAAATGCACATCGATGGCCTGCCGAATTTGAGCGTGCGGATTGTTTGAAGTTTTGAATGTTGTCATTCCCCGGCTTGACCGGGGAATCCAGACGGAAAGCATGGGTCCTCGGGTCAAGCCCGAGGACGACGCAGGTTCTTTGTGTCATTGCCTTGCACGACAGGGCAATCCATGGATCAGCGCGATGCCCCCATCAGCCAGTCGGGCACGCTCGTCACGATGCCCGGGAACACCGTGATCAGCACGATGCCCAGAATCATGCAGGCGAAAAACGGCAGCGTGACGCGCGCGATGCGGTTGCTGTCGATGCCGGTCATGTTCTGCAGCACAAACAGGTTAAAGCCCACCGGTGGCGTGATTTCGGCGATCTCGACCAGCATGATGATGAAGATGCCGAACCAGACCAGATCGAAGCCGGCCTTTTGCACCATGGGCAGCACCACCGCACTGGTCAGCACAATCATCGAGATGCCGTCCAGCGCGGTGCCCAAAATCAGGTAAACCACCACCAGCACCGCGATCAGGCCGTAGGGTGAGAGGTTGAGGCTGTGCACGAACTCGGCCAGCTCGCGCGGGATGCCGGTGAAGGCCATGGTCTTCGTCAGAAAGGCCGCGCCCGCCAGGATGAACATGATCATGCAGCTCACGCGCGTGGCACCCACCAGACCCTGCCAGAAGTTCTCCCAGGTCAGGCTGCGGCCGGCCGCGGCAATGGCCAGCGAGCCCAGCACGCCGTAGGCCGCACACTCGGTGGCGGTGGCTATGCCGGCCACCAGCACCCAGACGATGAAGACGATCAGCAGGGTGCAGGGGATCAGGCTGCCCGAGCGGCGGATCTTGTCCCAGAACGGGGTGGGCGCTTCGGGTGGAGGTACTTTGTTCGGGTTTTTCAGGCTCCACCAGCCGATGTAGGCCGAGAACAGGCCCATGAGCAGAAAGCCGGGCAGGAAACCCGCCAGGAACAGGCGGATCACGCTGGCGTCAGCCGCCACCGCGTAGACCACCATGGTGATGGACGGCGGAATCAGGATGCCCAGACCGCCAGCCGCTGCCAGAGAACCCAGCGCAATGTTGCGGTCATAGCCGCGCCGCTCCAGTTCGGGCAGGGCCACCTTGGCAATCGTGGCGCAGGTGGCCGCAGACGAGCCCGAGACCGAACCGAAAATGCCGCAGCCCAAAATGGTGGTGTGCATGAGCCGCCCCGGCACTTTGGACAGCCAGGGGGCCAGCCCGTCGAACATCTGTTCGGACAGTTTGGTGCGGTAGAGGATTTCGCCCATCCAGATGAACATGGGCAAAGCCGCCAGCTCCCAGCTGGCCGCCGTTTCCCAGAAGGACGAAAACAGGTTCTTGCCGGGCAAGGTGTTGGTGAAGAAAGCCTGCCCCACCCAGCCCACGATGGCCAGCGTCATGGCGATCCACACACCGCCGCCCAGCATGAGCAGCATCAGGAACAGCAGCAGGCCGCCGATTTCAAGCAGTCCCATCAGAGTTCCTCCGAAAAATCGCCGCGCGCATGGCGTTCTTCCACGCGCGCCACATAGCTGGGCTTGCCGCCACGCAGCACGCACACGCATTCGTCGATCACGGCGATCACCAAAATCAGGGCCCCGACCACAAAGCTCATTTGCGGAATCCAGATCGGGATGGCCACCATGTTGCCGGCGATGTCGTTGAACTCCCAGCTCTCCCAGGTGAAGCGTGCGGCCCAGTAGCCCAGATAGCCAATGGCCACCGCGGCAATCGCCAGCGAGACGACTTCGAGCCAGCGGCGCACGCCCGCCGAGACCGATTCGAGGACCAGCGTCACGCGCACGAAGTCGCCGTTGCGAAAGCTGTAGGCCATGCCCAGAAAGGCGGCGGCGGCGCACAGCCAGGCCACGACGTCATTGATCCATGCCACGCGCCAGTCGAGCGAGCGACCGACCGAGGCATAAACCATGAGGATGAGGATGGCCAGCACGCACAGGGCGGCCAGCTGGCCACCCGCGGCGTACAGAAAATCAAGGGAGCGCCGCCAGCGGCGGGCGCTGGCGGTGGGTACTGCGGTCATGCGTGGCTCACTTGTGGTTGTAGGCGTCCACCAGGGCCTTGCCCTCAGCACCGGACTTGTCCAGCCATTCCTTGAGCATGGTGTCGCCGACTTTCTTCATGTCGGCTTTGAGCTGGGCCGAGGGGGCGGTGACGGTCATGCCGTTGGCCTTGAGCTGCGACAGGGTCACCTCGTTGACCTTGCGCGATTCGGCCCAGCCACGCGTTTCGGCGTCGGCAGCGGCTTTCATGACGGCGTCCTGCGTGGCTTTGTCGAGTGCGTCAAAAGCTTTCTTGTTGGCCAGCACAGCGTTCTTGGGCAGCCAGGCTTGCACGTCGTAGTAGTACTTCAGGTGCTCGTAGAGCTTGCTGTCCACGCCGGTGGCGCCAGACGTCATGGTCGATTCGACCACGCCGGTGGCCAGGGCCTGCGTGAATTCGGCGGCCTGCACGGTCACCGGTTGCGCGCCCACCAGTTCGGCGATGCGGGCGGTGGAGGGGCTGTAGGAGCGCCACTTGATGCCTTTGAGGTCGGCGGCGCTGTTGATGGGCTTCTTGCTGTAGATGCCCTGCGGCGGCCAGGCCACCGAGTACAGCAGCACCATGCCCTGTTCGGCCAGCTTTTTCTCCATCAGGGGTTTTTGCGCCTTGTAGAGCTTCATCGACTCGTCGTAGCTGTCGGCCAGGAAGGGCAGGCCGTCGGCGGCATAGATGGGCCACTCGTTGCTGAAATTGGCCAGCAGGATCTCGCCCGCCTGGGCCTGGCCACCCTGCACCGCGCGTTTGATCTCGGGTGCCTTGAACAGCGAGGCGTTGGCATGCACCGTGATCTTGAGCTTGCCGCCGCTGGCCTTGTCCACATCGGCAGCGAACTGGGCCAGGTTCTGGCTGTGGAAGTTGGATGAGGGGTAGGCGGCGGGCAGGTCCCATTTGGTTTGTGCCTGCGTGGTGGCTGAGAAGGCGATCAGGCCGGCCATCGCGGTGGACATGAGGCTCAGGTTCAGGGTGCGGCGTTTCATGGGGGCTCCTGGAAAAGGGATGTTCAAGCCGAGCAAGACGCGTACCAGCGGCACGGCATCATCCTGGTGCATCGGTCAGGCGTTGACTGTATGCAAGCGGGCGTGGTTATGGATCGGTGATTTCCCTTAATGTCGACATTTTGTTGGCATTTTGTTGGTGATCGCTCTAGACTTTGCGCTCGGCCACTTCCTGCACATTGGTTGTGCGCATGCACCATGACACGCAAAAGCACCGCTTCATCGCCCTCGTCCACACCCATCGTTTCCTCTGCCCATCTGGTCTCGCCCGACAGTGCGCAGATGAGCGAATTCGAGTTCGGCCTGATCGTGGCCGGCAACGCCTTTCACCGCTGGGTGGTGCACTGCATGTCGGCGGCCGGCCTCAAGGACCTGACGCCGCTGGACGTGCTGGTGCTGCACCATGTGACGCACCGTGCGCGCGACAAGCGGCTGGCCGACATCTGCTTCATCATGAACATCGAAGATACCCATCTGGTGAACTACGCGCTCAAAAAGCTGCTGGGCCTGGGTGTGGTGGCTTCCAGCAAGAACGGCAAGGACGTGACTTATGCCGCCACCGACAAGGGCCAGCAGCTGGTGCAGCGCTACCGCGAGATTCGGGAGGCTTGCCTGATCTCGGCGCTCAAGGCCGATGAGAGCCTCAACCGCGACATCGGCGATCTGGCCCGCCTGTTGCGTGTGCTGTCGGGCATGTACGACCAGGCAGCGCGTTCTGCCGCTTCCCTTTGAGCACCACCATGACGAACCCTGTGACACCCTCCCGCTGGCAATTCTGGATCGACCGTGGCGGCACCTTCACCGACATCGTGGGCAAGCGCCCGGACGGCACGCTGGTCACGCACAAGCTGCTCTCTGAAAACCCTGAGCAGTACCGTGACGCGGCCGTTGCCGGCATCCGCCACCTGCTGGGTCTGAAGGCCGGCGAGCCGGTCTCCCCCGAGCAGGTCGAGTGCGTGAAGATGGGCACCACCGTGGCCACCAATGCGCTGCTCGAGCGCAAGGGTGAGCCCACGCTGCTGGTGACCACCCGCGGCTTCAGGGACGCGCTGCGCATCGCCTACCAGAACCGCCCGCGCCTGTTTGACCGCCAGATCGTGCTGCCCGAGCTGCTGTACGAGCGCGTGGTCGAGGCCTGCGAGCGCATGGGTGCACATGGCGAGGTGGTGGAGCCGCTGGACGAAGCCCACCTGCGCGAGCGCCTCTGGGCCGCTTACGACGCCGGCCTGCGCAGCGTGGCGGTGGTGTTCATGCACGGTTACCGCTACACCGATCACGAAAAAGCCGCCGCCCGCATCGCGCGCGAAGTCGGCTTCACGCAGGTCAGCACCAGCCACGAGACCAGCCCGATGATGAAGTTCGTCAGCCGTGGCGACACCACCGTGGTGGATGCCTACCTCTCGCCCATCCTGCGCCGCTATGTGGACCAGGTGGCCGGCGAGATGCCGGGCGTCAAGCTCTTCTTCATGCAGTCCTCGGGCGGCCTGACCGATGCGCACACCTTTCAGGGCAAAGACGCGATCTTGTCCGGACCGGCCGGTGGCATCGTGGGCATGGCCCGCACCGCCTCTCTGGCCGGCTGCGAGCGGGTGATCGGTTTCGACATGGGCGGCACCTCGACCGATGTGTCGCACTTTGCCGGCGAATTCGAGCGCGAGTTCGAGACGCAGGTGGCCGGTGTGCGCATGCGTGCGCCCATGATGAGCATCCACACCGTGGCAGCGGGCGGCGGCTCCATCCTCAGTTTTGACGGCGCGCGTTTTCGCGTCGGCCCCGAGAGCGCGGGCGCCAACCCCGGCCCGGCCAGCTACCGGCGCGGCGGTCCGCTGGCCGTGACCGACGCGAATGTGATGCTGGGCAAGATCCAGCCGGCGTACTTTCCGAAAGTGTTCGGTCCGCAGGCCAACGAGGCCTTGAGTGCCGAGCCAGTGCGCGAAAAGTTCAACGCGCTGTCTGCACAGACCGGCCGCAGCGCGGAAGATGTGGCCGAAGGCTTCATCCGCATCGCGGTGCAGCAGATGGCCAACGCGATCAAAAAAATCAGCGTGGCGCGTGGCTACGACGTGACCCGCTACACCCTGCAGTGCTTTGGCGGCGCCGGTGGCCAGCACGCCTGTCTGGTGGCCGACGCCTTGGGCATGACCCGCGTGCTGGTGCACCCCTTGGCCGGGGTGTTGTCAGCCTACGGCATGGGCTTGGCCGACCAGAACCTGATCCGCGAACAGGCGGTGGAGTTGCCGCTGGATGCCGCCGCCTTGCCGCAGATGGCCGCGCAGCTCGATGCGCTGGCGGCGCAGGCCAGCCACACGCTGCAAGCCCAGCAGCTGA
>JAYRQF010000270.1:0-7813 GCA_041910735.1 Limnohabitans sp.
CCGCCCTGACCGCCGGCCGCTGCGTGCTGGCCCGTCCCGCCAGCGAACAACCTTTGCTCGAGATCTGGAAAGACCCCCAATGCGGCTGCTGCCATCTGTGGGTGGAACACCTGCAGGCCAACGGCTTTGCCGTGCAGATCCACGACGTTGGCAACACAGCTGCCCGCAAGCGGCTGGGCATGCCCGAAAAACTGGGCTCCTGCCACACCGCACGCGTGGCCGGGTATGTGATCGAGGGCCATGTTCCCGCCACCGACATCCAGCGCCTGCTCAAGGACAAACCACAGGCGCTGGGTCTGGCCGTACCGGGCATGCCCGTTGGCAGCCCCGGCATGGACGGTCCTGAATACAAAGGCCGCAAGGACGCCTATGCCGTACTGCTGGTGAAGCGCGATGGCAGCGTCAGCGCTTTCAGCCGCTACGCCGGCAACCAGCCCATGGCCATGCACAGGCACAGCCGGCCGGCCTGAACCCGGGCCCTTGGTTCGGGGCGGGGGGCACCGGTCATGCGGGAAATCCCTGGATGTGCGATAATTCGCCTTTGCCACCGCTGACGGTGGCGATTTTTGTTGCATCTCCCCTCATGCCTTGGCCCAGACCGCTGTCTGAATCGGGCCACTCTCCTGAAACCGGAACCCGCGTTCCGCGTCCCTGGCGAGCACCGTTTGAAGGTTGATGTCTTTTTCAACCTTACGGTGCCTGCGGCTGCCTGCTGCAGTGCCGTGCGAGTTATTTTCATGACTGAACAACTGAACGACCTGCAGGCCGAGCTGTCGCCTGCGCAAGACCTTTCCATCGAAACCACCGAAGTGGTCGAAACCAGCGAACCCAACGGCTTTGTGCAGCTGGGCCTGGCCGACGAACTCGTCAAGGCCGTGGCCGATCTGGGCTACACCCAGCCCACCGCCGTGCAATCGCGCACGATCCCGCTGGCTCTGCCGGCCGACGACGAGGAGCACCACGGTTACAACGACCTGATGGTCTCCAGCCAGACCGGCAGCGGCAAGACTGCCGCCTTCCTGCTGCCCGTACTGCACACCCTGATCCAGCAGCAAGCCGCGGCCGAAGCCCAGGCCAAGGCCGACTACGACCAGGCCTGCGCCGACGCCATCGCCCGTGGCGAAGAGCCACCCAAGCGCGCCCGCCGCAAGGACCCGACCAACCCGCGCAACTTCAAGGCCGCCGTACCCGGCGCGCTGGTGCTGTGCCCCACGCGTGAACTGGCCCAGCAGGTGGCGCACGACGCCATCGAGCTGGTCAAGCACTGCCGCGGCCTGCGCATTGCCAACGTGGTCGGCGGCATCCCTTACCAGCTGCAGATCGCCAAGCTGCAAAACGCCAACCTGGTGGTGGCCACACCCGGCCGCCTGCTGGACCTGCAGCGTTCGATGCAGATCAAACTCAACGAAGTGCAGTTCCTGGTGGTCGATGAAGCCGACCGCATGCTGGACCTGGGCTTCTCCGACGACCTGGCCGAGATCAACCAGCTCACCGCCCAGCGCCGCCAGACCATGATGTTCAGCGCCACGTTTGCGCCGCGCATCCAGCAACTGGCCATGCGTGTGATGCACGACGGTGGCTCGGGCGTGCACAAGGTGCAGATTGACAGCCCGCAGGAAAAACACGCCAACATCAAACAGGTGCTGTTCTGGGCCGACAACGCCGAGCACAAGCGCCAGCTGCTCGACCACTGGTTGCGCGACGCCTCGATTGACCAGGCCATCGTGTTTGCCAGCACCCAAATCGAGTGCGACGGCCTGGCCACCGAGCTGCAGCAGGCCGGCTTTGCCGCCGTGGCCCTGCACGGCGCCCTGAGCCAGGGCTTGCGCAACCGCCGCCTGATGGCGCTGCGCAACGGCCAGGTGCAGATCCTGGTGGCCACCGACGTGGCCGCGCGCGGCATCGACGTGCCCACCATCACCCACGTCTTCAACTTCGGCCTGCCGATGAAGGCCGAGGACTACACCCACCGCATCGGCCGCACCGGCCGCGCTGGTCGCTCGGGCCTGGCCGTCACGTTTGCCGAAATCCGTGACCGCCGCAAGATCGGCGACATCGAGTTCTACACCAAGCAGCCCTTCACGGCCGAGGTGATCCCGGGTCTGGAGCCCAAGCAGCGCTTTGACTACCCGCAGCGCAAGTCTTTTGGCGGCAAGGGTGGCAAAGGCGGTCGCAGCGACCGGGGCGAACGCGGTTTCGGCGGCCAGGCCAAGGGCTGGGGCAACCGTGGCGGTGACTTCCGTGGCAACGATTTCCGCGGCGGTGAACGTTTCGAACCCCGCTTTGACCCGCGCAAGGACGGCGGCCGTCAGGAGCCGCGCTTTGAAGCCCGCCATGACCCGCGTTTCGAACAGGGCCATCAGGGCGGCGGCTGGCAGCAGGACCCGCGTCGCGGCAATGACCGTGGCTTTGGCCGACAGGACAACCGCTTCCAGGGCGAGCGCCCCCAAGGTGACCGTTTCGAGCGCCGCGACGACCGCGCCCCCCGCAGCTTTGACAAGCCGCAGCACGCGCCACGCGCTCAGGCCCACGCTGGTGGCAATGACCGCTTTGACCGCGCCCCCCGCGGACCCAAGCTGGTCGGCGGCGGCTTCAAGCCCCACGCGCCCAAGCGCCGCGGCTGACCAACGCCTCACCACTGGGCGCGCAGCGCCCATGGCATGAGCAAGGGCTGGGCGGATGGGGTGGCGACGATTTCTGTCCTCCGGGACAGCATGAGGCGCCAGCCCATCCGCCCAGCCCTTGTTCATGCCTGCCCCACAGCAAGCGTCCAAAGAAAAACCGCCCGGGTTTGCACCACGGGCGGTTTTTGTTTTGCGCTGTATCCGGATTACGCGGCGGCAGCGACTTTGCGCTGGGGCAGCTTTTCCTTGATACGGGCCGACTTGCCGCTGCGCTCACGCAGGTAGTACAGCTTGGCACGACGCACGTCACCACGACGCTTGACTTCGATGCTGGCGATCAGGGGGCTGTAGGTCTGGAACGTGCGTTCCACGCCTTCGCCACTGGAGATCTTGCGCACGGTGAAGCCGCTGTTGAGGCCACGGTTGCGCTTGGCGATCACCACGCCTTCGTAAGCCTGCACGCGCTTGCGGTTACCTTCAACCACATTCACGTTTACGATCACGGTGTCGCCGGGGGCGAACTCGGGAATGGTCTTGCCAAGGCGAGCAATTTCTTCTTGCTCGAGGGTCTGGATCAGGTTCATGTTGAACTCCAAATTCTCCCGTTCATGCCCGCTGCACTGGGGGCGTTCCTGGCGCTCTTGTTCAAAGAGACTGTCGGCTGCAAACTTTTGCAACAGGCCGGACCGCGGCGGGTAGAGGACCGAAAAGCCTTGGATTATAGCTTTTTCAGGAAAGTTTCATCCGCCGGGCTCAGGCGACCGGCCGCGCGGGCCTGCTCAATCAGCTCGGGGCGGTGGCGGGCGGTGAGCGTCAGGCTCTGTTCGCGCCGCCAGCGTTCGATGCGGGCATGGTGGCCCGACAGCAGCGCCTCGGGCACCGCCTCGCCCTGCCAGACCTCGGGGCGTGTGTAATGCGGGCTGTCCAGCAGACCATCGAGCGCCGGGTTGAAACTGTCAAACTGGTGGCTGCCTTCGTCGTTCAGCACACCCGGCTGCAGGCGGGTCACCGCGTCCAGCAGGGCCAGGGCTGCGATCTCACCACCCGAAAGCACAAAGTCGCCCAGGCTGATCTGGTGCGTGACATGGCGGTCAATGAAGCGTTGGTCAACCCCCTCGTAGCGGCCGCACAGCAGGATGGCACCCTGGCTTTCGGCCCAGCCTTGCACGGCGGTGTGGGTCAGCGGCTGGCCGATGGGTGAAAACAGCACGAACGGTGCCGGCACGCTGTCAGCCCGATCGCTGCGGATGGCCTGCAGGCATTTTTCGAGCGGTTCGGCCAGCATGACCATGCCGGGACCGCCGCCAAAGGGGCGGTCGTCGACACGGCGGTAATTGCCTTCGGCAAAGTCGCGCGGGTTCCACAGGCGCACATCGACCTGTCGCGTCTCGTAGGCACGGCGCGTCACGCCCGCCTTGAGGAAAGGCTCGAACAGTTCGGGAAACAGGGTGATGACATCAAAGCGCATGGCGCGCCCGGTCAGTAATCGGCTTGCCAGTCCACGGTGATGCACCGTGCGGCGGTATCCACCTTGTCGACAAAGGCCGACACAAAGGGAATCATGCGCTCGACTTTTTTGCCTGCCTCTTCGGCCTGCAGCACCAGCACGGTCTGCGGGCCGGTGGTCATGAGGTCACGCACTTCGCCCATCACCACGCCTTCGCGGTTGACCACCTGCAGACCGATCAGGTCCACCCAGTAGTACTCACCCTCTTCGGGTGTCGGAAAGCTCGAACGCGGCACAAAGATGCGTGCACCCTTGAGGCTTTCGGCAGCATTGCGGTCGGGGATGTCGGCACTGCTGGCGACAACGCTGTCGGAATGGTCTTTGGCTTCACGCACGCGCAGCAGCAGGGGCTGCGTCCAGTCCACGGCCGCAGCGGCTTCGGTGGGACGGCGGGGTTTGGCGCTGCGCTCGGGGGGGAGCAAATACCAGCGCTTGGAAGAAAAAAGCGCCTCGGGTGAGGCGCTGTGGGGCAGGACCTTGAACCAGCCCTTGATGCCCCAGGCATCGAGGATGCGCCCGACTTCGATGGCGTCAGCCGGCAATTCGGCTGTTTCGAGCGGTGGACGCATCCGGCAATACCGTCAGATCAGGCGGCAGCCTTGGCGGCTTGCTTGATCAGGCGCTCCACGGTGGGAGAGGCCTGGGCACCGACGCTCTTCCAGTAGGTCAGGCGGTCCTGGGCGATGCGCAGGCCCTGCTCGCCTTCAACAGCGGTGGGGTTGTAGAAGCCGATGCGCTCGATGAAGCGGCCATCGCGACGCACACGCTTGTCGGCAACGACGATGTTGAAGAAGGGACGGCCTTTGGAGCCGCCGCGGTTCAGACGAATAACGACCATGATTTATCCTTGGGTGGTTGGCAGCTTGCGGATCAAAAAGCAGGCCACCGAATCCTTCAGCGTTTGAGACACGCAACTGGCCACCCGGCCAGTGACACACTGAAAAGCCTTTGATTATAACGGGAGTCCAGAAAATGAGCCTGATCCGCCCCAGTCGCGACGAAGATGTCGCGGCCATCACGGCCATTTACCGCCACCATGTGCTCCACGGCACCGGTACTTTCGAGACCGAGCCCCCCTCCGAGACCGAGATGGCCAGCCGCCGCGCCGATGTGCTGGCCAGGGGCCTGCCGTATCTGGTCGCCGAAGAAAATGGCCAAGTGCTGGGCTTTGCCTACTGCAACTGGTTCAAGCCGCGCCAGGCCTGGCGGTTTTCTGCCGAGGATTCGATTTATGTGGCCGCCGATGTGCACCGCAAAGGTGTGGGGCGAGCCTTGCTCACCGCATTGTGCCAGCAGGCAGAAAGCGTGGGCGTTCGCAAGATGCTGGCCGTGATCGGGGACTCGGCCAATGCCGGCTCGATTGGCGTGCACAGTGCGCTGGGCTTCAGCCATGTGGGGCTGGTCAAATCCTGTGGCTGGAAGTTCGGGCGCTGGCTGGATGTGGTGTTCATGGAAAAACCTCTGGGCGCGGGTGACAGCACCCCTGCCGCATAATCGCGCCCCATGAAAAACAAGACGCTGGCCACCTGGCTGACCTTCTTTGGCGGGCCGCTGGGCCTGCACCGCTTTTACCTGCGTGGTTTTGGCGACCTCTGGGGCTGGCTGCTGCCCCTGCCTACCGCTCTGGGCCTGTACGGCATCGAACGCGTGATGCAGTTCGGACAGGACGACCAGATGAGCTGGTGGCTGATCCCGCTGCTGGGCTTCAACATCGCGGCCTGTGGGCTCAATGCCATCGTTTACGGCCTGATGACACGCGAAAAGTGGAACGCCCGCTACAACCCCGGCGCCGCACCGGACGCCCTGCCCGGCCGTACCACCTGGTTCACCATTGGTGGCGTGGCGGTGGCCCTGATGGTGGGCACCGCCATCCTGATGTCGAGCATCGTGTTCAGTTTCCAGCGCTACTTCGAATACCAGATCGAGGAAGGTCTGAAAATCAGCCAGTAAGCACCGGGGCCTGACGCCTGGCTCAGCGGCCTGACGTCACCGTGTGCACCACCCGCTGCGGGTACGGAATTTCGATGCCCCTGTCCCGCAGTCCCTGGAGGATGGCGCGATTGATGTCGGACTTGAGGTTGAGCTGGCCCTTCTCCGGGTCTTCGATCCAGTAGATCACGGTGAACTCCAGCCCGTCGGCCCCGAACGAGGACAGCGCTGCCGAAGGCGCCGGGTCCTGCAACACCCTGGGCTGCTGCGTGCAGGCGGCCACCAGCAGCGCGATCACCTCGTCCACCGGACTGTCGTAGGCCACCGAGACCACGGTGGATTGCCAGACCTTGGGGTCGGTCAGCGACAGGTTTTCCACCCGCTGCGTGATCAGCAACTCGTTGGGCACGATGGACTCGCGCCCGGTGGGTGAACGGATCACGGTGTAGCGTGCCTTGATGTCGGTGATGCGGCCCTCGAAGTTGTCCACCTTGACGTTGTCACCGATGCGCATGCTGCGCTCGGCCAGGATGACGAATCCACTCACGTAATTGGCCGCCAGCTTCTGCAGGCCAAAACCGATGCCCACGCCCACGGCGCCACCCAGCACCGACAGCGCGGTCAGGTCGATCCCCACCGAAGACAGCGCCAGCAGCAAGCCCACAAACATCAGGAGCACGCGCACCGTGTTGCTGATGACCTTGCGCAGCGACAGCTCGCCACCCGTGGCCGACTTGAGCAGGCGCGACTCGATGGCCGAAGACACCCAGAGCGTGACGATCAGGACAGCACCTGCGGTGAGCGCCCCTTCAATCAGGGTGCGCACCGACAGCAGCGAGCTGCCCACCTTCCAGTGGATCTGGTCCAGCTCATCGAGCAGCAATGGCAGGATGCCCGTCACCCAGAGCACCACCGCGATCCAGGCCAGCCAGGAAATCGTGCGCTCCAGCACGCGCACAAAAGGTGCCGCACCAAGAGCCACCTGCAAGACCTTGACCCCCAGACGGATCAGGGCCAGCGAGGTGCAGACCGGCAGCAGGATGTCGAACAGGGCGATGGGGTGTTCCTGCGTGAGCAGCGTGCGCGCACCAAAGGTCAGGCCCCACAGCAATGCAGGAAACAGCACGCCATCGATCAATTTGCGGCCCAGCAGCACCGACAGGTCGGACTCGCGTGCCGCGCGGCGCACCAGCCAGACCGCACACCAGGCCAGCACCACGCTGGCGGCAAACGCCCCCAGTGCCACCAGCGAGTCAGGCCGCGCCAGCGCATCGAGCCAGCCCAGCGGGTCGGCAATGTGCGTGGTCTTCAGACTCGCCATGACGGGCTCCGTTTGTCAATGAAAGCCTGCACGCCCTCTTGCGCCACCTCGTCGATCATGTTGCAGGCCATGGTCTGGCCGGCCAGCTGGTAGGCGGCCTCGATGCCCATTTCGGCCTGCTGGTAAAAGAGCTGTTTGCCCATGGCCAGCGCCAGCCGGGGCTTGGCCAGGATGGCCTGCACCAGCGCCTCCACCTCGGCGTCCAACTGCTGGGCCAACACCACGCGGTGGACCAGCCCGCGGCGCTGCGCCTCGGCCGCGTCGATGAAGCCGCCCGTGACCAGCATCTCCATGGCCTGCTTGGGCTGCATGTTGCGCGACAGCGGTACGCTCGGCGTGGCACAAAACAGGCCCACATCGATGCCATTGACGCCAAAGCGCACGCCCTCGGCCGCCACCGCCAGGTCGCACTGGGCCACCAGCTGGCAGCCC
>JAYRQF010000271.1:0-1531 GCA_041910735.1 Limnohabitans sp.
CATGGCCTGGACGGTGCACCGCGATCTGGCCCGTGCTTTGGCTCGGCTGGGTCCGAAGAACGAACAGCTGATCGCAGAAGGCCGCTGGACAGAACTCGACCCCAGCCTGCAACGCCGCGTCAAGGATGCCAGTGAGGTGCTGGAGGTGGCTGCAGCGGGGCGCAAAGCCTGGGTTGAAGCTGTGGCCGCTCAACAGGTTCTGAAACACCAGCGCGACATGATGGAGGCCGCCCAGGCCGCCCTTGAACTGGGGCAGCGCATGGTGACGGTGGGCAACTGGAGCAAGTTGCAACTGTCGCAAGTTCAACTCGCGGCATCGACCGCCCGCATGAATCTCCGGCGGGCGCAGCAAGCCGCCGCCCAGGCCCAAAACAAATTGGTCAAGACGATGGGGCAAACGGGTTTGCAGGATGGGTTTGTGCTCCCAGACCAGCTTCCCGCCATCCCGGCGCAGGCCATGACGGAAGCCGATCTGCAAAAGCGTGCCGACGCGATCCGCAACCAATTGCCTGGAGCTGAGAGCCTGCGCAACCGAGCGCTGGCCAGAGGCGCCATGAAGGTTTACTGGGCCGCCCATGCGCTGGCGCAGGACAGCCAAGGGGATGTGCTGAAGACCCGTGAGTTCATCACCGTAGAAACGGTGCTGCACTACAACGGCATGCTCAAAAGCGTCTGGGATCTGCTGGACGAGGTGCGCAACCAGTCCCAAGCCACGGTAGACGCCATTGGCGCACAGCGCGACTTCTGGATCGCCGAGACCGATCTTCAGTGGGTCTTGCAGGGCGGAGAACCGGACAGCTTCGTCTCGCTGGGTGGTGCCGGTGGAGATGCACCGACTGCGGCCGCACATTGAAAGGACACAACACATGACAAACACAAACTCCAGACGACAGTTTTTTGCCGGCGCCGCCGCATCCGTGGCCGGCTTGGCCGTGGCCCGTTCCGCTTTGGCTGGTTTGCCCGAGCCCGTCATCCAGACTTCGGTGGAGACGGCGCCACCCTTGATCCCGACGACCGGTCGGCCCTACAACCCGGTGGTCACGCTCAACGGGTGGACCTTGCCCTGGCGCATGAACAACGGCGTCAAGGAATTCCACCTGGTGGCCGAACCGGTGGTGCGCGAGGTCTCGCCGGGCTTCAAGGTCAACATGTGGGGTTACAACGGCCAGAGCCCAGGCCCAACCATCGAAGTGGTCGAGGGCGACCGCGTGCGCATCTTCGTGACCAACAAGCTGCCCGAGCACACCACCATCCACTGGCATGGCCAGCGCCTCCCCAGCGGCATGGATGGCGTCGGCGGTCTGAACCAGCGCGCCATCCCCGTGGGGAAGACCTATGTGTATGAATTCGAGGCACGGCGCCCCGGCACCTTCATGTACCACCCGCACGCCGACGAGATGGTGCAGATGGCCATGGGCATGATGGGCATGTGGGTGACCCACCCGAAGGCCAAACACCCGCACATCAGCGATGTGGACCGGGACTTCTGCTTCCTGCTCAATGCGTTTGACGTGGAGCCCGGCAGCAAGAC
>JAYRQF010000272.1:0-5866 GCA_041910735.1 Limnohabitans sp.
AAGGCCTACGGCGGCGCGTACGACGTGATGGCCTCCAAGCACCTGCGTGGCGACGTGAACTTCGCCTGGCCGAATGCCGAAATCGCGGTGATGGGCGCCAAGGGCGCTGTGGAGATCATCTTCCGCGAAGACAAGAACGACCCCGAGAAGCTGGCCGCACGCGAGGCCGAGTACAAGGCCCGCTTTGCCAACCCCTTTGTGGCCGGCGCCCGCGGCTTCATCGACGACGTGATCCAGCCCCACGAAACGCGCAAGCGCATCTGCCGCTCGCTGGTCATGCTCAAGGACAAGCAAATCGAGAATCCGTGGCGCAAGCACGGGAACATTCCGCTGTGATCGGTACGGCGTCATTGCGGAGCTGATCCGCAATCCATGGATCCCGGGTCAAGCCCGGGATGACAGAGAAAAGGATTCAACATGTTCAAGAAAATTCTGATTGCCAACCGCGGCGAGATTGCCTGCCGTGTCATCGCCACCGCCCGCAAAATGGGCATTGCCACCGTGGCCGTGTACTCCGAAGCCGACAAGGAAGCGCGCCATGTGCAGCTGGCCGACGAGGCCGTGCTGCTGGGCCCGGCCCCCAGCCGCGAGTCCTACCTGGTGGCCGACAAGATCATTGCCGCCGCCAAGGCCACGGGTGCCGAGGCCATCCACCCGGGCTACGGCTTCCTTTCCGAAAACGAGGACTTCGCTGCCCGTTGCGAAAAAGAAGGCATCGCCTTCATCGGGCCCAAGGCGCATTCCATTGCGGCCATGGGTGACAAGATCGCTTCCAAGAAGCTGGCGAACGAAGCCAAGGTCAACACCATTCCGGGCTACAACGACGCCATCGAGACGCCCGAGAAAGCCGTCGAAATCGCCAAGGGCATCGGCTACCCCGTGATGATCAAGGCCTCGGCCGGCGGCGGCGGCAAGGGGCTGCGCGTGGCCTTCAACGACAAGGAGGCCTTTGAGGGCTTCAGCTCCTGCCGCAACGAAGCGCGCAACAGCTTTGGCGACGACCGCGTGTTCATCGAAAAATACGTGCAGGAGCCGCGCCACATCGAGATCCAGATCCTGGGTGACTCGCACGGCAACGTGGTGTACCTGAACGAGCGCGAGTGCTCGATCCAGCGCCGTCACCAAAAGGTCATCGAGGAAGCGCCGTCGCCCTTCATCTCGGATGCCACTCGCAAGGCCATGGGCGAGCAGGCCGTGGCCCTGGCCAAGGCCGTGAAGTACCAGAGCGCAGGTACGGTGGAATTCGTGGTCGGCAAGGACCAGGATTTTTACTTCCTGGAGATGAACACCCGCCTGCAGGTGGAACATCCGGTGACCGAGTGCATCACCGGTCTGGACCTGGTCGAGCAGATGATCCGCGTGGCCGCCGGCGAGAAACTCTCGTTCACGCAGGCCGACGTCAAGCGCGACGGCTGGGCCATCGAGTGCCGCATCAACGCCGAAGACCCCTTCCGCAACTTCCTGCCGTCGACCGGTCGCCTGGTGCGTTTCCAGACCCCGGACCAGACCATGTTCCAGGCCGACACCAGCAAGTTGCAGGGCGTGCGCGTGGACACCGGTGTGGCCGAAGGCGGTGAGATTCCGATGTTCTACGACTCGATGATCGCCAAGCTCATCGTGCACGGCAAAGACCGCAACGAAGCCATTGCCAAGATGCGCGAAGCCCTCAACGGTTTCGTGATCCGCGGCATCAGCTCCAACATCCCCTTCCAGGCCGCGTTGCTGGCGCACCCCAGGTTCGTCACGGGCCAGTTCAACACCGGCTTCATTGCCGAGCACTACGCCAAGGGCTTCCGCGCCGAGGATGTTCCGCACGACGATCCGGATTTCCTGGCTGCGCTGGCCGCATTCGTGCGCCGCAAATCACGCGAGCGTGCCGCAGGCATCAGCGGCCAGCTGCCGGGTTACGACGTCAAGATCGGTCAGGACTACACCGTGGTGGTGCTGGGCGCCGAAGGCAACAACCGCCAGGTGCAGGCCCATGTGGACGAGTTCCGTGGCCAGAGCGGTGTGGCCGCCATCCGCATCGGCGAGAAGACGTACGAGATCGTCAGCCACTCGCGTCTGAACGACGTCAAGATCAGCGGCACCGTCAACGGCCAGCCTTTCACCGCCCAGGTCGAGCGCGGCACCGCCAAGAACCCGCTGGCTTTGCAGGTGCAGCACAACGGCACCCGCATCGAAGCGCTGGTCATGTCGCCGCGCATGGCTGAGCTGCACAAGCTCATGCCCTACAAGGCGCCGCCGGACATGAGCCGCTTCGTGCTCTCGCCCATGCCGGGCCTGCTGGTGGACGTGGCTGTGCAGCCGGGCCAGAAGGTACAGGCCGGCGAACGCGTCGCCGTGATCGAAGCCATGAAGATGGAAAACATCCTCTTCGCGGCCCAGGATGGCGTGGTCAAGAAAGTGGTGGCCAGCAAGGGCGAGTCCCTGTCGGTCGACCAGGTGATCGTGGAGTTTGAATGATGAGCCGCCCGTTCAAGGTGCTGGGCGTTCAGCAGATCGCCATCGGCGGGCCTGACAAGACCCGCCTGCAAAAACTCTGGGTCGACATGTTCGGCCTGGAAGTCACCGGCACGTTCAAAAGCGAACGCGAGAACGTGGACGAGGACATCTGCGCGATGGGCTCCGGTCCGTTCAAGGTCGAAGTCGACCTGATGCAGCCGCTGGACCCTGAGAAAAAGCCGGCCGTGCACACCACGCCGCTCAACCATGTTGGCCTGTGGATCGACAGGCTGCCCGAGGCGGTGGCGTGGCTCACGGCCAACGGTGTGCGCTTTGCCCCCGGTGGTATCCGCAAGGGCGCTGCCGGCTTCGACATCTGCTTTTTGCACCCCAAGGGCAACGACGAGTTCCCGATCGGTGGCGAAGGCGTGCTGATCGAGCTGGTGCAGGCCCCGCCGGAAGTGGTCAGCGCTTTTGAAAAGCTGGCTTCGGCCTGAATGGCAGGGCAGAACCGGCTGCCCACTGGCAGCCGGATTCAGCCCTGAAATCGCTGGACTTCGGCGCGTGTCGCCTCGGCAATCTTGGTCAGTTCCATCACGGTGGCAGTGATCTCTTCCGAAGCCGAGGCATTGCTCTGGGCGATGTGGTCGAGGTTGGTCAGGTTGGTGTTGATCTGGTCCACGGCTGCGCTTTGCTCTTCCAGTGCGGCGGCAATTCGGCGCAGCATCTCGTCGGTGGCCTGCGTGCCCTGTTCGATGCCGTTCATGTCCTGGCTGACCTCCTGCACGGCCTTGACGGCGCTGCGGGCTTCCTCGACAGCCTGACGCACCAGGAGAGCGATCTCCTGAGAGCTCTCGGCGCTGTTGAGTGCCAGTTTCCCCACTTCGTCTGCCACCACGGCAAAGCCCTTCCCATGCTCGCCCGCACGTGCGGCTTCTATGGCTGCGTTGAGCGACAGCAGGTTGGTCTTGTTGGCGATGCTTTCGATCACCTCGGTGATCTTGTTGATTTTTTCGGAGTTGGCGGCGATGTTGTTGACGACCTGCACCATCGCTTCCATCTTGTCCATGCCGCTGCGCACCAGCGCAAAGGACTGCCGGGCCTGCTGGCTGGCCTGCTCGGTGTTTGTGGAAACCTCGGCCACCGAGGTCAGGGTCTGTCGCACCGCCACACTGACCTGACGTATGGCATCGGTCTGGTGTCGGGCCCCGTCCGAAATCTGGCCGATGGCGTTGGATGCTTCGCCAGAAGCGGCTGCCACCTGACGCGCGTTGTGGTGGATGGTGGTCATCGCTCCGTGCAGGGCATCGAGTGACTGGTTGATGTCCTGCTTGAGTGCCTCGAGCTCACCACGGGCCTGAGCCGTCACACGCATTTGCAGCCGGCCTTCGGACATGCTGCGCATGACTTCTGCGATGTCCTGGAACACCGTCTGTTGCGCCTGCATGCTTTGGTTGATGTTGTGTTTGAGTCCGTCGAGTTCGCCGTGCGCATCGGCTGTGACGCGGCGGCTGTAGTCGCCTTGGGCAACACCCTGCATGACCCGGGTGATGTCCTGGAATACCGACTGCTGGGCTTCGATGCTGCGGTTGATGTTGTCTTTGAGTGCCGCCAGATCGCCACGTGCTTCTACCGTGACGCGGCGGTCCAGGTGCCCTTGGGCCACAGCTGTCATCACGCCGATGATGTCCTGCAGGTTCGACTGCAGCGAGTGCTGCATTTGCGAAACCTTGTGCAGCAGCGGGAAGGCCTGACCGTTGGCCTGTGTGCCCTTTTGCTGGAAGTTGCCATCTCCAATCTGCGCCGCCAGTTCAGCCACCATGGCCGATTCGAGTGCCTCGCGCTGCAGGATGCTGGCCATGAAAATCAGCACACCCGCTTCGAACACCACATAGGCCGCGTGCAGCACGATGATTTCGGGATGCACCCGGCCCGGCAGCAGGCGCACACCGGCCATATCGAAATACTGCAGGGCGCCAAAGCCGATGTGGTGCACCGCGATCAGACCCGCAGCACACACGATCGGACGCCAGTCGCGGTAGTACAGCAGAAAGGCCAGCAGTGCAAAGATGCCGAAATGGGTTTCCACCAGTCCACGACTTTGCTGGATCATCAAGGCCGCATACACCATCAGTGCCATGGCAATGGCCATGCGCGAAGCCAGCGAACCTGGCGCCGCACGGTAGATCAGGGCTGGCACCACCCAGGCGGGCAGGGCCACAGCCAGCGCCAGTGCAGTGGTGTCCGTATAAAAACCAACCCCCAGTCCGGTCAGGGCCAGAAAAGCCATCACCCCAAGCATGTTGCGGTCGGCGCCCGCACGTTGAGGCTGGAGGATGCGGTCGGTGTGGGTCAGCCCCGCCAGGTGAGAAACAGACATGTCAGGATGCACTGCAAATGCCAGTGAAGAAAGGGTCTTGAAGAACATGCCATGCCAGCATTCCCAGGCTGTAAAACAGCCATGCGGCCATGAGCAGCCACACCCAGCGAGGGCACGGGGATGCATCAACCGGTGAGGAATTCAAGCAGGCACTCCGAGGAAGCGGCCAGGCAGACAATGGCCATCTCGCCGCAAACCAATTTCAAATTGGTAATTGCGACAAAATTGATAAAGCTTGAAGTATAAAAAGCGTGTCTGAATCCTTTTGCCCATCTGCGGGAACCCCTTGAAAAATACCGGGTATCGCATTCCTGCACCTTTGACGGGTGCGACTGCAGGGTGATCGGCAGGATATGCAAGCGAAGCACGGCCGCACAGCTCAGCGCTGTGCCTGCTTTGCCCGGGCTTTTGCCAGAGCAGCTTCGATGATGGCGCGTTTGCGGTCGAGCTCGGTTTGGGCTCCGGGACCTTCCTCCACCTTGGTGTGGGTAGGCAGATCGGCCAGCTTCATTTCGGCCTTGGCCACCTGTCGCTCGTCGTGTTCACGGGTTTCGCGCACAAGCCGCACCTGGCGGGCTTCGTAACGGCGCAGTGCCGTGTCGGCCTCTGCCTGTGACCATGCGGCCCAGCCCGTGCGCTCGCCGGTGACGTTCTCCAGCTGGATGCAGTCCACCGGGCAAACCGGGATGCACAGCTCGCAACCTGTGCACCAGGGTTCGATCACGGTGTGCATGCGTTTGTTGCTGCCGACGATCGCATCGGTCGGGCAGGCCTTGATGCACAGGGTACAACCGATGCACCAGGACTCGTCGATGACGGCGATGTGGCGCGGGCCTTCACTGCCGTGTTCCGGGCTCAGGGGCAGGGCAGGGCGGCCCGTCAGGCGGGCCAGCCGTTCAACACCAGCCTGACCACCGGGGGGGCACTGGTTGACCTCGGCCTCGCCTGAGGCCATGGCGCGTGCGTAAGCCGCGCAGTCGGGGTAGCCGCAGCGGGTGCACTGGGTCTGGGGCAGGGCGGCGTGCAGCGCCAAAAAAAGCG
>JAYRQF010000273.1:0-2127 GCA_041910735.1 Limnohabitans sp.
AGCCGCCACCAGCGCATCGCGCACGGCGGCGTGCGGGCTGGCTGCCACCAGCGCCGTGGGCTGGCCGCTGGCCACCTCCTGCGCAAAGCTGGGGCCATTCAGGGCGCCGGCCCGCAAGGCGGGCGCCACCTGGGCCTGCACCTCGTGCGGCATGAGACCGGTGCCAGCCTCAAAGCCCTTGCACAGCCAGGCCACCGAAGACGGCACCCCGGCCAGTGCCGTCAAGGTCTGGCGCAGGCCCGCCATCGGAGTGGCCAAAATGAACAGGTCGTCTGCCGCAGCCCCCTGGGTGAGCTCGCTGAGGGGACCGGTGAGGATCTGCAGCGTTTCAGGCAACAGCAGACCGGGCAGGTAGCGGGCGTTGACCCGCGCGCTGCGCATCGCATCGGCCTGCTGCGCGTCACGCACATGCAGGCGAACCTCGCGCGCACCGGGCAGGCGGCAGGCGGCAATGGCCAGGGCCGTGCCCCAGGCACCGGCGCCAATGAAGGTGATGCGCAGGCTCACGGCCGAAAAGGAAAATTACTGCGCAGTGGCGCCGGCCTGCTGGGCTTGCTGCTGCTCGTACATGGCCTGAAAGTTGATTTCGGCCAGGTGCACCGGCGGGAAGCCGGCGCGGGTGATCAGGTCGGCCATGTTGCCGCGCAGGTAGGGGTAGACGATCTGCGGGCAGGCGATGCCCATGATCGGGCCCATCTGGTCTTCGGGCAGGTTGCGGATTTCAAAAATGCCGCCCTGCTTGCACTCGGCCAGGAACACGGTCTTGTCGCCGATCTTGGTGTGCACGGTGGCGGTCACGGCCACTTCGTAAACGCCTTCGGCCGCCGGGGTGGCTTCCACGCCGAGCTGGATGTCCACGCTGGGTTGCTGCTGCTCCAGCAGGATGGCCGGAGAATTGGGCTGCTCCAGGGACGCTTCCTTGAGGTAGACGCGCTGGATCTGGAACACGGGGGTGGCGTTGTCGGACATGGTTTTCTTTCGTGCAAAAAGAGCGGCCCGTCAGGGCCGCAAAGGAATTTCAGACCGAAGGATTATGCGCTCTGCAGCAGCGGCAACAGACCGCCCCTGGCGTCCAGCGCCATCAGGTCGTCGCAGCCGCCCACATGGGTGTCGCCGATGAAGATCTGCGGCACGGTGCGGCGACCGGTGATCTGCATCATGTGTTCGCGCAGCTCGGGCGCGGTGTCCACACGGATCTCCTCGATTTGCTCCACCCCTTTGGCCTTGAGGATCTGCTTGGCGCGCACGCAGTAGGGACAGACGGCGGTGGTGTACATCTTCACGGCTTGCATCAGGAACTCCTTGAAGGGTCAGGCTTTGGACACGGGCATGCTGGCGGCCTGCCAGGCCTTGAGGCCACCGGCCAGGCTCTGGGCATTTTCGTAGCCCAGTTTGCGGGCCACCGTGAGGGCGCGGTTTGAGCGGGCGCCGGCCTGACACACCAGAATCACCGGGGTAGCCTTGTTTTTCACAATGCCGGGCAGCTGGGCTTCAAGCTGGGCCAGGGGCACGTTGCGGGCACCGGCAATGTGGCCGGCAGCGTATTCGCCGGGTTCGCACACATCGATCACCACCGCCTTGTCGCGGTTCATCAGCTGCACGGCTTCGGCCGGGTTCAGGCCCTTGCCCTGCGAGAGCACGGGCCACAGCAGCGCGCCACCGGAAGTCAGCGCGATCAGGATCAGCATCCAGTTGTTGATCAGAAAACTCACTTGTTTCTTACCTTGTTCAGCTCAAAAAAGGGGCCCCCGTCAGGGAGCCGGCAAGCGCAAATTCTAAAATGCCGGCCATCGCCCTGTTTTACCCCCTGTTTTTCAACATCGTTTTAGAACCTCAGCCATGTACAAACTTGTCCTGATCCGCCACGGCGAATCCACCTGGAACCTCGAAAACCGCTTCACCGGCTGGACCGATGTCGATCTGACGCCCGTGGGCGTGCAGCAGGCCATGTCGGCCGGCCAGCTGCTCAAGGCCGAAGGCTGGGACTTCGACCTGTGCTTCACCTCGGTGCTCAAGCGCGCCATCCGCACCCTGTGGCTCACCCTGGACGAAATGGACCGCACCTGGCTGCCGGTCATCAAGGACTATCGCCTCAATGAACGCCACTACGGCGCCCTGCAGGGCCTG
>JAYRQF010000274.1:0-6871 GCA_041910735.1 Limnohabitans sp.
CTCATGCCACCGTCGTCCTTGACCACCAGGCAGGCCGGTGAGTCGACCAGGCGGCTGGTCACGCGCACGTCTTCGGCCTTGTCTTTCAGGGCTTCCTTGAGCTTGGCCAGCACCGGCTTGAAGGCCTCGGCCGCAGCCTCTTCGGCCTTCTTCTCGGCCTCGTCCTGCAGCTTGCCCAGATCGACCGCGCCCTTGGCCACGCTTTGCAGCGGGGTGCCGTCAAATTCGTGCAGGAAAGACAGCGCCCACTCGTCGACCCGGTCGGTCATGAGCAGCACCTCGATGCCCTTTTTCTTGAAGACTTCGAGCTGCGGGCTGTTTTTGGCCGCGGCCATCGTGTCGGCGGTGATGTAGTAGATCGCCTCCTGGCCTTCCTTCATGCGGGCCTTGTAGTCGGCCAGGCTCACGCTCACGGTGTCGCTGGTGGTCGAGGCAAAACGCAGCAGTTTGGCGATGCGCGCCTGGTTGCCAAAGTCCTCGCCCAGGCCCTCCTTGAGCACGGCGCCAAACTCGGCGTAGAACTTCGTGTACTGGCCCAGCTTGGCCTTGTCCTCGTCGCTCAGCACGTCGGTCACGCCATCCTCACCGGGCACCGGTTCCTTGTCATGCTTGGCCAGATCTTCGAGCATGGACAGCACGCGACGGGTGTTGCCCTCGCGGATGGCTTTGACGTCGCGGCTTTCCTGCAGCAGCTCACGGCTGACGTTCAGCGGCAGATCGGCCGAGTCCACCACGCCCTTGACGAAGCGCATGTACGTGGGCATGAGCGCCTCGGCCTCATCCATGATGAACACGCGTTTCACATACAGCTTGATACCCGCCTTCTTGTCGCGGTTCCACAAGTCCATCGGTGCTTTGGACGGGATATAGAGCAGCTGGGTGTATTCGGTGCTGCCTTCGACGCGGTTGTGACTCCAGGTCAGTGCATCCTGGAAGTCGCGGCTGATCTGTTTGTAGAAGTCCTGGTACTGCTCGTCCGTGATGTCCTTCTTGGGCCGGGTCCACAAGGCGCTGGCCTGGTTGATGGTTTCCCACTCGCCTGTCTTGACCATGCCGCCGGGCTTGCGGCCGGCTTTTTCATCGTTGGGGTCGATCAGCTCGCCGTCCTTCCACTCTTCCTTTTCCATGCGGATGGGCAGACTGATGTGGTCGGAATACTTGCCGACGATGTCCTTGAGCTTCCAGGCGTTGGCGTAATCGAGCGCGTCTTCGCGCAGGTGCAGGATCACGCTGGTGCCGCGCTCGGCACGCGTGATCGTTTCGACCTCGAAGTCGCCCGTGCCGCCGCTGATCCAGCGCACGCCCTCTTCAGGCTTGAGCCCGGCGCGGCGCGACTCCACGGTGATCTTGTCGGCGACGATGAAGCCTGAGTAAAAGCCCACGCCGAACTGGCCGATCAACTGCGCGTCGGCTTTCTGGTCACCTGAAAGGCGACTCATGAAGTCCCTGGTGCCGCTCTTGGCGATCGTGCCCAAGTGGTCGATCGCCTCCTGCGCGCTCATGCCGATGCCGTTGTCGGTGATGGTCAGCGTTTTGGCGTCCTTGTCGTAGGCCAGACGCACCTGCAACTCGGGCGCGTCTTCGTACAGGGCGGCGTTGTTCAGCGCCTCAAAACGCAGCTTGTCGCAGGCGTCGGAGGCGTTGGAGATCAGCTCGCGCAGGAAGATTTCCTTGTTGGAATACAGCGAGTGGGTGACCAGGTGCAGCAGCTGGGCCACTTCGGCCTGGAAGGCATGGGTTTGTTTGCTCATGTTGCTTGTTGTCGGAAAGAGAAAACCAAAACGCCCCGCACTTGGGGGCGCTGAAAAACATTTCAAGGGGGTCAGAACCGCTCGTGCGGTGCCAGATAGCGCCACTGCCCCGCCGGCAGCTGCCCCAGCGTCACGCTTCCCATGCGGATGCGCTTGAGGCCGACCACCTTGAGGCCGACCTGTTCGCACATGCGCCGAATCTGGCGCTTCTTGCCTTCCTTGAGGACGAAGCGCAGCTGCTCGGGGTTTTGCCAGTCCACCTGCGCGGGCTTGAGCGCCTTACCGTCCAGACTCAGGCCGTGGCGCAGGCGCGCCAGCTGTTCGCGCGGGAACGCGGCCTGCACGTTCTGCGTGACGTCACCTTGCGGACCCTGCCAGATGACGCGCACCAGATACTCTTTTTCAATGTCGGAGTCTTCGCCGATCAGCTGGCGGGCCACACGGCCGTCCTGCGTGAGCACCAGCAGACCCACCGAGTCGATGTCCAGCCGGCCCGCGGGCGCCAGGCCGCGCAGCTGCGCAGGACTGAAGCGGGTGCGTGAGGGATCGCCCTGCCAGTGGTTGCGCGCCTGCACCAGGGTCACGGCGGGCTGGTGCCCGTCTTCGGCCTGGCCGCTCACATAGCCCACCGGCTTGTGCAGCAGGATGGTCACCTGTTGTTGTTGCTTCTGTTCAGCCGCCTTGTCCACGGTGATGCGGTCAGCGGGTGTGACCTGCATGCCCATGCCGGCCACCTGCCCGTTCACGCGCACCCAGCCCTGTTCGATCCAGGCAT
This sequence comes from Limnohabitans sp., assembly GCA_041910735.1. Classification (GTDB taxonomy): domain Bacteria; phylum Pseudomonadota; class Gammaproteobacteria; order Burkholderiales; family Burkholderiaceae_C; genus Limnohabitans_A. The sequence continues at coordinate 2,527 of JAYRQF010000274.1, forward strand.
CGGCTTCGCGGCGCGAGCACAGGCCCAGCTCGGCCATGCGTTTGTTCAGGCGCGAGGTGGCTGGCGCCGCGCCCGGCGCGGACAGGGCTTCCTCGCGGGAAACACGGCGTACGGACAGGGTCTTGGGAGGAGGCGTTGGCATGCGGCAGTCGGTCGGAAAAGTTCAGCGATTGTCGCCGCTTTGCTCGAACAGGGACCGCCTCAGCCCCTCCATGTCCAGGATGCGCAGACCGCCGTATTCGATCTGAATGAGATGCTGCTGCTCCAGCCGGCGCAGGGCCTCGTTGACCCGCTGGCGCGAGAGGCCAGCCAGATAGGCCAGCTCCTGCTGGGTGATGCGCAGCACCTCGCCCACGCCCGGGAACAGCACCGGGTTGAACAAGGCCGCCAGATGGCGTGCCACCTTGATCTCGGGGTTGGTCAGGCGGTCGATCTCGCGCGCCGCAATGAACTGGCCCAGGCGCTCGTTGAGCTGGTTCATGATGAAACGGTTGAACCCCAGCGAGTGGTCGATCAGCCAGTGGAAGGTGTCGACCGGCAGACCGGCCACCACGCTGGGGCGCAGCGGCTGGATGTTGTAGCGGTAGCTCTCGCGCTTGAGCACCGTGCCCTCGCCAAACCAGCCGCCGGGCGGAACACCGGTAAAAGTCATGGTCTGGCCGCTTTCGTTGTCGCTGCTCATCTTGAGCAGACCCGACACCACCCCGAACCAGTAGGTCACCGGCCGGCCGATGCGGCAGACATAGTCGCCCGGCTGCGGATCGGACACCACGATGCGCGGCACCACCTCGGCGCGCTCTTCTTCACCGAGCAACTGCAACCAGGGAATCTGCGCCAGCTCTTCCTGTGTGGCAGGGCGTCGCCGTTGAAAAACGGTGGGGAAAGCAACGGTCATGGTTTTGTCAGCCAGAGGTCAGTCGTGCCAGGGGTCTTCCCTTAATTGTCGTCGCAACGACAACTTGGCGTCAAACTGCCGCCTACGATCGTCGCAAATTTGATCAGCTTTCCACGGAAAGTCTTTTTGGAGACTGCTGAAGTGACACAAAACACTTTTCCCCAACTGCTGCTGCAGCACGCCAAACAGCGCCCCCAGGCCCCGGCCTTGCGCGAGAAGGAATACGGCATCTGGCAGACCATGTCCTGGGCCGATCTGGCCAAACTGGTCGAGCATGTGGCCTGCGGCCTGCACCAGGCCGGGCTGCGCCGTGGCGAGCACCTGATCGTGGTGGGCGCCAACCGCCCGCGCCTGTACGCCACCATGCTGGCCGCGCAGTCGCTGGGCGCGATCCCGATCCCGCTGTACCAGGACGCGGTGGCCGCCGAATGCGTGTTCCCGATCAACAACGCTGAAGTGCGCTTCGCCGTGGTCGAGGACCAGGAGCAGGTCGACAAGATGCTGGAAGTGCGCGAGCAAAGCCCGCAGCTGCAGCACATCTTCTACGACGACCCGCGCGGCCTGCGCAACTACACCGAAGACGGCCTGGGCTCGCTTGACGAACTCGAAGCCAGCGGCAAAGTGTTTGCCCAGCAGCACCCGCAGTTCTTCCACACCGAAGCGGAAAAAGCCGTGATGGACGATGTGGCGGCCATGTTCTTCACCTCGGGCACCACCGGCAACCCCAAGGGCGTGGTGCACACCCACCGTTCGCTGATCGACCGCGCCCGCGCCGGTGCCGAATTCGACAAGTTGACCGAAAAGGAAGATGTACTGGCCTACATGCCGCTGGCCTGGATCGGCCAGAACATCTTCAGCTATGCCCAGTGGCTGGTGTGCGGCTACGTGGTCAACTGCCCCGAGTCGGCCGCCACCATCAGCATCGACCTCAAGGAAATCGGTCCGACCTATTACTTTGCACCGCCCCGCGTGTTCGAGGGCATGCTCACCAGCGTGATGATCCGCATGGAAGACGCGGGCAGTTTCAAGCGCAAGATGTTCCACCACTTCATGAACGTGGCAAGGCGCGTGGGCCCGGACCTGATGGACGGCAAATCCGTCGGTCTGATGGACCGCCTGAGCTACCAGCTGGGCGACTGGCTGGTCTACGGCCCGCTGCGCAACAACATGGGTTTTTCCCGCGTGCGTGTGGCCTACACCGCCGGTGAAGCCATCGGCCCCGACCTGTTCACCTTCTACCGATCCATCGGCATCAACATCAAGCAGCTCTACGGCTCCACCGAGACCGCCGTGTTCGTCTGCCTGCAACCCGACAACGAAGCACGCGCCGACACCGTGGGCGTGCCCTGCAAGGGCGTGGAGATCAAGCTGGCCGACAACGGCGAAATCTTGGTCAAGTCGCCTGGCCTGCTCAAGGAGTACTACAAGAACGCCAAGGCCACCGAAGAAGTGCTGACGCAGGATGGCTGGTACCACACCAGCGACGCCGGCTTCATCGACAGCCACGGGCACCTCAAGATCATCGACCGCGTCAAGGACGTGGGCCGCATCAAGGGCGGCGCCAACAACGGCGCCATGTTCGCGCCCAAGTACGTGGAGAACAAACTCAAGTTCTTCCCGCACATCAAGGAGGTCGTAGCCTATGGCGACGGCCGCGAAAAAGTGTGCGTGATGATCAACATCGACTTTGACGCCGTGGGCAACTGGGCCGAGCGCCGCAACCTGCCCTACGCCGGCTACACCGACCTGGCCGCCAAGCCCGAGGTGTACGAGCTGATCAAGGACTGCGTGGAAAAGGTCAACGCCGACCTGGCCGAAGACGCCATGCTCGCAGGCAGCCAGGTCAGCCGCTTCCTGGTGCTGCACAAGGAACTGGATGCAGACGACGGCGAACTCACCCGCACGAACAAGGTGCGCCGCGGTTTCATCGCCGAGAAGTACCAGCCGCTGATCGATGGCCTGTACGGCGGCAAGTCCGAGCAGTTCATTGAAACCGTTGTGAAGTTCGAAGACGGCCGCACCGGCAGCGTGAGCGCCACCCTCAAGATCTTCGACGCAAAAACATTCACCCCCGTGAAGGCAGCAGCATGAGCAAAGTGATTGGCGATGTCATCCTCGACATCCAGAACATCAGCCTGCGGTTTGGCGGCGTCAAGGCGCTGACCGACATCTCGTTCAACGTCAAGGAACACGAGATCCGCTCCATCATCGGCCCCAACGGCGCCGGCAAGAGCTCCATGCTCAACTGCATCAACGGTGTTTACACACCGTCCGAAGGCTCGATCACCTTCCGTGGCCAGCAGTTCGACCACATGAACAGCCGCCAGGTGGCCGAGATGGGCATCGCCCGCACATTCCAGAACCTGGCCCTGTTCAAGGGCATGAGCGTGATCGACAACATCATGTCGGGCCGCAACCTCAAGATCAAAAGCAACCTGTTCCTGCAGGCGCTGCGCGTGGGCCCGGCCCAGCGCGAAGAGGAAGCCCACCGCGAATTTGTCGAGCACATCATCGACTTCCTCGAAATCCAGGCTTTCCGCAAGACGCCCGTGGGCCAGCTGCCCTACGGCCTGCAAAAGCGCGTGGACCTGGGTCGCGCCCTGGCCATGGAGCCGCAGGTGCTGCTGCTTGACGAGCCGATGGCCGGCATGAACCTGGAAGAAAAGCAGGACATGTGCCGCTTCATCCTCGACGTGAACGACGAGTTCGGCACCACCATCGTGCTGATCGAGCACGACATGGGCGTGGTGATGGACATTTCCGACCGCGTCGTGGTGCTGGACTACGGCAAAAAGATCGGCGATGGCGCACCCGAAGAAGTGCGCAACAACGAAGACGTGATCCGGGCCTATCTGGGCACCTCACACTGAGAAGGACAGGCAAATGGCATTCTTTCTTGAAACCCTGTTTGGCGGCCTCATGGCCGGCATGCTGTATTCCCTGATCGCGCTGGGTTTTGTGCTGATCTACAAGGCCTCGGGCGTCTTCAACTTCGCGCAAGGCGCCATGGTGCTGCTGGCCGCACTGGCCATGGCCCGCTTTTCGGAGTGGATTCCGCAGTGGCTGGGTCTGGACAGCAAGCTGCTGACCAACCTGCTGGCTTTCGCGCTGGCCACCGGCGTGATGTTCCTGCTGGCCTGGCTGGTCGAACGCTTCGTGCTGCGCCATCTGGTCAACCAGGAAGGCGTGACGCTGCTGATGGCCACGCTGGGCATCACCTACTTCATTGAAGGTCTGGGCCAGACCATCTTTGGCAGCGACATCTACAAGATCGACGTGGGCATGCCCAAGGACCCCATGTTCGTTCTGGAAAGCTTCTTCGAGGGCGGTGTGCTGGTCAACCAGGAAGACGTGATCGCCGCCGTGGTCGCCGCCGTGCTGGTGGCCGCCCTGTCCCTGTTCTTCCAGAAGACCGGCACCGGCCGCGCCCTGCGCGCCGTGGCCGACGAC
>JAYRQF010000275.1:0-4039 GCA_041910735.1 Limnohabitans sp.
CACCAAGCTGCAACTGGTCAAGGCCACCGCGCGTCACTTGCGCAGCGTGCAACGCCAGCCTGAACGGATTCGTAAATACTTCGAGCATGGTCCGGTTCGCTATGCCGCTTGATTCAAGTTCATTGATGCCGACTCAATAGTTCTGCGCAAAGTGGTCAAAAGAGGCAAAGGAGGAGTCCACACGTTGGCCCTGTCTGTCCAGCAGCGCGATGTCTGAGGCTGCCGTGACCGTGCCAATGCAGGTCACGGTGGTCTGGCTGGCTTTGGCGGCCTGTTGCACCGCATCACGCAGCACCGGTGGTGCGGTGAAGACCAGTTCATAGTCGTCACCGCCCGAGAGCACGCAGGTGCGCAGCCACGACTCGGAAAGGGGCATGTCATGGCGGCAGGACAGCAGGCCTTCGCAGGCCACCAGATCCAGTTGTGCGCCCACGCCGCTTTGGCACAGGATGTGGCCCAGATCGCCCAGCAAACCGTCACTGATGTCGGCCGCGGCAGTGGCCACGCCGCGCAGGCCCATGCCGAGCGCGACACGGGGTGTGGGTCGTTCCATGCGATCACGGCAGCGCCTGAAGACAGCCTCGGGCAGGCTCAACTTCCCCCGAAACACCTCCAGCGCAAGACGGGCGTCTCCAACGGTTCCGCTCACGTAGATGTCGTCTCCGGCGCGCGCACCACTGCGCAGCAAGGCATGCCCGCGTGGCACATCGCCCAGTACAGTGATCGAGATGTTGAGGGGCCCTTGTGTTGTGTCGCCGCCGATCAGCTCGCACCCGTGCGCGTCGGCCAGTGCGAACAGGCCTTGCGAGAAACCTTCCAGCCATGCTGCATCGGCGCGGGGCAAAGACAGGGACAGCAGGAAGGCGCGGGGTTCGGCGCCGCAGGCGGCAAGATCGCTGAGGTTGACCGCAAGGCTTTTGTGGCCGAGGGACACCGGGTCCACCGTGCTCAAAAAATGGCGGCCTTCCACCAGCATGTCGGCAGACAGGGCCAGCTGGTGGCCGGGGCGGGGCGACAGCAAGGCGCAATCATCGCCAATCCCCAGGTCAGCGTGTTTGGCGGATCGCTTGAAGAAGCGGTCGATCAGGTCAAATTCACCCATGGGGCAAGAATAACCGCAAGCGTGGCGGGGAATCAGTGCAGGGTGCGACCAGGCTCGCCGCCATTGCCCGACTGCAGGATGAAGGCCGCGATCGGCACGTCAAAACGGTGTCCGTCCACGGCCACAAAGAAATAGCTGCCGTGCATGATGCCGTGCGAGGTGCGCAGCTGGCACCCGCTGGTGTACTGGAAGGCCTCGCCCGGTTTGAGCACGGGTTGCTCGCCCACCACGCCCAGACCCTTGACCTCCTCGGTGCGCCCGCTGGCATCCTCGATGGTCCAGTGCCGCGAGATCAGCTGCGCCGGCACACGACCGGTGTTGGTGATGGTGATGGTGTAGGCAAAGGCGTAGCGGCCTGACGCAGGATCGCTCTGCCCGGGCAGGAACTGCGGCTCGGTGTCGATGCGAAAGGCGTAATCGGAGTCGTTGACGTGGCTGGGCATGCCAGCATGGTAACTGCGACAATTGTGGGATGAGCCACACCTACCGCATTGCCCCTTCCATCCTGTCGGCCGATTTCGCCCGACTGGGCGAAGAAGTGAAAAACGTCATTGCCGCCGGCGCCGACTGGATCCACTTTGACGTGATGGACAACCATTACGTGCCCAACCTCACCTTCGGTCCCATGATTTGCCAGGCCCTCAAGCCGCATGCCAAAACGCCCGCAGGCGTGGCCGTGCCGATCGACGTGCACCTGATGATTTCGCCGGTGGATGCGCTGGCGGCCTCGTTTGCCGAGGCCGGCGCCGACCTGATCAGCTTCCATCCGGACGCCAGCGCCCATGTGCACCGCAGCCTGCAGGCCATCAAGAGCAAGGGCGTCAAGGCGGGGCTGGTGTTCAACCCGGCCGAGTCGCTGAATGTGCTGGAGTGGGCCATCGACGAGATCGACCTGATCCTGATCATGAGCGTAAACCCCGGCTTTGGCGGGCAGAGCTTCATCGATTCGGCGCTGCGCAAGGTCGAGCAGGCTCGCCAGTGGATCGAACGCAGCGGGCGCGACATCCGCCTCGAAGTGGACGGCGGCATCAAGGCCGACAACATTCGCCGCGTGGCCGACGCCGGCGCCGACACCTTTGTGGCCGGCAGCGCGATATTCGGCAAGCCCGACTACAAGGGTGTGATCGATCAGATGCGTGCCGCGCTCGCCTGATGGGGCTGCAACGTTTTCGTGCCGCCATCGTCGATCTGGACGGGACGATGGTGGACACGCTGGGCGACTTTGAAGTCGCCCTCAACCGCACACTGGCCGACCTGGACCTGCCGCCCGTCACGCGCGCCCTGGTCGAGCGCACCGTAGGCAAGGGCTCCGAGCACCTGATCCGCTCGGTGCTGGCACACCAGATGGCCTTGCCCGAGGCCAAAGGCTACGGGCAGGCCTGCCCGGCATGGACCGTGGACAGTCTGTACGAGAGGGCCTGGGCGCGTTACCAGCACCACTATCTGGGCATCAACGGTGACTTTTCCGAGGTCTACCCGGGCGTGATCGAGGGGCTGCAGGCTTTGCGCGGGGCGGGCCTTGTGCTGGCCTGCCTGACCAACAAGCCGCTGGCCTTTGCCCGTGACCTGCTGCAGGCCAAGGGGCTGGCAGGCCATTTCGCTCAGGTGTTTGGCGGTGACAGCTTCGAGCGCAAAAAGCCGGACCCCTTGCCTTTGCTCAAAACCTGCGAGGCGCTGGACACGGTGCCCGGGCAAACGCTGATGGTGGGCGACTCCAGCAACGACGCGCAGGCGGGGCATGCGGCGGGCTGCGCTGTGGTGCTGGTCACCTACGGCTACAACCACGGCGAGCCGATCCGGCAAACCCCGGCGCTGGCCTGGGTGGACGCGCTGACCGACATCCCGACAGCACTGATTGCGCGCTGAGTCGGCGCGTCAGCGGCCTTTGCTACACTTGTTTCCATCATGTTGTTCATCCACCACCCCCTGAGCGCAGCCCTTGCGCCGGTCTTCACCCACCGTGAGGACCGGGGAGCCTGGCCCTGGCGTCAGCCGGCCTGACTGAATTGTGCCGGCGGCCCTGTCCGCCACCCGCGCCCGCTCCTTGCCGGGCAACTGGATGAACCCGCGCTAGCTGCCCGCATTTGAACCGCAGCTCGCCGAGCCCAAGAAAGCTCACCCGTGATCACCGAACTTGAATTCAAAAGCCTAGCTGGCCAGGGCTACAACCGCATCCCCCTGATGCTCGAAGCCTTTGCCGACCTTGAAACCCCGCTCTCGCTCTACCTCAAGCTGGCCCACTCCAAAGACGGCGGCAAATACAGTTTCCTGCTCGAATCCGTGGTGGGCGGCGAGCGTTTTGGCCGCTACAGCTTCATCGGCTTGCCGGCCCGCACGCTGGTGCGCGCCAGCGGCTTCGGCGCCGAGGCCAAAACCGAGGTTGTTCGCGACGGTCAGGTGGTCGAGACGGCTGCCGGCAACCCGCTGGACTTCATCGAGCAGTACCAGAATCGCTTCAAGGTGGCGCTGCGCCCCGGCCTGCCGCGTTTTTGTGGCGGTCTGGCCGGTTATTTCGGCTATGACGCGGTGCGTTACATCGAGAAAAAGCTCGAAACCACCTGCCCGCCCGACACCCTGGGCACGCCCGACATCCTGCTGTTGCAGTGCGAGGAGCTGGCGGTCATCGACAACCTCTCGGGCAAGCTGTACCTGATCGTCTACGCCGATCCGGCCCAGCCTGAGGCTTGGGCCAACGCCAAAAAGCGCCTGCGTGAACTCAAGGAAATGCTCAAGTACTCGGTCAGCGCCCCGGTGGTCAAGGCCAGCCAGACCTATCCTGCCGAGCGCGAATTCGCCAAGGACGATTACCTGCAGGCGGTGGCGCGCGCCAAGGAACTGATCGCCGCGGGCGACTTCATGCAGGTGCAGGTGGGCCAGCGCATCAAGAAACGCTACACCGAGAGCCCGCTGTCGCTCTACCGTGCGCTGCGTTCGCTC
>JAYRQF010000276.1:0-19456 GCA_041910735.1 Limnohabitans sp.
ACAAGCCCTTTGACCGCGCCCTTGTCTACAACGTGCAGGCGCTGGCGCAGCAGGTGCGTGTGGGGGCCGACCAGCGTGCGCAGTTCAACCTGCCGCAGCCGGCCAGCGAAATCCTGCGTGCCGACGAGACCGACCTGGTGTACTACCAGGTCAAGGGCACGCGCGGCGAATTCCTCAGCGGCGAACGCGACCTGCCCGAGCCGCCGAAGGACGAGGAAAGAGGCAACAGCTACGAGGTGCGCATCCGCGACGACGAGATGCGCGGCATGGAAGTGCGCGTGGCCTGGACCTGGATCCGGCTGGACACCGCCGGGCACCGGCCTGCGCTGGTGCAGGTGGCCGAAACCCGCGAAAAACGTTCGGTGCTGGCGGCAGAAATCATCAAAGGCGTGATGCTGCCGCAGTTTGCCATCCTGCCGCTGGCGGTGTTGTTGGTGTGGCTGGCTTTGGTGCGCGGCATCAAGCCCCTGTCGCAACTCGAAGAGCGCATCCGCGCACGCAAGAGCGATGACCTGAGTCCGCTGGATGACAAGGCGGTGCCGATGGAGGTGGCGCCGCTGGTGGTGTCGGTGAACGACCTGCTCGATCGACTGAAAGATTCGATTGCCACCCAGAAGCGCTTTCTGGCCGATGCGGCGCACCAGCTCAAGACACCGCTGGCCGGGCTGCGCATGCAGGCCGATCTGGCCCAGCGCAGCGGCGCCAGCGAAGACGAGCTCAAACGCTCGCTGCAGCAGATCGGCCGCGCCAGCGTGCAGGCCACGCATACCGTCAACCAGCTGCTGGCGTTGGCGCGCGCCGAGGGTGGGGGCGCCAGCCTGCCGCAGCAGCAATGCAATATGGTGAGCATGGCCAGCGAGGTGCTGCTCGACTGCTTTCCGCGCGCGGCCGACAAGGGCATCGATCTGGGCTATGACGGCGCCGAGGCCGATGCGCCGGGGGTCACCGTCAAAGGCAACCCGACGCTGCTCAAGGAAATGGTGCGCAACCTGGTGGAAAACGCCATCCACTACACGCCCAGCACGTCCGCGCGTCCGGGCGTGGTGACGCTTCGCGTGCTGGTGGACCCGTACAGCAAGGTCCTGGTGCTGCAGGTGGAAGACAACGGTCCCGGCATCCCGCCGGCCGAGCGCGAGCTGGTGTTCCAGCCTTTCTACAGGGCGCTGGGTACCAATGTGGACGGTTCCGGTCTGGGCCTGCCCATCGTGCGCGAGATCGCGCAACGCCACGGCGCGACCATCACCGTGGATGCGGCCAACCCCGGACAGACGCCGCCGGGCGCCTGTTTCACGTTGCGCTTCGGTTTACCGGACTGAATCAGGCCGGTTTGGCCATGTTGAGCTGCAGGCGTTCGCGTTCGATCACGCGGGCGACCGCAGGCACCTCGGCCACTTTTTCGACAAAGGCCCAGAGTGCCGGATGGGCGTCGGGGGTGATGCCGGCAATCGTGCCCCAGCGGGCCAGCGTCAGGGCGTAAGCGTCCAGCGGGCTGAAATGTGCGCCAGCCAGCCAGGTGTGGCCGGCGGCGTTCTTCTTGACCACCAGTTCCTGCAGGTCCGCCAGCAGGGTCTTGAACTGGCCGATTGCGTGTTGCTTGATCGCGGCCTGCGCCTCGGGCTGGTCCGTGAATTTGTTCGGCATGAAGATGTGGGTGAACGTCGGGTGCACCGTGTTGTTCATCCAGGCGAAGGTGGACAGCGCCTGCGCACGCGCCAGATGGTCGGTGGGCAGGAAATGCTGGCCCGGGAACAGCATGTCCAGGTACAGCGTGATGGCCACGATCTGGGTGATCACATTGGCGTCGTGCACCAGCACCGGCACCTGGCTGCGCGGGTTGAGCAGTTTGTAGTCTTCGTTGTACTGCTCGCCCTTGTGCAGCTTGACCATGGTGGGTTCAAAGTTGGTGCCGCTCATTTCCAGCAGGACATGGGGGACAAAGGAACAGGCGCCAGGGGCGTAATAGAGTTTCATGCTCATGCGGATCTCCATCAGGGTTGATGGCCGTGTGTACGGCCTGTGAATCCGGACCAGGCGAAGCCCGGCGTGGTTCAGTGTCGGGGGCGCACGCTGACTTCTGAACTGTCAACCAGACACTCGCCCCCGGCTTGCAGCAATCGTAGCGCACCCGTCGGGCCCACGCCGAGCGCCTGTCCACAAAGACCATCGCTGGTGTAAACCTCGCGCCCGCGCAGCACGTCGCGGGCCTCAAACCGGGCTTGCAGGGGCGCAAAACCTTGCTGCTCAAAGTCCTGCAGGGTGCGCACCAGCGTGGGCATCAGGCGCAGCAGGGCCGCGCCTGCGCTGGCTTCGGGCCAGAGTTCAGCGAGGGCTGCCGGTGGCGTGGACAGGCCTTCGGCCGGCCGGGGCCGGATGTTGATGCCGACGCCGACAACGACCTGGCTGCGCCCGCCCGAGGTGGCAGCTTCGATCAGGATGCCCGCGAGCTTGCGATCCTGCCACCAGAGGTCGTTGGGCCATTTGAGGCGGATGTCGGGGTGCAGGCTTTCCGCCACCGCCAGACCCACGGCCAGCGACAGGCCCGACCAGTCGCACGGTGCGAACGGCAGTCCCAGCGAAAACGTGAGCGAGTCACCCACCGCACTTTGCCAGGGCCTGCCCAGCCGACCTCGGCCCGCGGTTTGCCGCTCGGCCACCAGCAGCGTGGGCTCCGTCTGCCCGGCGCGCGCGCGGCGCATGAGTTCGGTGTTGGTCGAGTCGATCTCCGGCAGGACCTCGACGGTGAAGTCCGGCAGCAGGGGGGAGATTTGCTCCCAGATCGATTCGGCAGGCCAGAGTTCCATAGGGGAGCGCCCCGGCGGCGGTTATTTCTTCTTCTGGCTCGGGATCTTGGGCGTGGCCGGCCGGCGCTTGGGGGCCAGCAGCGTGCCGCGGCAGTTCCTGGCGCCGCACCAGCAGGGGTACTCGGCCTTGAGCTTCTTGGTGTAGGGCTCGTCGATGATCAGGCCGTAGTCGTAATTGAGCTCTTCACCCGCCTTGATGTTGCGCAGCGCCTTGATGAAGATGCGGTCGTTTTCCTCGTCGGCCTCGCAGTTCGGGTCGCAGCTGTGGTTGATCCAGCGCGAGGAGTTGCCGCCGTAGAGCGCGTCGATCACCCGGTCCTCGTTAACATGGAAATAGAAGGTGTGGTTCGGGTCGCTGGGGTCGTGCGGGTGACGGTCCTGGGCTTCGTCCCAGGTGATGACCTCGCCCACGTACTCGATGATGGTCTCGCCTTCGGCGATGTCCTGCAGGGCAAACACGCCCTTGCCGTGCACGCCGGAGCGGCGCACCTGGATGCGTCGGCTGGACGCTGCGGCCTTGGGGGCGGCCTTTTTGGCGGCGGGGCGTGAGACAGGGGTTTTGGCCACGGTTCAAAAATTTGTTATGTTGAATTCATGCATGTGCGCGTGTGTGCGCACATGGGCGGGCGCGCGTACACATGCGCGCACGCGAGAGACGGATTGTATAGAGCAAGATTGCAGACACCATGAAAACACTGGTCATTGCCGAGAAACCTTCGGTGGCGCAAGACATCGTGCGCGCCCTCACGCCCGTGGCGGGCAAGTTCGACAAACACGACGACCATTTCGAAAACGAGCAATACGTCGTCACCAGCGCGGTCGGTCACCTGGTCGAGATCCAGGCGCCCGAGCAGTACGATGTCAAGCGCGGCAAGTGGAGTTTTGCCAACCTGCCCGTCATCCCGCCGCACTTTGACCTGAAGCCGGTGGACAAGACCAAGAGCCGCCTGAGCGCGGTGGTCAAACAGGCCAGGCGCAAGGACGTGACGCAACTCGTCAACGCCTGTGACGCGGGCCGCGAAGGGGAGCTGATCTTTCGCCTGATCGAGCAGTACGCGGGTGGCGTCAAGCCCTTGGGCAAGCCGGTCAAGCGCCTGTGGCTGCAGTCGATGACGCCGCAGGCCATCCGCGACGGTTTTGACCACCTGCGCAGCGAGCAGCAGATGCAGGGCCTGGCCGACGCCGCGCGTAGCCGCTCCGAAGCCGACTGGCTGGTCGGCATCAACGGCACGCGCGCCATGACGGCCTTCAATTCGCGCGACGGCGGCTTCTTTCTGACCACCGTGGGCCGCGTGCAGACGCCCACGCTGGCGGTGGTGGTCGAGCGCGAAGAGCAGATCCGCAAGTTTGTCAGCCGCGATTACTGGGAAGTGCACGCCAGCTTCCTGGCCGAAGCGGGGGAGTACGGCGGCAAGTGGTTCGACCCGGCCTGGAAGGCGGACGCGGACGACAAGGAAAAGAAGGCCGACCGCGTCTGGGACGCGCGCCGCGCTATCGAGATCGCCGACGCCGTGCGCGGCAAGGCGGCTACCGTCACCGAAGAATCCACGCCCAAAACCGAGGCCTCGCCCGGCCTGTTCGACCTGACCAGCCTGCAGCGCGAGGCCAACGGCCGCTTCGGCTTTTCGGCCAAGACCACGCTGGCGCTGGCGCAGAGCCTGTACGAAAAGCACAAGGCCCTGACCTACCCGCGTACCGACTCGCGCCACCTGCCCGAAGACTATGTGCCTGTTGTGAAGCAGACCTTTGAAATGCTGGCTGACAAAGGTTTCCAGCATCTGCAGCCGCACGCGCTGGTGGCACTCAACAACAACTACATCCGCAAAATCCCGCGCGTGTTCGACAACAGCAAAGTGTCGGACCACTTCGCCATCATCCCCACGCTGCAGGCGCCCAGCGGCTTGTCCGAAGCCGAATTCAAGCTCTACGACCTGGTGGTCAAGCGCTTCATGTCGGTGTTCTTCCCGAGTGCGCAGTTCATGGTGACCACGCGCATCAGTCAAGTCCAGGGGCACCACTTCAAGAGTGTGGGCAAGGTGTTGGTCAACCCTGGCTGGCAGGCCATATGGGGCAAGGAGGCCGAGAAAGAAGGCGACGAAAACGCCAAGATGCTGGTGGCCGTCAAACCCGGCGAGATGGTGCGCACCGAAAGCGCTGAAGCCAAGGGCCTCAAGACGCGCCCGCCGGCCCGCTATTCCGAAGCCACGCTGCTCGGCGCCATGGAAGGCGCGGGCAAGCTGGTCGACGACGATGAGCTGCGCGAAGCCATGCAGGAAAAAGGCCTGGGCACGCCGGCCACGCGCGCGGCCATCATCGAAGGCTTGCTCAATGAGAAATACATGCTGCGCGAAGGCCGCGAACTGATCCCCACGGCCAAGGCCTTCCAGCTCATGACGCTGCTGCGTGGTCTGCAGGTGGAAGAACTGTCGCGCCCTGAACTCACGGGTGAATGGGAATACAAGCTCGCGCAAATGGAGCAGGGCAAGCTCAGCCGCGGCCAGTTCATGGCCGAGATCGCGGCCATGACCGAGCGCATCGTCAAGAAGGCCAAGGAATACGACCGCGACACCGTGCCGGGCGACTATGCCACCTTGACCACGCCCTGCCCCAAGTGCGGCGGCGTGGTCAAAGAGAACTACCGCCGCTTTGCCTGTTGCGGCGCGGACGGCGCCAGCGAAGGCTGCGGCTTCTCGTTCACCAAGTCCCCCGGTGGCCGCACTTTCGAGATCGCCGAGGCTGACCAGTTCCTGCGCGACAAGAAGATCGGTCCGCTCGAAGGCTTCCGCTCCAAGGCGGGCTGGCCTTTTGTGGCCGAACTCGCGCTCAAGTTCAACGAAGAAGAAGCCCAGTGGAAACTCGAGTTTGACTTTGGCGACGATGGCAAGGACGAAGACACCGGCGAGATCGTGGACTTCTCGGCCCAGCAAACCCTGGGCAACTGCCCCAAGTGCGGTAGCCCAGTGTTCGAGCACGGCAGCAACTATGTGTGCAGCAAGGCCGTGCCGACCAACGAACAACCCACGCCGAGCTGTGACTTCAAGAGCGGCCAGATCATCCTGCAGCAGCCGATCGAGCGCGAGCAGTTTGCCAAGCTGCTGGCCACCGGCAAGACCGACCTGCTCGACAAGTTCGTGAGCAACCGCACGCGCCGCAGCTTCAAGGCCATGCTGGCCTGGAACCCCGAAGAGGGCAAGGTCGGCTTCGAGTTTGAGCAGCGCGAGGGCAAGTACCCGGCGCGCAAGGCGGCGGCCAAGAAGACGCCGTTTGGCAAGACGGCCACCAAGACAGCTGCCAAAACCGCCAAAGCGCCTGCGGCCAAAAAAGCCCCGGCTGCGAAAAAGGCAGCAGCCGAAAAGGCACCGCGCAAGGCAGCGGTCGGCACGCTCAAACCCAGCGCCGCGCTCGCGGCTGTCATCGGCGACGGGACCTACGCCCGCACCGAGGTGGTCAAGAAAATCTGGGACTACATCAAGGCCAATGGCCTGCAGGACGCCGCCAACAAACGCGCCATCAACGCCGACGCCAGGTTGCGCGAGGTGTTTGGCAAAGACCAGGTCACGATGTTCGAACTCGCGGGCATCGTGGGCAAGCACCTGGGCTGAGCCTTCCGGCGCCGGCGGATGCCGGGGCCGAACTGCGCGCAGGCGACAGACGCCAGATTGCCGTCGCTCTCAGAATGTGGGTGCTTCCAACCCATATCTGAAAGAGACACCCCATGAAACACATCGGTTTTGTCGGCGCTTCCGGCCTGATGGGCCACGGCATGGCCAAAAACATCCGGGCCAAAGGCTTTGAGCTGTCGATCACGGTGCACCAGCGCACCGAGCCGGTTCAGGACCTGCTGGCGGCCGGCGCCAGGCGGGTGGCCGGCTATGCCGATCTGGCCGCCTGCGATGCGGTGGTGATCTGCGTGACCGGCTCGCCCCAGGTCGAGGCGGTGGTGGCCGGCCCCGGCGGTCTGCTCTCGCATGCCCGCAAGGGGCTGATCGTGATCGACACGTCCACCAGCGAGCCCGATTCCACGCGCCGCCTGGCGGCCCTGTGTGCCGAAAAGGGCGTCATCTATGTGGACGCTCCCCTCACCCGCACGCCGGTCGAGGCCGAAGCCGGTCGCCTCAACACCATGGTGGGCGCGACCAACGAGGTGTTCGGGCAGATTTCGCCGCTGCTGCAGGCCTACTGTGAAAACGTTTTCCATGTCGGCGAGACCGGCGCCGGCCACATCGTCAAGCTGCTCAACAACTTTGTCTCGCAGGCCATCTGCACCGCCACCGCCGAAGCCTTTGCGGTGGGCACCAAGGCTGGGGTGGACGTGCGCCAGCTGGTGCGCGTGGTGTCGGTGGGCGGTGCCAACTCGGGCCTGTTCCAGGCCATGGCCAAAACGCTGGACGGCGACTTCACCGGCCTGAAGTTCGAGCTCAACAACGCCGCCAAGGACCTGCGCTACTACTGCCACCTGACCGAGGGCGTGAAGGCCCATTCGCAGATTGGCAGCAGCGTGCACCAGGCCCTGAACCTCGCCGCGGCGCTGGGCTATGGCAGCGAGCTGGTGCCCTCGCTGGTGAAGGCGCAGGCGCAGCTCAATGGCGTGCGCATCGGTCAGGGCTGATTTGTGGCCATGGCCGGCACCGCACAGGCCCTGAGTCCCGCGCAGACCGCGCAGGCCTTGCCTTACCCGCAGCTGGCGCAAAGCATCCGGGCCTTGCTGAGCGATCCTTCGGTGTCGGTGCCTGCACGCATCGTGCAGCCGCTGGCTGGGGGTGGCAGCCTGTTTGTCATGCCGGCGGCCGACGCGCGCGTGACCATCACCAAGCTCATCACCTTCGTACCGGACAATGCCCGGCGCGGCCTGCCGGCCATCCAGGGCGATGTGGTGGTGTTTGACGCGCAGGACGGGCGGCGCCTGCACATCCTGCACGGCCCCACCGTCACGGCGCGCCGCACGGCGGCGGTGTCGCTGCTGACGGCGATGGAGCTGGCGCCAAAGCCGCAGGGTCCGCTGCTGATCGTGGGTGCGGGCGTGCAGGGCCGCTCGCATCTGGAGGCTTTTGTGCAGGGTTTGGGGGTGCGCGAGGTGCTGATCGCCTCGCGCTCCAGGGCCAGCGCCGACGCCCTGGTGAACCATGCCCGCTCCCTGGGTGCGCAGGCTGCGCGTACCGACGATCCCGACGCGGCCCTGCAGACATGCACCCTGGTGGTCAGCTGCACCAGCGCGCAGGAGGTGGCATTGCGCGGCACGCCGCGTGACGATGCCTTTGTCTGTGCCGTGGGCGCTTTCACGCCGCGCATGGTGGAGTGGGCGCCCGAGGTGTGCCGCCACATGGCCGAGCGTGGCCGGGTGGTGGTGGACACCCGCGATGCCGACCACGAAGCCGGGGATCTGCTGCAGGCGGGGCTTGCTGTGCCGGCCTTTGCCTCGCTGGCCGATGTGGTCAACCTGAGCCCCGTGTGGTTGCAACAGAAAGACCGGGGTGGTCCGGTCTTTTTCAAGAGCTGCGGCTGGGCCGGCTGGGATCTGGCCGCGGCCCGCTGCATCGCCGCTGCCTGAGCGGCGCCCTCAACGGCCCACCACGCGGGCCATCTCCAGACACTTGTTGGAGTAGCCCCATTCGTTGTCGTACCAGGCCATGAGCTTGACGAAGGTGCTGTCGAGCGCCATGCCGGCGTCGGCATCGAACACGCAGGTGGCGCTCTCGCCGCGGAAGTCGGTGGAGACCACCTTGGACTCGGTGTAGCCCAGCACGCCCTTGAGGGCGCCCTGGCTTTGCGCTTTCATCTCGGCGCAGATCTCGGCATAGCTCGCCGGGGTTTGCAGCTCTGCCGTCAGGTCCACCAGGGACACATCGCTGGTGGGCACGCGCACCGAGCCGCCGGTCAGCTTGCCGTTGAGCGCCGGGATCACCTTGCCGACGGCCTTGGCGGCGCCGGTGCTGCTGGGGATGATGTTTTCCAGGATGCCGCGGCCGCCGCGCCAGTCCTTGTTGCTGGGGCCGTCCACGGTTTTCTGTGTGGCGGTGGCGGCGTGAACGGTGGTCATCAAACCGCGCTTGATGCCCCATTTGTCGTTGAGCACCTTGGCCAGCGGGGCCAGGCAGTTGGTGGTGCAACTGGCATTGCTGATGATGGCTTCACCGGCATAGGACGCGTGGTTGACGCCGTAGACGAACATGGGCGTGTCGTCCCTGGACGGGGCCGACAGGATGACCTTTTTGGCGCCCGCAGCCAGGTGTTTGCCTGCGCTTTCCTTGTCCAGGAACAGGCCGGTGGACTCGATCACGACGTCGGCGCCGACTTCGTTCCATTTCAGATGGGCCGGATCGCGTTCCTGCGTGAGGCGGATGCGCTGGCCGTTGACGATCAGGGTGTGGCCCTCGACAGCAATCGAACCGGCAAAGCGGCCATGCACGCTGTCAAATTCCAGCATGTAAGCGAGGTAGTCGGGTTCAAGCAGGTCGTTGATGCCCACGATCTCGATGTCGCTGCCGAAGTTCTGCACCGCCGCGCGAAACACCATGCGGCCGATGCGACCGAAACCGTTGATGCCAAGCTGGATCGCCATGTCTGTCTCTCTCTTTCGTGAAATGGGCGCTGCGTCTGTCTCCGCCCTGATGTAACCGAATAACGAGAGTTTATGAAATAAAGTTACATCACGCCAGCCCTGCAGGTTTGTTCCTGTTTTGTAACCGCAGGGTGGCTGGAAACCGGCTCGCCGCAAAGGGCATGTCACGCCGTTACCATCCTGCTTCCTGTTCCACAAGGCTTGACCCATGAAAACCGTCCTTGGCATCCACAGCAACCCCCACGGCCATTGGGTGGGCGACGGCTTTCCGGTTCGCTCGCTGTTCGATTACCAGGGTCTGGGCCGGCAGCTCAGTCCGTTTTTGCTGCTGGACTACGCCGGCCCTGCCGAGTTTGCGCCGGCCACCAGTCCGCGTGGTGTTGGTCAGCACCCGCACCGCGGTTTCGAGACGGTGTCTATCGTGTACGAGGGCGAGGTGGCGCACCGCGACTCCACCGGTCAGGGTGGCGTGATCGGGCCGGGCGATGTGCAGTGGATGACGGCGGGCGCCGGCATCCTGCACGAGGAGTTCCATTCCGAAGCCTTCACCCGTCAGGGTGGACGCCTGCACATGGTCCAGTTGTGGGTCAACCTGCCGGCCAAAGACAAGATGACCCCACCCGGCTACCAGGCCATCCTCGATGCGCAGATTCCGCGTGTGGCGCTGGAGGGGGGGGCGGGCGAGGCCCGTCTGATCGCCGGCACTTTCGGCGGCGTTTCGGGCGCGGCCAACACTTTCACGCCGATGCAGGTGATCGATCTGTCGATTCAGGCGGGTCAGACGGTGCGTCTGCCGGTGCATGAAGGCTGGAACACCGCGCTGGTGGTCCTGTCGGGCCGGGTGCGCGTCAATGGCGAGCATGCCGCGGGCGAAGCGCAACTCGTGGTGCTGTCGCAGGAGGGCAATGCGCTGGAGCTGAGCGCCGAAACCGGGGTCAAAGCGCTGCTGCTCAGCGGTCAGCCGCTGAACGAGCCCATCGTCGGCCACGGCCCGTTCGTGATGAACACCACGCAGGAAATCCGGCAGGCCATTGTCGATTTCAACAACGGCCAGTTCGGGCGGATGGCAGTCTGAAGCCACCAGCCCTCCCCAGCGCTTAAAATCTCGCCTTCCCCAAGGAGCGTTGCAGCCCGCCAGTCAGGCGGGTCAGGCTTGGGGCTTGTCTTGTGCCAACGACGCTCACCTGTGCCCCCGAAGGTGAGTCCCGTGTCTGTTGCCGTGTCCGTCCCCCCCATGAAACTGTCCGGTCTGGAGCCTGTCCAGATCGGCGAAGGTTCGCTGTTCGTCAACGTGGGCGAGCGCACCAACGTCACCGGCTCCAAGGCCTTCGCGCGCATGATCCTGAACGGTCAGTACGAAGAGGCCCTGGCCGTGGCGCGCCAGCAGGTCGAAAACGGCGCGCAGGTGATCGACATCAACATGGACGAGGCCATGCTCGACAGCCAGGCGGCCATGGTGCGCTTTCTCAACCTGATTGCCTCCGAGCCGGACATCGCCCGTGTGCCGATCATGGTCGACTCGTCCAAATGGTCGGTCATCGAGGCCGGTCTGCGCTGCATCCAGGGCAAACCCATCGTCAACTCGATCAGCATGAAGGAAGGCGTGGACGAGTTCAAGCGCCAGGCCCGGTTGATCCGGCGCTACGGGGCCGCTGCGGTGGTGATGGCTTTTGACGAAAAAGGCCAGGCCGACACCTACGAGCGCAAGGTCGAGATCTGCGAGCGGGCTTACCACGTGCTGGTGGATGAGGTGGATTTCCCGCCCGAGGACATCATCTTCGACCCCAACATCTTCGCGATCGCCACCGGCATCGAGGAACACAACAACTACGCGGTGGACTTCATCGAAGCCACGCGCTGGATCAAGGCCAATCTGCCCGGTGCCAAGGTCAGTGGCGGCGTGTCCAACGTCAGTTTCAGCTTCAGCGGCAACGACCCGGTGCGCGAGGCCATCCACACCGTTTTCCTGTACCACGCGATCAAAGCCGGCATGGACATGGGCATCGTCAATGCCGGCATGGTGGGGGTGTACGACGATCTGGAACCCACGCTGCGCGAGCGCGTCGAAGACGTGGTGCTCAACCGCCGCCCGGACGCCGGCGAGCGTCTGGTGGAAATTGCCGAGAGCGCCAAAGGCGCGGCCCGGGACGACAGCAAGAAACTTGAATGGCGCGGCGGCAATGTGAACGAACGCCTGAGCCATGCGCTGGTGCACGGCATCACCGACTTCATCACCGAAGACACCGAAGAAGCGTACCGCGAGGTGCTTGCCCGTGGCGGCCGACCGCTGCATGTGATCGAAGGCCCGCTGATGGACGGCATGAACGTGGTTGGCGACCTGTTCGGCCAGGGCAAGATGTTCCTGCCCCAGGTGGTCAAGAGCGCCCGCGTGATGAAGCAGGCTGTGGCGCATCTGGTGCCCTACATCGAAGAAGAAAAACGCCAGCAGGAGGCTGCCGGTCAGGACGTGAAGTCCAAGGGCAAGATCGTGATCGCCACCGTCAAGGGCGATGTGCACGACATCGGCAAGAACATCGTCACGGTGGTTTTGCAGTGCAACAACTTCGACGTGGTCAACATGGGCGTGATGGTGCCCTGCCACGAAATCCTGGCCAGGGCCAAAGCAGAAAACGCCGACATCATCGGCCTGTCGGGCCTGATCACGCCCAGCCTCGAAGAGATGCAGTACGTGGCCGGCGAGATGGAAAAGGACCCGTATTTCCGCGAGCGCCAGACGCCGCTGCTGATCGGTGGCGCCACCTGCTCGCGAGTGCACACCGCCGTCAAAATTGCGCCCAACTACAGCGGCCCTGTGGTTTATGTGCCCGACGCTTCGCGCAGCGTGGGCGTGGCCCAGGGTCTGCTGGGTGACGGCAAGGCCGCCTGGGTGGCCGAGCTGAACGCCGACTACGAGAAGGTGCGCGCCTTGCACGCCGGCAAGAAGCAGACGCCGCTGTGGCCGCTGGCCAAAGCCCGCGCCAACGCCACGCCCATCGACTGGCACGGCTACACGCCCCGCGTACCCAAGTTCATTGGCCGGCGCGTGTTCAGGAACTTTGATCTGGCCGAGCTGGCCCAGTACATCGACTGGGGCCCCTTCTTCCAGACCTGGGACCTGGCCGGCCCCTACCCCGCCATCCTGCAGGACGAAGTGGTGGGCGAGCAGGCGCGCAAGGTGTTTGCCGACGCCAAGGCGATGCTGCAAAAAATCATCGACGGCCGCTGGCTCACGGCCAACGCCGTGGTGGGCCTGTTCCCGGCCAACCGCGTGGGCGACGACATCGCGTTTTACGCCGATGAGGCCCGCAGCCAGACAGCCATGACCTGGCACGGCCTGCGCCAGCAGACCGAAAAGCAGACGATCGACGGCGTGACACGCCCCAGCCGCTGCCTGTCCGACTTTGTGGGACCGCAGGGCGTGCAGGACTACGCCGGCATGTTCGCCGTGACGGCCGGCATCGGCGCCGACAAGCGTACCGAAGCGTTCGAAGTCGCGCACGACGACTACAGCGCCATCATGCTCAAGGCCCTGGCCGACCGCCTGGCCGAAGCCTTTGCCGAATACCTGCACCAGCGCGTGCGCACCGACCTGTGGGGCTATGCTGAAGGCGAAACCCTCAGCAATGAAGACCTGATCGCCGAAAAATACCAGGGCATCCGCCCCGCACCCGGCTACCCCGCCTGCCCCGACCACAGCGCCAAGCGCGACTTGTTCAAAGTGCTGCAGTGTGAAGAGATCGGCATGGGCCTGACCGAGAGCCTCGCCATGACGCCAGCGGCCAGTGTGAGTGGCTTCTACATTGCCCACCCGGATGCGCAGTACTTCAACGTTGGCAAGGTGGGTGAGGACCAGGTGCAGGACCTGGCGGCGCGCAGTGGCGTGCAGGTGCAGGACCTGCAGCGCCTGCTGGCGCCCAACCTCTGAACCCCATGACCACCTTCTGGACCGCCTCTGGTCACCAGTACCTGAGCCGCAACGCACAGGGTTGGGTGTGCGCAACGCCGGATTACTGGCGGCTGTGGCTGCAGCGCCCCGAGCTGGCGCTGGTGCCCGAATCCTGCCCGGCCGAACAGCGCTTGCATCAGGCCCTGCTCGATGCGCCCTGGATGCAGGTGGCACCTGCTCAGCTCCAGGCCTTAGAGGACCAGGACGCGCGAGAGAACTACCAACTCTTTCTGCGTTTTCGTGACGAGGTTGAAAGCGCGGGTTCGCTGGAGTCGGCCTACATGGGCTGGATGCGCAGCGGCCAGATCGCGCTGCCGCCGCTGTTCATCGATCTGGTGGTGCAGGCCATCGTCTGCAATGTGCTGCATGACACAGACGACGCCTGGACCTGGCGCGCGGCCGAGCTGCTGTTCCGGCGCCAGCGCATCACCGTGCAGGACGGCCGCGTGCTCGCCGGCGACAGCGACACCCTGGATGCCCTGCAGGCCACCGGCGGCCTGGGCGACATGGGACGCCTGCTGATGGAGGCCGGCGCGCCGCTCAAGGCGGTCGACATCAAGGTGCTGCACCCCGACAATGCCGAGCGGTATTTTGCGCAGCGCGAAGGCCTGGGCCGCTACGCCTTTTTGCTCGACATGACGCACGAGATCCAGAACAAACTGCCGCACGGCCTGGTCCTGAGCATGGTCAACGCCCGTTCGGGCCTCAAAGCCCTGTCGCTCGTGCTGACGCGCTGGGTGCAACACTTTCTGGGTGTGGCGGTGCAGATCGAACCGGTGCAACAGGTCGATGACCCGGCCTGGCGCTGGCATGTGGGGCTGGACACCACCGCCACCGCATTGCTCAACGACCTCTACCTGGGCCATGCGCTGGACGCCGGGCGCCAGCAGCAGCTGATCAGCCTCTTTGTGTTGCGCTTTGACGACCCGCAGGACATGCAGGCCGATGTGCGGGGCAAACCGGTCTACCTGGGGCTGGCCATGGACGCGCAGGGCTTGCTCAAGCTCAAGCCGCAGAACCTGCTGCTCAATCTGCCCTTGGCCAGCACCTGATCACCGGGCAATTTGCCCTGCAGCTGCATCCGGCAGCTTGCGCATCGCGCGCTCGAACAGCGGATGCGCCAGCCACCCCGCCAACCAGGCCTGCACCGCCGGCAGCGGCTGCGCCGTCCACCAGACCGGGTCGGTGGCAGCGAACTGGCGCACAAACGGAAAAATCCCGATGTCGGTCGCGCACGGTGCAGCGCCGCCGAGTTGCGGGGCGACGCGCAGCCGCGCCTCCAGTGCCCGCAGCAAGACCGCCACCGCTTGCGCGCGGTGGTACTCCCGGCCTTGCGCATCGGCAAAGCGCCCGGGGTATTTGGTGCGGTCCAGGTGGTGTTTGAACGGGCCATCGCACGCGGCTCGCAAAGCCAGGTTGTCGGGGGTCTGCGCCCGCGCCCACCAGCCCTGGGTGTCGCCGCTGCCATCCAGGGCCCAGCGCACGATGTCCAGGTCTGTTCGAGCACGCGCCCGTCGGGCAGCACCAGCACCGGGACCGTGCCCTTGGGCGAGAGGGCCAGCATCTGCGCCGGTTTGTCGCGCAGCACGATCTCGAACGGTTCGTAGTCCACCCCGGCCTGCAACAAGGCCATGCGCGCCCGCATGGCGTAGGGGCAGCGGCGGTAGGTGTAGAGCAGCGGCAGCATGGTGGAGGTCATCTCGGTGTGCGGCTTGCCGATCACGACACGCAGTGGGGCATGGGCGGTTTATACAGGAGCGGGCGCCGCAGCTGGCCGCGGCGCCCATCGGCCTGCCCTGCGCCTGCAAGGGTTCAGGGTCTTCCCGTGGGTCGTCGCGTGGATGACAGACGGTGGGGGGGCGCTGCCCCGACGCTGTGCCCTTCACAAACGAGGAGACTCCCATGGCCCTGTCGTTTTCGCTTTCGGCCTTGCGCCGCCGCAGCATCTGGACCTGGCTTGCAGGCACTTTGGCTTTGAGTCTGGGCACTTCCGCCCTGGCGCAGAGCTACCCCAACAAACCGATCCGGCTGGTCGTTACCTTCCCCTCCGGCGGCGCCCCCGATATCCTGGCGCGTCTGTTCAGTGAAAAAGCCCAACTGGGCCAGTCGGTGGTGGTGGACAACAAGCCCGGTGCGGGCGGCAACATTGGCGCCGACTTTGTGGCCAAGTCGGCTGGTGATGGTTACACCCTGGTGCTGGGCACGGTGGGCACGCATTCGATCAACGGCTCGCTCTACGAGAAGATGCCCTACGACATGGTGAAGAACTTCTCGCCCGTGTCGCTGATCGCGTCCGCCCCCAACCTGCTGGTGGTCAACAACAATGTGCCGGTCAAGACCGTGCCCGAGTTCGTGGCCTACCTGAAAGCCAACCCCGACAAGCTTTCGTTCGGCTCCCCGGGCGTGGGCACTTCGGTCCATGTGTCGGGCGAACTGTTCAAGTCCATGACCGGCACCAAAATGACCCATGTGCCCTACAAGGGCCGCCAGTACGCGATTCCGGATCTGGTGGGCGGCAGCATCCAGCTCATGTTCGACAACATGCCCTCGGCCCTGCCGATGGCGCGCGAAGGCAAGATCCGTGCGATCGCGGTGACCACCGCCAAACGCTCCGCAGCCGCACCCGAGATCCCGACCATCGCCGAGAGCATCCCGGGCTTTGAAGCCACCACCTGGTTTGCCATGTTCGCGCCAGCCGGAACGCCCAAAGCCGTGGTCGACAGGCTCAACGCCGAGGTGCTGCGCGTGTTCCGCCTGCCCGAGGTGGGAGAGCGCCTCAAAACCCTGGGCCTGGAGCCGGTGCTCTCCAGCCCGGAGGAGCTGGCGGCCTACCAGTCCAGCGAAATTGCCAAGTGGACCAAGGTGGTCAAGGAATCCGGCGCACGGGCGGAGTGATTCAGCCCCGCAGCGCCTGCACCCATAGCTGCAGGGCCGCACGCTCGGCGGCGGGCTCGAACAGCGCCGAACGCTGCTGGCACTGCGCCTGCCAGTCCTGCAGCAGGCCAGAGGTGCCCGCAGCCTGTTCGCTGCGGCATTGCAACAGCCGCGCCGCCAATGCCACTTGATCGTCGGGCGCGATCAGCCCGCCATAGCCTGCGCCCAGCAGCCCCACATTGCCGGGTATGCGGGTGGCCAGCACGGGCGTGCCGCTGCGGATCGCTTCCGAGATGACGATGGCGCCGCCCTCGCTGCGGCTGGTGTGCACCAGCAGGTGCGCGCGCTGGATGCGGCGCAGCGTAGTCGGGTGTGACAGCCCCTGCAGCCAGCGGTAGTGCGGGCAGTCTCGTGCAGTGGCTTCGGCCTCGGGGGCCAGCGCAGGGTCCAGTGCATCGCCAATGTGGTCGATCAGCACGCCCGCATCTGGCGCGATGGCCCGCACCGCGCGCCAGAGCATGGCCGGGTTCTTTTCTTCGCGCAGGTGCCCGACCATCAGCACCCTCAGGTGGCGCGCGGTCCTGGCCAGCGGCTGGCGCGCGGGGCAGGACTGAAAAATCACGTGTGCTTTGCCGCGATGCACCGCGGGCAAAGCCAGCAAGGCCTGCTCCTGCAGCACCACCAGCGATGCTGCCATTTCCAGTGAAGCCATCGCCACCGCGTCGCAGGTGATGTCCGGGTAAATGTCGGTGCCGGTCAAGGCCACGCCCAGGCCGTGGGCGCCGTGCTGCGCATGCCAGGCCGCGATCGAGGGCGCCGACTTGCGCGCATGCAGGGCCAGCAGCACCTCGTCGCGCCCGGCCTGCGCGTCGGGCCACTGCTGCACGATGCGCACCGTGGCCGAGCCTTGCAGCAAACGCTGCCAGCGGCGCGCCGTGCGCCAGTTGCCGTTGTTCGAGGCGGGCGTAGCCGGGCAGACGATGGCAAGGCGTGGGTTCATTTCAGTGCCCCTGTCGGGTCCGCAGTGCATGGGTCTGCGCGGTCCACAGCGCCGCCAGCCCGGCCAGGCTGGCGGTCAGCATCCACCACAGCCCCCAGCGGTAACCGGCAGTGGGTGACCAGAGCAGGCCCACAAGCCAGGGCGCGGCCGCGCGCGCCAGTGCGATCGGCACGCCCAGCAGGCCATTGAGCTGGCCCACATGTGCTGCGCTCACGTACTGCGCCATGGCCGTGCCTTTGACGATGGTGATCATGCCGTTGCCCATGCCGTAGAGCAGCACAAACACCAGCGCCACCGCCGGGTGCCAGCCGCCCAGCACCAGCACCAGCAGACTGGCGGGCAGCAGGGCCGGAATCCAGCGGTTGGCCGCATGCACGTCCCAGCGCCGTTCAAACACGTACAGCAGCAAGCGCCCGAACACCTGCAGCACCCCGATGACGGCCGGGATGCCCACCACCCAGTGCGCGGGCAGGCCGGCCTCACCCAACAGATTGATCATGTGCACCGGCAGCGCCGAGGTCAGGGCCATGGTCAGCACCATGAACAGGGCCAGCAGCCAGAAAGTGGGCTGGCGCAGGTGTCGCCGGACGGGGGTGGACTGGTCAGGCTGGTCGCTGGCGGGGGGCAGCGCGGGGCGTGGCGCATCGCGCAGCAGCCATGCGTGCACTGGCAGGCACACCCCCAGCTGCAGCGCAGCCAGCAGGCACAGGCTCACGCGCCAGCCCCAGACCTCAAACCACCACGACACCAGTGGAATGAACACCGTGCTGGCCAGCCCGCCCAGAAAGGTGATGGTGATGATGGCGCGCCGGAAGTCCGTTCCGAACCGGCGTGTGACGATGGCGAACGCCGGGTTGTAGAGCGTGGCGGCCATGCCCATCCCCAGCCAGACCCAGACGGCATAAAAACCTGACACCGAATCCACCGCGCCGTGCGCCAGCAGACCCAGTCCGACCCAGAGCGAGCCCAGCGTCATGACACGGCGTTCGTGCCCGGCATCGATCCAGTGGCCCACGGCCCAGGCCGCGGCCCCCTCGGCCAGCAGGGCCAGGCTGAAGGCCAGCGAAGATTCAGCCCGCGTCATGCCCAGTTCGCCTTCAAGCGGCCCCATCAGCAGCGAGAAGGTGTAGAACAGGGCGCCCCAGCCAATCAGCTGCGGCAGCGACAGCCAGAGGCTGAAAGCGTTGAGTGTTCGGGGGCTGGCAAAACGGGCCGCAGGCATGCAGTGATTATCGGCCGGGCGTTTCAGCTTTCTTTGAGCACACGCCGGTACTGGATCGCTTCAGCGACATGCGGGGCCTGCACTGCTGCGCTGTCGGCCAGATCGGCGATGGTGCGCGCCACCTTGAGCGTGCGGTGGGCGCCGCGCCCGCTCCAGCCCAGACGGGCTGCGGCCTTGTGCAGCAGGCCCTGCGCGGCGGCATCGGGCACGATGTGCGTGTCGATGGCATGGCCCTGCAGCTGCGCGTTGGTGCAGCCCTGACGCGCCTGCGCCAAGGCACGGGCGGTCCGGCTGCGCGCGGCGATGCTGGCGGTGCCCTCGCCCGGCGCGGCGTCCAGCAGCTCTTCCATGCCCAGATGCCCGACCTCGATGTGCAGGTCGATGCGGTCGAGCAGCGGGCCGCTGAGCTTGCCCTGGTAGCGGGCGATCTGGTCGGGTGTGCAGCGGCAGGCGCGCACCTTGCTGCCCAGATAACCGCAGGGGCAGGGGTTCATGGCGGCAATCAGCTGGAAGCGCGCCGGAAACTCCGCCCGCCGCGCCGCCCGCACGACAGTGATGTGGCCGGTTTCCAGCGGCTCGCGCAGGGCCTCGAGTGCGCTGCGGGCAAATTCGGGGAATTCGTCGAGGAACAGGATGCCATGGTGCGCCAGCGAGATTTCGCCCGGGCGTGGCGGATTGCCACCCCCCACCAGAGCCACCGCGCTGGCCGAATGGTGGGGCTGCGTGGTCGGGCGCTGGCCCCATCGCGCGATGTCGAAGCGCCCGGCCAGACTGGCAATGGCGGCGGCCTCCAGTGACTCGTCCACCGACATGGGCGGCAGCAGGCCGGCAAAGCGCTGGGCCAGCATGGATTTGCCCGAGCCGGGCGGTCCGACCATCAGGACCGAATGGCCGCCGGCCGCCGCGATCTCCAGCGCCCGTTTGGCGCTGGCCTGGCCTTTGACTTCCGACAGGTCGGGGTAGGTGGCGCTCGCCATGCTGGCCTGTCCCTGCAGGCGCGCCCAGCCTTCGCCGGGCTGCGGCGCGGGCTCGCCGCCGGGCGGCAGGAACTGCT
>JAYRQF010000277.1:0-8793 GCA_041910735.1 Limnohabitans sp.
GCCGGTAGCACACGCTGCGCAGCAGCATCGGCAGGTTGGCGCCGGCCACCAGACGGGTGGTGACGCCGTCGCCCAGTTTTTGGGCCACGTTGCAGGGCGTGGCGCCGAACACGTCGCTCAGCACCAGCACCTGGTCGGTGCCCAGCCGGTGCATGGCCTGCTGCGCGCGCGTGAGGCTGACTTCGGGGTCTTCGTCGGGCAACACGTCAACCGCCTGCACCCCGGCTGCGCAGTCCGGAAAGACGTGCAGGGCGCAGTCACGCAGGGCGCTGGCCAGCGGTGTGTGGGCGATGATGAGGATGCCGTTCATGTCAGGCGCCATTATCCGCGGGGAACAGCAGGAAGAAGAGCCAGGACAGCAGGGAACAGATGCCGAACACACCAAAGGCCATCTGGTAGGCCTGCGGCGCGTCCAGCCCGAAGCCGCGGGCCAGATCCACCCCCAGCCCGATGCCCCACTGCACCACAAAGACGCCGGCAAAAATCACCAGGTTGTAGGCCGACAGGGCGCGTCCCGCCAGATGGGGTGCAAAGGCCATGCCCACCGCCGGCTGCGCCAGCGACACAAAGGTGCTGCACACGCAATAGGCCGCCAGCAGGGCAGCCGCACCGGCACCCGCCGCAGGGCCGACCCACACGAGTGCCGCCAGCACCAGCAGGCTCAGCGGAAACCCTTTGGCAATGAGCTGGTCGGCATGCACACCGCGTCGGGCCAAGGGCGGCGTGATCCAGCCCCACAGCCAGAAGCTGGTGAGCATGGACAGGTTGATGGCAAACAGGCCGGTGGCCGACGCCAGCGCACTCCAGCCGGTGACCTGCGTCATCCACGGGCCGGCCCACAGGGTCTGGATGGCGACCATGCCGCCGTAGCTGAAAAAGCCAATCGGCGTCATCCGCCAGAAATAGCGGCTGCGCCAGACCGCGCCATACCCGCCATCGTCCGCATGGGCAAGGCCTGCCGCCGGCGTGCTGCGGTGCCAGGCCGGCACCAGCAGGCGAATGGCCAGCATGGACAGGGCGATGCACACCGCCATGGCCACAAAAAGCGCGCGCCAGCCCCAGACGGGCAGCAGCCATTGCACCGGCAAGGTGGCCGCCACCATGCCCAGTGAACCGGTCATCAACATCCAGGAGTTGGTGCGCAACTGGGTGCTGGCGTTGAACCAGCGGCGGTAGCCGGTCAGCGGCGCCATCAGACAGGCGCTCACACCCACACCGCACAGCACACGCGCGAGCAAAAGCCCGCCAAAACTCTCGGCCTGCGCGAAAGCCACGCAACCCAGCACCGCCACCGTCAGGAAAGCCAGGATGACGCTGCGCGGGCCGTACCGGTCCAGCCAGCGGCCCAGCGGCAGCTGCGTGAGCGAGAAACCAAAAAAATAGCCGCCGGCCAGCAAGCCCAGATCACGGGCCTGCAGGCCAAGTTCCTGCGTGAGGGTGGGCGACAGCGTGGCCGTGATGGCCCGCACCAGTGCGGAAAAGAAGTAGGCCAGTGCGAAAGCCAGAAAGACGACCACCGCCAAACCACGGGAAAGGTGGTGCGCGCTCACGGCTGCACTCCCTCGAACAGGGTTTGCGCCATCTGCGCTTGCGCCTTGGGTGCATAGACCACGGCATGGACCACACGGATGTGGTCGCCTTCGCTGTACGCCCCCCAGACGGCGTGGGCAGCGACCGGCTGGCCATCGCTGCGCTGGCCCTGCGCCTGCACGCGCTGCGAGGCACCCAGCGGCAACAGGCCGGGGCGGGACCAGGGCTCGGTCTGTTCAGCGGCCTGCGCGTGCAGGTTGGCCAGTGTGGCCTGCTGCCATCCCTGCAGCACGGCCTGGGCGTCCGCGCCGGGCGCCAGCGCCGCCGTCATCACCGCCAGCATGGCGTCGCCCGATTCGCAGCCGGCTACGGTCAGCTGCACCGGCGTGCCGCCCAGTGGCACTTCGCGCGAGGTGCGGTCGGGCTTGCAGGGCAGTTGCGCTTTGAGGTGGGTGCCGTCGAATGTGATCTGGCGCCAGTTCTGTTCGGGACTGCAGGCGGCCAACAGGGCCGCAAGGGCCAACGTCAGGAAAATTCGCATCGGGCCATTTTAGGAGGGGTGCGGCCTGCAGCGAGATGGTGGCTTGACCCGCGCATGACACTGTCCGGCCCGGTTTTTTGGCGACAATCGGGACATGAATTCACTTGATGGCATCCGAGTCCTCGACCTGTCGCGCGTGCTGGCCGGTCCGTGGTGTACCCAGAACCTGGCCGATCTGGGCGCCGACGTGATCAAGATCGAACGGCCTGGCAGCGGTGACGACACCCGCGGCTGGGGCCCGCCCTTCCTCAAAGACGCCGATGGCCAGGACACCGCCGAAGCCGCCTACTATCTGGGCGCCAACCGCAACAAGCGTTCGCTGACCTGCGACATTGCCCAGCCTGAGGGCCAGCAGCTGATCCGCGATCTGGTCAGGCACTGCGATGTGTTCATCGAGAACTTCAAAGTGGGTGACATGGCCCGTTACGGGCTGGACTACGCCAGCCTTTCGGCCATCAACCCGAGACTGGTGTACTGCAGCGTGACCGGCTTCGGCCAAACCGGTCCCTACCGCGAACGCGCCGGCTACGACTACGCCATCCAGGGCATCGGTGGCCTGATGAGCATCACCGGAGAGCGCGATGACCTGGGCGGTGGTCCACAGAAGGTGGGCGTGGCCGTGGCCGATCTGTTCACCGGCATGTACGCCACGGTGGGCATCCTGGCGGCTCTGCGCCACGCCGAGCGCACCGGCGAAGGCCAGCATCTGGACATGGCCCTGCTCGATGTGCAGGTGGCCATGCTGGCCAACCTGGGGGCCAACTACCTGGTCAGCGGCAAGGTGCCCGGCCGGGCCGGCAACGCGCACCAGAACATCGTGCCCTACCAGGTGTTCGAAGTCAAAGCACCCGAGGGCAGCGCCCCCGGTACGCGTGACCACATCATTCTGGCCGTGGGCAACGACGGCCAGTTCGCCAAGTTCTGCGCCGTGGCCGGCGTGCCAGATCTGGCCAAAGACCCGCGCTATGCCCTAAACCAGGATCGGGTGCGCCACCGCAGTGAACTGGTGCCGCAGCTCGAAACCATCCTCACGACCCGCACCAAGGCCGACTGGCTGGGCGCACTGGAAGCCGCCAAGGTGCCCTGCGGCGCGATCAACAACCTGGCCGAGGTTTTTGCCGACCCGCATGTTCAGGCACGCGAGATGGTCAGCACGTGGCAGCACCCGGTCAAGCCGGACCTGAAACTGGTGGCCAGCCCACTCAAGCTGGGCAAAACCCCGGCCCGCCAAGACCTGCCGCCGCCCTTGCTGGGGCAGCACACACAAGATGTGCTGTCGGACGTTCTCGGCTACAGCGCCGCTCAGCAGCAGGCGTTGCGCGAGAAGGGCGTGATCTGAACGACATCCCGCTGCGGGCGCCCCAATAACCCTGCCTGGTCACGCACAGGGGCGCGCTTTTACAATGCGGGGCATGAAACGCCTGTCCTTCATCACCCTGCTGCTTGGCGCTGCGCTGCTTCTTTCAGGTTGCGGTGAGGAGCGAGCGCCCGCATCGTCTTTTGTGCTGCTCGACGGCAGCCACATCAGCACGGAGCAGATGCGTGGCAAGGTGACTCTGGTGAATTTCTGGGCCACCAGTTGCACCACCTGCGTGGCCGAAATGCCCGAGATCGTGGCCACATACGGCAAATACAAAGACAAGGGCTTTGACACACTGGCCGTGGCCATGAGCTACGACCCGCCTGCCTATGTGGTGAACTTCACCGAGTCACGCAAACTGCCCTTCAAGGTGGCAATCGACAACACCGGTGCCAATGCCAAGGCCTGGGGCGAAGTTCAGCTCACGCCCACCACCTACCTGGTGAACAAGCGCGGCGAAATCGTCAAACGGTATGTGGGTGCGCCCGACTTTGCCGAGTTGCACCGCCTGATCGAAAAGCTGCTGGCCGAGGCCTGACGGGTCAGGCCCGGCACGGCGACTCAGTCTTTTCGGAAGTTGTCGTGGCAAGCTTTGCAGGTCGGCGCGGCAGAACCGAATGCGGCCTTGAGGTTGTCCAGACTGCCGGTTTTGGCAGCCGCCACCAGTTTGACCATTTCCGCCTGATTCTTGTCCGCGGCCTCCCTGAATTTGGCTGACTCTTTCCAGATCTCGGGTTTGGCGCGGGTTTCACCCTTGTCGGTGCCTTCACCGAAAGCGGTCCACGGCAACTTCGACACCACCGCCAGGACGTCGGCGTTCTCGGCTGCGGCTTTGGCATCGAACGGCACTTTGCCCTGCGCCATGGCCCCCAGACGGCCGAAATGCGTGGCCATCAGCGTCAGGCTGGCCTTGCGGTATTTGATGGCGTCTTCCGCCTTGGCGAACTGCGCCTGAGCGGGTACAGCACAGGCGATACCGCCCAGCAGACTGACGAGAACAAAGGTCTTTTTCATGCGTGTCTCCTGAATTTGGGGGATGATCAAGGGCGTGCAGTCTCGCACGTTTTGCCCATTTCTGCCTGAGGATTTTCCGCCCATGGTCTCTGTCCGCATCTGGGATCTGCCCACCCGCCTTTTCCACTGGCTGCTCGCCGCCTGCGTGGCGGGTCTTGTTGTGACCGGTCAGGTCGGTGGCAACGCCATGGTCTGGCATTTCAGGCTGGGCTATGCGGTGCTGACCTTGCTCTTCTTTCGGCTGGTTTGGGGTTTTGTGGGCGGACACTGGTCGCGCTGGCAGCAGCTGCACCTGGCGCCATCGCGAGTCATGGCCTACCTGCAAGGCCGCTCTGTTGTGCCTGCCGCTGGTCACAGCCCTCTGGGGTCTTGGTCGGTGCTGCTCATGCTGCTTTGGCTGTTCGTACAAGTCAGTACCGGTCTGGTGAGTGATGACGAAATCGCCAATGCCGGGCCCCTCACGGCACTGGTTTCCGGCGCCACAGTCAGCGCTGCCACCGCGTGGCACAAAGGGGTTGGCAAAGGTGTACTGATCGCGCTGGTGCTGGCGCATGTGGCGGCCATCGGCTGGTACCACCTGCGCAAGTCCCAGGCGCTGCTGCCTCCCATGCTGCACGGCGACAAGTGGCTGCCCGAGGGCACGCCCGGCTCGCGTGACAGCGGCCGCCAGCGTGGCATGGCGCTGCTCATCGTTGTGCTGTCTGCCGCACTGGTGCGCTGGCTTGTGGGTCTGGGCGCGACATGAGTCCGGGCTGCTTGCCGCTACACTGACTGCTGATCAACTTCCAACTGCTGCCTTGGACACCCCAGAAATCGAACTGATCCACCCCGGCACGCCTGCAGACTTGCAGTCTGCCCGGGAGATCTTCTCTGAATATGCCGGCACGCTCAGCGTGGACCTGGATTTTCAGGACTTTGATGCCGAACTGGCCAGCTTGCCCGGCGACTATGCCGCGCCACGTGGCGCGCTGCTGCTCGCCCGTGTGGACGGTGCAATTGCCGGCTGCTGCGCCCTGCGCCCCATGGACAGCAGCGACTACCCCAACGCCGCTGAAATGAAGCGCCTGTACGTGCGCAAGGCGTTTCGTGGTTTCGGTCTGGGCCGCCAGCTCTCGGAGGCCATCCTGGACGAAGCACGGCGTGCCGGCTACAGCAGCGTTTTGCTCGACACCCTTGACGAGATGGAAGCAGCTCGCGCCCTTTATGAAGATCTGGGCTTCGAGGAAATCCCGCCCTACTACCATAACCCCCACGCCGGGGCGCATTACCTCAAGGTGGATCTGGACTGAAGCTGTCTACTCACCGAACCAAAGCACAAGGGCCACATCCGTGGCCCTTGTGCATGAAAGTGACAGGGGCTTCAGCCTTTGGCCTGTGCCAGCAGGGTGGCGGCGTCACTCACCTCGAACTTGCCCGGCCCTTCCACGTTGAGCGTGGCCACCTTGCCGTCCTTGACCAGCATCGAGTAGCGGTTGCTGCGCAGACCCATGCCACGGGCCGTGAGGTCCAGCGTCAGGCCGGTGGCCTTGGTGAAGTCGGCGCTGCCATCGGCCAGCATGCGCACCTTGGTGCCGGTCTTCTGGTCGCGCGCCCAAGCGCCCATGACGAAAGCATCGTTGACGCTGACACACCAGATTTCATCGACACCGGCGGCGCGCAACGCATCGTACTGCTCCACATAACCCGGCACATGCTTGGCCGAGCAGGTGGGTGTGAAGGCGCCGGGCAGGGCAAACAGGGCAATCGTCTTGCCGGCAGAGGCCTTGTGCACGTCCACCGGGTTGGGGCCAATGCTGCAGCCATTGCCTTCGACTTCGGAATATTCCATCAGCGTGGCGGCAGGGAGTTGGTCTCCGACTTTGATCATGGGTGTCTCCTGAAAACTGGAAAAGGATGGACGAAAAAAAACGACCCACAATTGTGGGTCGTTTTGGCGAAGCTTGCAGCGTTCAGGCTTTTTGGGCTTAAACGGCGGCAGCTTTCTCGACCAGACGGGTGGCAACCCAATTCTTGGTCTTGGAGATCGGCTTGCTTTCGGTGATCTCGATGATGTCGCCCAGGTGGTACTCACCCTTTTCGTCGTGCGCGTGGTACTTGCTCGACTTGGCCACGATCTTGCCGTAGAGGGCGTGCTTCACACGACGCTCCACCAGCACGGTCACGGTCTTGGCGCGCTTGTCGCTGACCACCTTGCCAATCAAGGTGCGCTTGAGGGATGTTTTGGCTTCCGTCATGGTCACTCCTTACTTGGCGGCTTGCTTTTCAGCAAGGATGGTCTTGGCACGGGCAATCGCTCGGCGGGTCTGGCCCAGCGTACCGGTGTTGCCGAGTTGTTGAGTGGCTTTCTGCATGCGCAGACCGAAGTGAGCCTTTTGCAGCTCCTTGATCTCGGATTTCAGGCCATCAACGTCTTTTTGGCGCAGTTCAGCAGCTTTCATTTCTTCGTTCTCCTGAATTACTGGCCGATCATGCGGCTGACAAACGTGGTGCGCAGCGGCAGCTTGGCGGCAGCCAGCTTGAACGCTTCGCGTGCGAGTTCCTCGGGCACGCCGACGATTTCGTACAGCACCTTGCCCGGCTGGATTTCAGCCACGTAGTACTCGGGGTTGCCCTTGCCGTTACCCATACGCACTTCTGCGGGTTTGGTGGAAATCGGCTTGTCGGGGAACACACGGATCCAGATGCGACCACCGCGCTTGACGTGACGGGAAATGGCACGACGGGCGGATTCGATCTGGCGGGCCGTCAGGCGGCCGCGGTCCGTGGACTTCAGGCCGAAGTCACCGAACGCCACCGTGTTGCCACGGGTAGCGATGCCGGTGTTGCGGCCTTTCTGTTCCTTGCGGAACTTTCTGCGTGCGGGTTGCAGCATGTTTCTACTCCTTATTGGCCGTCAGCTGCTGCAGCTGGCGCGGCGACGGTGCGAACGCGCTTAACGGCGGGTTTGGCATCACCACCAGCGCCGGCAGGCTTGTCGCTGCCATCGGCGGGGGCGGCATTGGTGCCGGAGGCACGGCGGGGACCGCCACGGCGATCGCCAGCGGGGCCACGGCCATCACGGCGCGGACCGCGGGGGCGACGCTCTTCTTCGGCACGCGGCTCGGCCACGGGGGCGTCGTTGCGGCCAAGGTGGTCACCTTTGTAGACCCAGACCTTGACGCCAATGACGCCATAGGTGGTCTTGGCTTCGGAGAAGCCGTAGTCGATGTCGGCGCGCAGGGTGTGCAGCGGCACACGGCCTTCGCGGTACCACTCGGTACGGGCGATTTCGATGCCGTTCAGACGACCGGCGGTCATGATCTTGATGCCCTGGGCGCCAAGACGCATTGCGTTCTGCATGGCGCTCTTCATGGCGCGGCGGAACATGATGCGCTTTTCGAGCTGCTGGGTGATGCTGTCGGCGATCAGCTGGGCATCGATTTCGGGCTTGCGCACTTCTTCGATGTTCACTGCAACCGGCACGCCCAGACGGGCACCGAGTTCCTTCTTCAGGTTCTCGATGTCTTCGCCTTTCTTGCCGATCACCACGCCCGGACGTGCCGAGAAGATGGTGATGCGGGCGCTCTTGGCGGGACGCTCGATCAGCACGCGCGAGACGGCGGCGTTCTTGAGCTTGGCCTTGAGGTACTCACGCACCTTGATGTCTTCGGCCAGCATGCCGGCGAAGTCACGGTTGCTGGCATACCAGCGGCTGGCCCAGTTGCGGCTGACGGCCAGACGGAAACCGGTAGGATGGATTTTCTGTCCCATGTTTCTTCCTTAGTTGCCGACAGTCACATACACATGGCATGTGGGCTTGCTGATGCGGTTGCCACGGCCTTTGGCGCGGGCGGTGAAACGCTTGAGCGTGGTGCCTTGCTCGACGTAGATGGTCTTGACCTTCAGTTCGTCGATGTCGGCGCCGTCGTT
Source organism: Limnohabitans sp. (assembly GCA_041910735.1). Classification (GTDB taxonomy): domain Bacteria; phylum Pseudomonadota; class Gammaproteobacteria; order Burkholderiales; family Burkholderiaceae_C; genus Limnohabitans_A. The sequence continues at coordinate 8,355 of JAYRQF010000277.1, forward strand.
GTGCTCGGCGTTGGCAATGGCGGACTCCAGAACCTTCTTGACGATCACGGCAGCTTTTTTCTGCGTGAAGGTCAGGATGTTCAGGGCTTGGTCCACTTTCTTGCCGCGGATCAGATCGGCGACCAGGCGGCCTTTGTCGACCGACAGACGGACGCCCCGGAGGACTGCACGTGTTTCCATGGTCTTTCCTTATTTCTTCTGGACTTTTTGGTCCGCCGGGTGACCCTTGAAGGTGCGGGTCAGCGCGAATTCACCCAGCTTGTGGCCGACCATCTGGTCTGTCACATAGACCGGCACGTGCTGCTTGCCGTTGTGCACGGCAATGGTCAGACCGATGAAATCGGGCAGAACCATGGAGCGACGCGACCAGGTCTTCACTGGCTTCTTATCCTTGGTGGCGACGGCCTTTTCGACCTTGGCCAGCAAGTGATGGTCAACA
>JAYRQF010000278.1:0-4716 GCA_041910735.1 Limnohabitans sp.
GACCCGCGCGAAAAGCTCAAGGCCCTGCGCGCCGAATTTGCCAAGCGCGCGGCCTCGGCCAGCAGCAACGCGGCATGAAGCTCTGGTGCATCGCCGTGTTCTGGGCCTGTCTGGGCACCGCCGCCCACAGTGCCCCCGCCTGCCCCTCTGCGGCCGAGATTGAACCCGACATGCTGGTGGGCCGCTGGCGCATCGAGTGGACCGATGGCGCACGCCAGCGCGGCGAAGCACCGTGGTTGCTGGAGCTGGGCCCGCACCCCGAATACGCCGGCAGCCTCAAGGGCAGCCTGAACCGAGGTGAAGAACACCATCTGGTCGTGGCCGACTGGGACGACGAGGCCCTGACGATGGAAGAAAGTGTAGACGGCCAGCGCATCGCCGCCACCTGGCAGGCCACGGCCACACCGGGCCAGTGCGGGCGCGAATTGCGGGGCCTGCGCTTCACTGGCAGCGCGCCGGATGCTTCAGCAAGGCGCTTTCGGATGCGCCGCCTGCCCTGACAGGACGGGCGGGGACTCAGTCACCGAACTGCTCCGAGCCCACAATGCCCAGTTTGGTCAGCCCGTGGCGCTGGGCGCCGGCCAGGACGCCTGCCACGGTGGCGTAGCGCGCCTTGGCGTGCGAACGGATGTGGATTTCGGGCTGCGGCTGCAGCGCCGCGGCCTCCTGCAGGCGGGCCTCCAGCTCGGCCCGGTCCGCCAGCGGCTTGCCGTTCCAGCTCACCACATCGCCGGCGCTGACCTCCACCCGCACCACCACCGGCTCGGTTTTGGGCGGCGCCTTGCTGGCGGCAGGCATGTCCAGATTGACGGAATGCAGCTGCGCCGGGATGGTGATGATGAGCATGATGAGCAGCACCATCATCACGTCGATCAGCGGCGTGGCGTTCATCTCGATCATCACTTCGGGCTCGTCCTGCCCCGTGTTGCCGATGTGCATGGCCATGGCTCAGTTCCCCGCCGGTTCGGTGATGAAGCCGACCTTGACGATGCCGGCGCGCTGCACTGCGTACATCACACGGCCCACCGCTTCAAAATCGGCCGCGCCATCGCCCCGGATCTGCACCTCGGGCTGCGGCTGCTTTTGGGCAAAGACCTTCATGCGCCCCAACAGGTCCTGGCCGTTCTTCACCGGCGTGTCGTACAGGTAGATCTGGCCGGCCTTGTCCACCGAGATGATCACGTTCTCGGGCTTCGTTTCGCGCACCACATTCGTCTCTTTGGGCAGGTCCACCTTGATGGAGGTGGTCACCACGGGAATCGTGATCAGGAAGATGATGAGCAACACCAGCATCACGTCCACCAGCGGCGTGGTGTTGATGGTGCCGATGGTGTCGTCACCGGATTCGCCGACGTTCATCGCCATGGCGTCACCCCCGAAGCTGGTGTGTTCACGGCTTGACCGAAGCCAGCAGCACAGCGTGCAGGTCGGCGCCGAAGGCATGGACCTGCTCCATCACCGCCTTGTTGCGGCGCACCAGCCAGTTGTAGCCCAGCACCGCCGGCACCGCCACCGCCAGACCGATGGCGGTCATGATCAGGGCCTCGCCCACCGGGCCGGCCACCTTGTCGATCGAGGCCTGACCGCTCATGCCGATCTTGACGAGTGCGTGGTAGATGCCCCAGACGGTGCCGAAGAGGCCGACAAAAGGCGCTGTCGACCCGACCGTGGCCAGCAGGGCCAACCCGTCCTGCAGCCGGCTTTGCACATTGCCGATCGCGCGCTGGATGCTCAGGGTCACCCAGGTGTTGAAGTCGATGGCGCCCAGCATGCCCGTGTGCTTGGATGCGCCTTCCAGACCTTTCTCGGCGATAAAGCGAAACGCACTGTCCGGCGCCAGGCTGTCGGCCGCCTGGCGCACCGTGCCGGCCTTCCAGAAGTCGTCCTGCGCGGCGCGGGCCTGTTTTTGCAGGCGGGCCTGCTCGGCCAGCTTGGTGAAGATCACATACCAGGACCCCATGCTCATGATGAGCATGACCAGCAAGGTGCCCTTGGCCACGAAGTCGCCCTGCGCCCAGAGGGCCGACAGGCCGTAGGGGTTGTCTTCGGTAAGGGCTGCAGCCACCGGCGCCGAGGCCTCGAGAGCCTGCGCCAGCGCGGGACCGGCCATGCACAACGCGGCCAGCAGGCCCAGACCAGCGAGGGATTTGTGGATCGTCTTGAACATCTGCGGGGCTCCTGCGGGTACTTGCTGAATAGGGTGAACAGGGGGGTGTTGTTGCATGGCGCGCCTCATTCGAGCCGCCAGGTGTAGCGCATGCTGGCCCAGGCCTGCTCGGGCTTGCCATCGACCGTGGCCGGGCGGAACTGGCAGCGCGACAGACCGGCACGCGCGGCCTCGTCCAGGCGTTTGTAGCCCGAGGATTTTTCGACCTCGGCCTGGATGACCTTGCCGTCCACCCCGACCAGAAAGCGCAGGTGGACCGTGCCCTCTTCTTCCAGTCGGCGCGAGGCGCTGGGGTAGTCCGGCTTTTCGCACTGCGCGGCATTGACCACGGCGGCCGTGCGCACCGCATCCGTTTTCGGGCCGGCGGCGGCCGCCGGTGCGGCGGGTGCCGGCGGCGTGGGCGTGCTGGTCACCGCCGTCACGGCGGTTGGTGCAGGCGGGGCGGTCACAGGCGTTTCCACCGGAGGCACCCTGGCCGGGGGCGGAGGGGCATTTTTGGGTGGGGGCGGCAGGTTTTTGGGGGCCGGCGGCGGAATCGACGGTTTGTCTTCGCTCAGCAGCACCGCATCGACCACCACCTGCGCTTTTTGCGTGACCGTGCGCACCAGACCCGACTGCAAAGCCCAGAAAAACAGCAGGTGCAGCAACACGACCAGCACCATGCCCAGACCGTGTCGGCGGGGGTGGCGCTGTCGGGTGGCGTAGTCTTGCATGTTGGGGGGCGGCAGGGTCAGCGCGGCAGTCTACCGCACCTGTTTCAGCCCCGAGGGGGTCGACGGGCGAATCCCTACAATACCCGCCAGACCGCGCGCCCGTGTACTGCGCCCTCCACGAACATGACCCCAACCTACATCCTCACCCTCTCCTGCCCCGACCGCACCGGCATCGTGCATGCCGTTTCCGGCTTTCTGCTCGAACGCGGTGGCAACATCGAGGAAGCCGCCCAGTACAACGACCACTACACCGGCCTGTTTTTCATGCGGGTACAGTTCGCCTGCGCGGTGGATGCCGGCGAGTTGCGCCAGCAGTGGGGGGCGTTTGCGCAGGGCTTTCAGATGGACTGGCAGCTGCACGCCACCACCCAGCCCATGCGCACCGTCATCATGGTCAGCAAGGAAGGCCATTGCCTGAACGACCTGCTGTTTCGCTGGAAGAGTGGCCTGCTGCCGCTGGACATCCGCGCCATCGTCAGCAACCACCGCGAGTTCTACCAGCTGGCCGCCAGCTACAACGTGCCCTTCCACCACATCCCGGTGGGCAAGGACAACAAGGAACAGGCCGAGGCCCGCCAGTACGAAATCATCCAGGCCGAAGGGGCCGAACTGGTGGTGCTGGCGCGCTATATGCAGATCCTGTCGGACGACCTCTGCCGCAAGCTGGAGGGCCGCGCGATCAACATCCACCACAGCTTTTTGCCCAGCTTCAAGGGCGCCAAGCCCTACTACCAGGCGCATGACCGTGGCGTGAAACTGATTGGCGCCACCGCCCACTACGTGACGGCAGACCTGGACGAAGGCCCGATCATCGAGCAGGATGTGGCCCGCGTGGACCACAGCAAAACGGTGGAAGACCTCACCGCCCAGGGCCGCGACACCGAAAGCCAGGTGCTGGCCCGCGCCGTCAAGTGGCACAGCGAGCACCGGGTGCTGCTCAACGGCCACAAGACGGTCATTTTCAAATAAATGACTTTGCGGGACAGATCTTCAGCTCTGTCCCCAACTGATCAAGGAACCCCATGAGCATGCGCATCCCGCCGATTCAATGTCTGCTGACGTTCGAAGCCCTGGCGCGGTTGCGCAGCGTGACGCAGGCAGCCGACGAACTGTGCGTCACGCCCAGCGCGGTGAGCCACCGCGTCAAGCAGCTCGAACAGATCATCGGCACCAAGCTGTTCGGGCGCGCCGATTTCTCGCTGACCACCGAAGGCATCGAATACCTGGCCCATGTGCGCGAAGGCCTGGGTTCGCTGCAGCGCTTTCCGGGCACCGGCCAGACCCCGGGCCGGCGCAAGCTGCGGGTGGCCGTGACACCCACTTTTGCCCGCTCGGTGCTGATGCCCAGGCTGCGCCATTTTGTCGAGGCCTACCCCGAGATCGACATCACGCTGCAGGTCAGCATCCCCTTGCTGGACGTGGTGGCCGAAGACGCCGACCTCACGGTGCGTTTTGGCACCGGCCGCTACGCCGATGTGGAGCACACCTGCCTGATCAAGGACGAGATCACGCCCGTGGCCTCACCCGGCTGGCTGCGCGAGAACGGTCCCTTCAGCGAGCCCGGAGAGCTGGAGGGTATGGCGCTGCTGCGCAGCCCGCTCGAACCCTGGCGCACCTGGTTTGCGGCCCACAACCTGGACTGGCCCGAACCCTCCGAAGGCTCATCCTTCAACGACGTCGGCCTGGTCTGCGATGCCGCGGCCCAAGGCCTGGGCGTGGGCCTGGTGCGGCTGAAACTGGCCGCGCCGTGGCTGGAATCGGGCCAGCTGGTGCGCCTGTTCGAGCGCACCGTGCCCAGCCAGCACGCCCACTACCTGTGCTGGCGCACCGGCACCA
>JAYRQF010000279.1:0-3485 GCA_041910735.1 Limnohabitans sp.
TTGTGGGTCGGCATGCGTGGCCTGTACAGCCCTTGGCAGCCTGGCCGCTTTGGCTTAGGCTGGCACGCAGGGAGGATCGCCACATGGCCAGAGAAGCCGGACGATCGGAGCGGGATTCGGGCCACGGATTCACGCTGGTCGAAGCCTTGGTGGTGCTGGCTGTGCTGGCCACCTTGCTGGGAGTGGCCGCACCCGGCCTGTCGGGCTGGCGAGAACGCCAGCAGCTGCAGGCCGAGGCCGAGGACTTCTGGAACAGCCTGATGCTGGCGCGCGCCCAGGCCCTGCTGCACCAGCAGCACGTCACGGTGTGTGCGGCCCCCGCCTCAGGCGCCTGCGATGCCGCGGCCGGCTGGCATGCGGGCTGGCTGGTGTTCGTGGACGGCAACCGCAACGGGCGACGCGAGGCTGACGAGGTGTTGCTGCAGCAGCGGAGCGCCAGCCCGGCGGCGGTGCGCATCGTGGGCAACAGCACCGTCAACCATCTGGTGGGCTATGGTGCGCAGGGACGCAGTGAGAGCCTGACGGGTGCGTTTCAGGCGGGCACGGTACGTGTGTGCGCACCCGGGCAAGGCGAGGGCTGGCAGGTGGTGCTCAATGCCGTCGGGCGCCCCCGGCTCGAAAAGGCCGGCATGCCGACCTGTCCCTGAGTTCAGCGGACTTCGTCTACCAGGGTCTTGAACTCGTCGATGTCCTCGAAGCTGCGGTACACGCTGGCAAAGCGGACGTAGGCCACCTTGTCGAGCTTTTTGAGTTCGCGCATGACCAGCTCGCCGATGCGGTTGGAGGCGACTTCTCGGTGTGGCTGGTTGAGCAGGTTTTCTTCGATGCGCTCGATGGCGGCATCGACCTGTTCGGTGCTCACCGGACGCTTGCGCAGGGCCAGGTTCAGGCTGGCGCGCAGTTTGTCGCGCTGGTATTCGATGCGCCGGCCGTCTTTTTTGACGATGGCCGGGAAACTGACTTCGGGCTTTTCGTAGGTGGTGAAGCGCTTTTCACAGGCGCTGCACTGGCGGCGCCTGCGGATGAAGCCCCCGTCCTCGGCCAGCCGGGTCTCGACGACCTGGGTTTCGAGGTGACCGCAGAACGGGCATTTCATCTTGGCTTTGCCCGATTACTTGTAAACCGGGAAGCGGGCGGTCAGGGCGTTGACCTTGGCGCGCACGGCGGCGAGGTTGGCTTCGTCTTTCGGGTTGTCCAGCACGTCGGCAATCAGGTTGGCGGTGATGCGGGCTTCCTCGTCCTTGAAACCACGGGTGGTCATGGCCGGGGTGCCGATGCGCACGCCGCTGGTCACGAACGGCTTTTCCGGGTCGTTCGGGATGGCGTTCTTGTTGATCGTCATGTGGGCCGCGCCCAATGCGGCTTCGGCTTCCTTGCCGGTGATGCCCTTGGCGCGCAGGTCCACCAGCATGACGTGGCTCTGGGTGCCACCGCTGACGATGCGCAGGCCGCGCTGGGTCAGGGTTTCGGCCACGATCTGGGCGTTTTTGATCACTTGCGCCTGGTAAGCCTTGAATTCGGGCTGCAGCGCTTCCTTGAAGGCCACGGCCTTGGCCGCGATGACGTGCATCAGCGGGCCGCCCTGCAAGCCGGGGAAGATGGCGCTGTTGATGGCTTTTTCGTGCTCGGCTTTCATCAAAATGATGCCGCCACGGGGACCGCGCAGGCTCTTGTGGGTGGTGGATGTGACCACGTCGGCGTGCGGCACCGGGTTGGGGTAGACGCCTGCGGCAATGAGGCCGGCGTAGTGGGCCATGTCGACCATGAAGATCGCGCCGACTTCCTTGGCGACTTTGGCAAAGCGCGCCCAGTCGATGTGCAGCGAGTAGGCCGAAGCACCGGCCACGATCAGCTTGGGCTTGTGTTCGCGGGCCTTGGCTTCCATCGCGTCGTAGTCGATGGCTTCGTTCTTGTCCAGACCGTAGGACACGACGTTGAACCATTTGCCCGACATGTTCAGTGGCATGCCGTGGGTCAGGTGACCGCCTTCGGCCAGGCTCATGCCCATGATGGTGTCGCCAGGCTTGAGGAAGGCCAGGAACACGGCCTCGTTGGCCGATGCGCCGCAGTGCGGCTGCACGTTGGCGGCTTCGGCGCCAAACAGTTGCTTGACGCGGTCGATGGCCAGCTGCTCGGCGATGTCCACGTATTCGCAACCGCCGTAGTAGCGCTTGCCGGGGTAGCCTTCGGCGTATTTGTTGGTCAGCTGGCTGCCCTGGGCGGCCATGACGGCGGGCGAGGCGTAGTTTTCGCTCGCGATCAGCTCGATGTGGTGCTCCTGGCGGGCATTCTCGGCCTGGATGGCGGCAAACAGTTCGGGATCGGTCTGTTCAATCAGGATGTTGCGGTTGTACATGGCAGTCTTTTGGAAAGAAGGAACCTTGGCGGGTCTTGGAGACCGGCGCTGACAAGGGCTGCCCAGGCGAACGGCTGAAAGCGGGTGCTCCGCTGCGCGCTCCCCAGTGGTCTTGGGTGGGGCTTGCCACCGCTTTCCACGTCAGAAGCCGTCTGAAAAGGCTTCCTATCGCCAGTTGCGCACACCCGCAAGTGTAGCCGAGGCCGGCTGTTACATGCGTTGCGCGCTGCCCGAAGCTTTGGCCGTGGTGGCCAGGGTGCCGGCAATGCGGTCGAGCTGTTTGCGCTCGGCCATGACGCGCTCTATATAAAGCGTGTCATTGGCCTGCCCGGAGGAGCGGCTGTACTGGCGCAGACCTTCCTCGACCGAGCCGCCTTGCTGGATGCTGGCCTGCAGCAGGCGGGCGCCGATGCGCATGTTGGTCACCGGGTCGAAGGCGGCCAGCCGGCCGCCAAACTGGTTGAGGGTGTCTTCGTGGGCCGCAGGCTCGATCTGCATCAGACCCATGGCGCCCTGGGTACCCCGGGCAAAGGGGTTGAAGCCCGACTCCACCGCCATGACCGCCAGGATCAGGGTGGGGGGCAACTGGCTGAGCTGGCCGAGCTGCCAGGCCTCGGCCACCAGCGTGCTCAAGGGCTGGGGCGCCACCTTGTATTTGCGGCTGAGCCAGTGGGTCACCTTGGCCTGTTCAGGCAGCAGATCCTGCACGGTCTGGGCCAGTGGCTCGTCCTGACGGCTGGTCAGCCAACCCATCAGCCATTCGCTGGCCGAGGTCTGCAGGCTTGGGCGGGCGGCAAAAGTGAGCACCACCGCGAGCACGGTCAGACCCACCAGCGCCAGGCTGTGGCGGGTGATTTCAACAAAGCCTTCCCGGATGTCCAGGATCAGGCTGGTGGGCGACTGCCATCGCCCTGGCGTTGTATGGAGCGCAGTCATCGCTTTCCTCTGCGTGGGGTCTGGTCAACAGCCAAGGTTGAGCAGACATGGGGGAGGGCTGACCTTCATGGCCCGCAAATCGGTGACGGGCAGGATCAGCTGGCCAAAATGGCATCGGGTGGGTTAACCCGTATTCAAGCGTGGGCCGGATTCTAGGAAGTCTTTTAATATCCAGTCAATAATAAAGATCAAA
>JAYRQF010000280.1:0-4457 GCA_041910735.1 Limnohabitans sp.
GCCGCAGGAGATAACCGGCAAGCTGGGCGCCGAAATCGTGCGCCTGTGGGTCGCTGCGACGGACTATTCCGGCGACCTGAACATCGACGACAAGATCCTGGCCCGCGTGGTGGACGCCTACCGCCGCATCCGCAACACGCTGCGCTTTTTGCTGGCCAACGTGAGCGACTTCGATCCGGCCAAGGACGCCGTGCCCGACGACCAGCTGCTGGAGATCGACCGATACGCTCTGGCCCGCGCGGCCGAGCTGCAGGCCGACATCCTGCGCCACTTTGATGTCTACGAATTCCACCCGGTGGTCAGCAAGCTGCAGGTGTATTGCTCTGAAGACCTGGGCGCGTTTTACCTGGACGTGCTCAAGGACCGCCTCTACACCACCGCACCCAAGAGCCTGGCGCGCCGCAGCGCCCAAACCGCCCTGTGGCGCATCACCCACGCCATGCTCCGCTGGATGGCACCCTTCCTGTCCTTCACCGCAGAAGAAGCGTGGAAGACCTTCGGCACCTCCGAATCGATCTTCTTCGAGACCTTCAGCGACTTGGGCACGCCGGACGCCGCCCTGCTGGTCAAATGGTCCCGCATCCGCGAAATCCGCGACATCGCCAACAAGGACATCGAAGCCGTGCGCGCCGAAGGCAAGGTGGGCGCCTCACTGCAGGCCAACATCACCGTCACGGCCCCGGCCGACGACCACGCGCTGCTGGCCCGCCTGGGCGAGGACCTGAAGTTCGTCTTCATCACCTCGCAGGTTACGCTGCAGGCTGGTGACGCACTGGCGGTGCAGGTGACCGTGAGCGAAGCCGCCAAATGCGAGCGCTGCTGGCATTACCGCGATGACGTGGGCCATGATGCCGCGCACCCCACGCTGTGCGGCCGCTGCACCAGCAACCTGTATGGCGCGGGCGAGACCCGCACGGTGGCCTGAGCCATGGCCAAAGGCAAAGGCGCCCGTACCGGCAACCGCTCAGGCAGCGGCTGGCTGCTGTGGCTCGGCATCGCCGTGCTGATCGTGGTTGCCGACCAGTTCACCAAGGTGCTGGTCCTGGGCAGTTTCCAGTACGGCGACAGCCTGCCACTGACCTCGTTTTTCAACCTGGTGCGGGTGCACAACCTGGGCGCGGCATTTTCATTCCTCGCGGGTGCCGGGGGCTGGCAGCGCTGGTTCTGCACGGGCCTGGGCATCGTGGCCGCGCTGGTCATGGTCTGGCTGCTGCGTTCGCACGCGGGCCAGCGCCTGTTTTCTTCGGCCATCAGCTTGATCTTGGGCGGTGCGGTTGGCAACGTGATCGACCGCCTGCTGCACGGTTATGTGGTCGACTTTCTGGACTTCCACTGGGCCGGCTGGCACTTCCCCGCCTTCAATGTGGCCGACTGCGCCATCACCGTGGGCGCCGGTCTGCTGATTCTGGACGAACTGCTGCGCGTTCGGCGCGGGCGTTGAGCCATCCAGGAACGCTCGCAAAGGGCCATCAGGCGGATGCGGATGGCCGATTTGCTGGCGCGAAGCGACTGATGAGGCCATCCGCACCCGCCTGATGGCCCTCTCCCGCCGGGCGAACAACTGGGGTAAGCTCATGCCCCGATTGCCACACACGGAGACACACCATGCCCGGCTTGCTGCCCCACATCGACCCCGATGGCCTGCTTGAGTTCTCGGTGGTCTACACCGACCGCGCGCTCAACCACATGTCCAAACGCTTTGGCGGCGTGATGACCGACATCTCGCGCATGCTCAAGGCTGTCTACAAGGCCCACTCGGTGGCACTGGTGCCCGGCAGCGGCACCTTCGGCATGGAATCGGTCGCACGCCAGTTCGCCACCGGCCAGCACGTCATGGTGATCCGCAACGGCTGGTTCAGCTTCCGCTGGACGCAGATCTTTGACATGGGCCAGATCCCGAAAAGCCACACGGTGCTCAAGGCCCGCCGCGTCAGCGATGCGCCTCAGGCCGCCTGGACACCGGCCCCGATTGCCGAAGTGACTGCCGCGATTGCGAAAGAGAAGCCAGCTGTGGTCTTTGCCCCGCATGTGGAAACCGCCGCCGGCATGATCCTGCCCGACGACTACCTCCAAGCCGTGGCCGACGCGGTGCATGCCGTGGGCGGCTTGTTCGTGCTCGACTGCATCGCGTCTGGCGCCATGTGGGTCGACATGCAGGCCACCGGCGTGGACGTGCTGATCAGCGCGCCGCAAAAAGGCTGGAGCAGCTCGCCCTGCTGCGCCATGGTGATGCTGAGCGAGCGCGCACGCCAGGTGATTGAGGGCACCACCAGCACCACGTTTGCGATGGACCTGAAGAAGTGGCTGCAAGTCATGGAGACGTACGAGGGTGGCGCCCACATGTACCACACCACCCTGCCCACCGACGCCCTGCAGCGCCTGCAGCTGGCCATGCTGGAAACCGAGGCTTATGGCTTTGCCAAAGTGCGCGAAGAACAGATGGCGCTGGGACGCGGTGTGCGCGGGCTGCTGCGCGAATACGGCTTCGCCAGCGTGGCCGCGCCGGGCTTCGAGGCCCCGGGGGTGGTGGTCAGCTACACCACCGATCCCGACATCCAGAACAGCAAAAAATTCCTGGCTCAGGGCCTGCAGACCGCCGCAGGCGTGCCACTGCAGTGCGACGAGCCTGCCGACTTCTGCACTTTCCGCATCGGACTGTTCGGACTGGAGAAATGGCACAACGTGGAGCGCACGCTGGGGCACCTGCGTTCGGCGCTGCAGACCGTGGTGCCCGGACAGAAACTGGCGGCCTGAATCCGTTGGTTGCCGGGGCTTCGGCGTGCGGCCCCGGCCGCAGCCGGGGACTTCCCTGACCGCTCAGAGCGTCAGGATCGTGCAGCCCGTGGTTTTGCGGGCTTCCAGAGCACGGTGCGCCTCCTGCACCTGCGCCAGCGGGAAAGTCTGGTCGATGTGAATCTTCACCTTGCCGGACAGCACCACATCGAACAGATCGTCGGCCATGGCCTGGGTGCGTTCGCGCGAGGTGATATGGGAAAAAAGCGTCTGGCGCGTGACATACAGCGAACCTTTGTTGCCCAGAATGCCAGGCGCAAACGGCGCCACTGCACCCGATGCATTGCCAAAGCTGGCCATCAGACCAAAGGGGCGCAGGCAGTCCAGCGACTTGTCCCAGGTGTCCTTGCCGACCGAGTCGTAAACCACCTTCACGCCCTGGCCACCCGTGATCTCCTTGACGCGGGCCGCGAAGTCTTCGGTGCTGTAGTTGATGCAGAACTCGGCGCCGTTGTCACGCGCCAGCTGGCACTTGGCGTCGCTGCCGGCGGTACCGATCAGACGCAGGCCCAGTGCTTTGGCCCACTGGCAGGCGATCAGGCCCACGCCCCCGGCTGCGGCATGGAACAGCACAAAGTCGCCCTTCTCCAGGCCCTCCACCGGCAGGGTACGGCGCAGCAGGTATTGGGCGGTCAGACCCTTGAGCATCATGGCGGCGCCGGTTTCGAACGAGATCGCATCGGGCAGCTTGCACACACAGGTGGCGGGCATCACGCGCACCTCGCAGTAGCTGCCGGGCGGCTGGCTGGCGTAGGCGGCGCGGTCACCCACCTTCAGGTGCGTCACGCCAGCACCCACGGCTTCGATCACACCCGAGGCTTCCATGCCCAGCTTGAGCGGCATCGGCAGGGTGTACAGACCGCTGCGCTGGTAGACATCGATGAAGTTCAGACCGATGGCCTTGTGGCGGATGCGGATCTCGCCCGGGCCAGGTTCGCCGACCTGCACGTCGACGAGTTTCATCACTTCGGGTCCACCGTTCTGGTCAATCTGGACGGCCAGGCTCATGTTGTTCTCCTGCGGGATATCAATGTGTTGGAAAGGAATGGCCGGAACTTTGCCACGAATCGCATGCCCCTGCGGCGCGCTCGGCCGGGATCCCGACCCGTGGGCGACAAGGGGTAAACCCGAGTGCCGTTACAGTCGCGGCATGTCTCAAAAGCTCTCGCCGGGCACGGCCCTGCTGCTGACCGTGCCCCCGCTGCTGTGGGCCGGCAATGCCGTCGTTGGCCGCATGGTCAGCGCCCTGGTGCCCCCCATCACGCTCAATTTCTTGCGCTGGGCCATCGCGTTTTTCATCCTGCTGCCGCTGGCCGCCTGGGTGCTGCGCCGTGACTCGGGGCTGTGGTCCCACTGGCGGCGCTTTGCGCTGCTGAGTCTGCTGGGGGTGGGCTGCTACAACGCACTGCAATACCTGGCGCTGCAAACCTCGACGCCGCTCAACGTGACACTGGTGGCGGCCAGCGGACCGTTCTGGACACTGGTGATCGGCGCGCTGTTTTTCCATGCGCCGGTGCGTCGACGTCAGGCCCTGAGCGCAGCGCTGTCGATCATGGGCGTGCTGGTCGTGCTCTCGCGTGGCGACTGGCAGCAGCTGCTGGCGGTGCGACCGGTGGCGGGCGACCTGTTCATGCTGCTGGCCACGGCCAGCTGGTCCTGGTACA
>JAYRQF010000281.1:0-4489 GCA_041910735.1 Limnohabitans sp.
CACCAAGCTGCAACTGGTCAAGGCCACCGCGCGTCACTTGCGCAGCGTGCAACGCCAGCCTGAACGGATTCGTAAATACTTCGAGCATGGTCCGGTTCGCTATGCCGCTTGATTCAAGTTCATTGATGCCGACTCAATAACGACCCCGGGCTCGCCGGGGACACCCGGGTCTGGTTAGACTCGGACACCATTTCTTCAGACACGCCATGGCGACCAACGAACAACTCCTCCAGGCCTTGCAGGCCGTCATCGATCCCAACACTGGCAAGGATTTCGTCTCCACCAAACAGCTCAGGAACCTCAGCGTCGAGGGTGGCAACGTCTCTTTCGATGTCGAGCTGGGCTACCCCGCCAAGAGCCAGATCCCGGCGCTGCGCCAGGCGCTGATCGCTGCGGCCAAGGGCGTCGCCGGCGTGGACAACGTGTCGGCCAATGTGAGCAGCAAGATCATTGCCCACTCGGCCCAGCGCGGCGTGGCCTTGCTGCCGCAGGTCAAGAACATCATTGCCGTGGCCTCGGGCAAAGGCGGTGTGGGCAAGAGCACCACTGCCGTCAACCTGGCACTGGCGCTGGCCGCCGAGGGGGCGCGCGTGGGTATTCTGGACGCCGACATCTACGGCCCCAGCCAGCCGATGATGATGGGCATCGAAGGCCGCCCCGAGAGCGAAGACGGGCAAACCATGGAGCCGCTCGAGAATTACGGCGTTCAGGTCATGTCGATCGGTTTTCTGGTCGGCCAGGACGAGGCCATGATCTGGCGCGGCCCCATGGCCACGCAGGCGCTTGAACAATTGCTGCGCCAGACCAACTGGAAAGATCTGGACTACATGATCGTGGACATGCCCCCGGGCACCGGCGACATCCAGCTCACCCTGAGCCAGCGCGTGCCCATGACGGGTGCGGTGATTGTGACCACGCCGCAGGACATTGCCCTGCTGGACGCACGCAAGGGCGTGGCCATGTTTGACAAGGTGGGCGTGCCGATTCTGGGCGTTGTGGAAAACATGGCGATGCATGTCTGCACGAACTGCGGTCATGTGGAGCACATCTTTGGCGAAGGCGGCGGCCAGCGCTACGCGGCAGAGAAAGGCATCGACTACCTGGGCGCCCTGCCGCTGGACATTCAGATCCGACTGCAGGCCGACACCGGCAAGCCCACCGTGGTGTCCGATCCCGACAGCGAAGTGGCCGGGATTTACAAGGCCGTGGCGCGTCAGGTGGCGGTCAAGGTCGCTGCCAAAGCCAAGGACTTCTCCAGCAAGTTTCCCAGCATCAAGATCAGCAAGGACACCTGAACGTCCCGCACCAGGGAAAAAAGGGCCAGCGCGGATGCGCTGGCCCTTTTTTGTGCTGCCGTGTGCTCAGGTGCGGAAGCGTTCGACTTCCTGACGTGTGCCGTCGGCAATCCGCGACAGTTCAATCACTGTGGCGGTGATCTCCTCGCTGGCCGAGGCGTTGGATTCGGCGATTGTGTTGAGGCTGGCCATGTTGTTGTTGATGGACTGAACGGCAGAGCTTTGCTGTTCCAGCGCGGCAGAGATGCGCTGCATCATGCCGTCGGCTTCGAAGGCGCTGCGTTCGATCTGCTCCATGTCGCGGCTGACTTCCTGCACCGTTTCGACGGCACGGCGTGCCTCGTTGACGGCCTGCTGCACCAGCTGGGTGATCTCCTGCGTGCTGTCGGCGCTGCTGGCCGCCAGCTTGCCCACTTCTTCCGCCACCACGGAAAAGCCTTTGCCATGTTCGCCGGCCCGTGCAGCCTCGATGGCGGCATTGAGCGAAAGCAGGTTGGTCTTGTTGGCGATGCCTTCGATGACTTCGGTGATCTTGTTGATCTTTTCGGAGTTGGCTGCAATGCCGTTGACCACCTCGACCATGGTGGACATTTTGTTGCGTCCCGACTGGACCAGCGCCATGGACTGGCGCGAGCGGGCGCTGGCCGATTCGGTGTTGCGCGACACGTCCGTGACCGAGGTGGCGGTTTCACGCACTGCGTTGGCCAGTTGCCCGATGGCGTGCATCTGGTTTTGCGCGCCATCGCTGATCTGGCTGATCGCCTGACTGGCTTCGTTGGAGGCGGCGGCCACCTGCCGGGTGTTCTGGTGGATGGTGCGCAGGGTGTGGCTCACCGCATCAAGCGAATCGTTGATGTGCTTTTTGAGGCTGTCCAGATCGCCGCGTCCCTCGGCGGTGATGCGCCCGCGCATGTCGCCCTGGGCCACGGCGTTCATGACACGGCCCACGTCGTCGATCAGGGTTTGCATGGCCTGCATGGCGTTGTCCACGGCAGCGCGCAACTCGCCTTTGATCTGGGTCGACATGCGCTGGCTGAAGTCACCGTTGTAGAGTGCCTTCATGACCTCCTGCAGGGCATGCATGGTCTGGTCCACACTCTGGGCGCTGGCATTGACGGCGTCCTTCATGATGGCCAGGTCACCGCGCAGGCTGACCTGCACACGCTGGCTGAAATCCCCGCTGGCAATCGCCCGGACCACGCTGTTGACCTCGCCAATGGCCTGTTGCTGTGCGGTCATGAGCTGGTTGAACGCCATGGCAATCTGACCCAGCTCGTCCTGGCTGTGCACGTCCATGCGGCGTGAAAAATCGGAGCTTTCCTGCACGGACACCACCATGGCGCGCAGCGCCTGCAGCGGTGTGATGATGCTCTGCAGCTGCCAGCGGATCAGGAAGCTGATGGCCAGCATGACCAGCAGCACGATGACACCGTACTGGGCGGCGAGCTGCCAGAACCGGGCGTCCACGTCGTCGATGTAGATGCCCGAACCGATCACCCAGTTCCAGCCGTCGATCTTTTTGACATAAGACAGCTTTTCGTAGAGTTCTTCGGTGGTGCCGCCGCCTGCCTTGG
Organism: Limnohabitans sp.; assembly: GCA_041910735.1. Classification (GTDB taxonomy): domain Bacteria; phylum Pseudomonadota; class Gammaproteobacteria; order Burkholderiales; family Burkholderiaceae_C; genus Limnohabitans_A. The sequence continues at coordinate 2,870 of JAYRQF010000281.1, forward strand.
GTTTGCTCCAGTTGTAGGTGACGAAGCCTTCACCCGCTTTGGCCACCACGTCGTTGAAGGCCACAAAGATGTTCTTTTTGCCATCGGCGGTGCGCTCCACCGGGCCCAGCAGACCCTTTTGCACGGTGGTGGCGCTGTTGAAGACCGGTGCATCCAGCACTTTGCCGTTGAGGCTGGGCACGGTGGGGTGCATCAGCATGGTGGGCACCGGGGTACCCAGATCATGGATCCAGAAGTAGTCCTTGCCCTCGTAGCGCAGGGCTTTGACGGCCTGCATGGCGGCGGTCTGGGCCGCCGACGGGCTCAGCGCGCCGGATTTTTCCTGTTCCTGGTAGTGCAGGACCAGTGTGTATGCCGATTCGACCAGGTGCCGGGTCTTGACCTTGCGGTCTTCCAGCATGGAAGACTTTTCCAGCAAAAGCGCCACCACGGACACCGCCAGCAGACCGAGAAAGGAAATCAGGCCCCCAAGGACCAATCGTGTTTTGACTTGCATCGCAAAGGCCTGTGAGCGCCAAATAGACAAAACCCCGATTTTAATCGGGGGTTTTCACGGGTTTGACCTTTTTGATGCTTTTGGCTTGACGGCTTGCGCTGCGTCAATCGCGCTGCTTTTCCAGATCCCGCAGCCTGAAGCGCTGGATCTTGCCGGTGGCGGTCTTGGGCAATTCGGCCACAAACTCGATGAAGCGCGGGTACTTGTAGGGCGCCAGGCGCTCCTTCACAAAGGCCTTGACCTCTTCCTCGCTCAGGCTCTGGCCAGCCTTGAGCACGATGAAGGCCTTGGTCTTGGTCAGGCCGTCGCTGTCTTCCTTGCCAATCACGGCGGCCTCCAGAATGGACGGGTGCTGCACCAGCGTGGCCTCCACCTCGAAGGGCGAGACGTAGATGCCGCTGACCTTGAGCATGTCGTCGTTGCGGCCGGCGTAGGTGTAGTAGCCGTCGATGTCGCGGGTGTACTTGTCGCCGCTCTTGGTCCAGACGCCCTGGAAGGTGTCGCGCGATTTGTCGCGGTTGTTCCAGTACATCAGGGCGCTGCTGGGCCCCTGGATGTAGAGGTCGCCGATCTCGTTGTGGCCCGTGACCACGCTGCCGTCTTCGTTGCGCAGCTCCACCTGGTAGCCCTCCACCGGCTTGCCGGTGGTGCCGTAGCGCACATCGCCGGGGCGGTTGGACAGGAACACATGCAGCATCTCGGTGGAGCCGATGCCGTCGATGATTTCGCAGCCGAAATGCTGAGTCCAGCGTTCGCCGATGTCCCGCGGCAGGGCTTCACCGGCCGATGAACACAGGCGCAGCGCAACCTGGCTTTTCTTCGGCAGGTCCGGGCTGGCCAGCATGCCGCCGTAGCCGGTGGGTGCACCGTAGAACACCGTTGGCTGGTGCTGAACCAGGCGCTGGAAAGTCGCCTGTGGGGTGGGCCGCTCGGCCATCAACACCACGCTGGCGCCCACGCTCAGGGGGAAAGTCAGCGCATTGCCCAGTCCGTAGGCAAAGAACAGCTTGGCGGCCGAGAACACCGTGTCGCTTTCGCGCAGCTGCAGCACGCCCTTGCCATACAGCTCGGCGGTCCAGTACAGGTTGCCCTGAGTGTGGACCGTGCCTTTGGGTTTGCCGGTG
>JAYRQF010000282.1:0-10040 GCA_041910735.1 Limnohabitans sp.
ACATCGGCGGATTTGACAGCGTCGTTGACTTCCATCACGGTGAGGCCGGCTTTGCCAACCTTGTCCCACGAGGCGCCGCCCTTGCGCAGGCCGACCACGACTTTCACGCCGCTGTCGTTCAGGTTCTGGGCGTGGGCATGGCCCTGGCTGCCATAGCCGATGATGGCCACGGTCTTGCCTTTGATCAGGCTCAGGTCACAGTCTTTGTCGTAAAAAACTTTCACAGGTTTCTCCTTCGGATGAATCTAGTCAGGGGTTCAGGTTTTGCTTAGACGCGCAGGACGCGCTCGCCGCGCCCGATCCCGCACGCACCAGTGCGCACGGTCTCCAAAATGGCGCTGCGGTCGATCGCCTCCAAAAAGGCGTCGTTCTTGGACGAGTCACCGGTGAGCTCAATCGTGTAGCTCTTGTCGGTGACGTCGATGACGCGGCCGCGGAAGATGTCGGCCATGCGTTTCATTTCTTCTCGTTCCTTGCCGACGGCGCGCACCTTCACGAGCATCAGCTCGCGCTCGGTGTAGGCGCCTTCGGTCAGGTCCACCACCTTCACGACTTCGATCAGGCGGTTGAGGTGCTTGGTGATCTGCTCGATCACGTCATCCGACCCGGTGGTCTGGATGGTCATGCGCGACAGGCTCGGGTCTTCGGTGGGCGCCACCGTCAGGGACTCGATGGTGTAGCCACGGGCCGAAATCAGGCCTACCACGCGGGGCCGGGCCCCGGCTTCGTTCTCGATCAGAACGGCAATGATGTGTTTCATGTCAGCTTCCTCTTTTGGCCACCCTCCCCTGCGCACGGTAATGTGCAGGCTCGGTGGACCATAGATTCAACAAGGGGTTGGAAAAGGGTTCAGAGGTCTTCGGCGCCCAGCAGCATCTCGGTGATGCCCTTGCCAGCCTGCACCATCGGGAACACGTTCTCGGTGGGGTCGGTCTGGAAGTCGATGAAGACGGTGCGGTCCTTGAGCTTGCGGGCCTCGATCAGCGCGCCCTCGACGTCTTGTGGACGCTCGATGCGCATGCCGACGTGACCATAAGCCTCGGCCAGCTTCACAAAATCAGGCAGCGCATCCATGTAGCTGTGGCTGTAGCGGCCCGAGTATTCAATTTCCTGCCACTGGCGCACCATGCCCAGATAGCGGTTGTTGAGCGACAGCACCTTGATGGGGGTGTTGTACTGCAGGCATGTGGACAGCTCCTGGATGCACATCTGCACCGAACCTTCGCCGGTGATGCAGAACACTTCGCTCTCAGGCTTGGCCAGCTTGATGCCCATGGCATACGGAATGCCCACGCCCATGGTGCCCAGGCCACCGGAGTTGATCCAGCGGCGCGGCTCGTTGAACTTGTAGTACTGGGCCGCGAACATCTGGTGCTGACCCACGTCAGAGGTGATGTAGGCGTCGGCGTCCTTGGTCATGTTCCACAGGGTCTCGACCACATACTGCGGTTTGATGACGCTGGTGTTGCCGCGGTCGTACTTCATGCAGTCGCGCGAGCGCCAGCCTTCGATCGTGTCCCACCAGCCCTTGAGTGCCGCGGCATCGGGCTTGAGGCCGGATTCGCGGATCATGCCCATGAGCTCGGTCAGCACGTCCTTGACGTCACCCACGATGGGCACGTCCACCTTGACGCGCTTGGAGATGCTCGACGGGTCAATGTCGATATGGATGATCTTGCGCTCAACCGAAGCGAAATGCTTGGGGTTGCCGATCACGCGGTCGTCAAACCGGGCGCCGACGGCCAGCAGCACATCGCAGTTCTGCATGGCGTTGTTGGCTTCGAGCGTGCCATGCATGCCCAGCATGCCCAGGAAACGCCGGTCGGTGGCCGGGAAGGCGCCCAAGCCCATCAGGGTGTTGGTGACCGGGTAGTTGAGCATGTCCACCAGCGCGCGCAACTCGCCGCTGGCTTCGCTCATCAGCACGCCGCCGCCGGTGTAGATGTAGGGGCGCTTGGCCGACATCAAAAGCTGCAGGGCCTTGCGGATCTGGCCGCCGTGGCCCTTGCGCACCGGGTTGTAGGAGCGCATTTCGACCGATTCGGGGTAGCCGGTGTAGAGCGCCTTGTTGAAGGACACGTCCTTCGGAACGTCCACCACGACCGGGCCGGGGCGGCCGCTGCGGGCGATGTGGAAGGCCTTTTTCATCACGCTGGCCATGTCGCGCGCATCCTTGACCAGGAAGTTGTGCTTCACGATGGGGCGGGTGATGCCGACGGTGTCGCACTCCTGAAAAGCGTCCAGACCGATGGCGGCCGTGGGCACCTGACCGGAGATGATCACCATCGGGATGCTGTCCATGTAGGCGGTGGCGATGCCGGTCACGGCGTTCGTCAGGCCGGGGCCGGAAGTGACCAGCGCCACACCCACATCACCCGTGGCGCGGGCATAGCCGTCGGCTGCGTGGACAGCGGCCTGCTCGTGGCGCACCAGAACGTGCTCAATGGTGTCCTGCTTGTAGAAGGCGTCGTAAATGTGCAGCACCGCGCCACCGGGATAGCCCCAGATGTACTTGACGTTTTCGGCCTGCAGGGTCTTGACGAGGATTTCGGCGCCGCGCAACTCTTCCCCTTGGGCAGCGGCTGCGGAGGCCATTTCGGCTTTGGAAATTTCCATGATGCTCAACCTTTGTGATTTTCTCTGACGAAAAACCTTGGGTGCCCCTTGGCTCGACTCTCGTGAAGTGGCTTTGGGACTTGAGACCACCAACATGGACGCCAGATCGTGAAAGCGCCGGATGGTGATCCGTTTGCCATTTTTCAATTGCAATATCGAATTATCGCACTGTTACCGACCCCAAGCCGCCTGCAGCCGGTGTTTGCCTTTGAATGCCATAATCGGCGCGCATTTTTGCCCGTACACGAAACCCGCCTTGGCCACCGAACAAGAACTTTCGGACTTTCTCAAGCAAGCCGAAAAAAAAGCTTTCAAACGCACTTACTACCATGTGCGTGACGAAGACGCGGCCCTCGACATCCTGCAGGACAGCATGATCAAGCTGTCAACCCACTACGGCGACAAACCTGCCCGGGAACTGCCCCTACTCTTCCAGCGCATCCTCTCCAACACCACGCTGGACTGGTTTCGCAGGCAAAAAACCCGCAACGCCCACTTCACCACCCTGACCGACTTTTCGGCGCCGGACGGCCCGGACGATTTCGACCTGCTGGAAGTCAGTTCCGGCGAGTCGGATCAACAACTGGGCGAAAGTGCCGAGCAGTGGACCGGCCGCCTGCAAACCATGCAACACATCGAATCGGCGGTGATGGAGCTGCCCGCGCGTCAACGGGAAGCCTTCCTGCTGCGTTACTGGGAAGAGCTGGATGTTGCCGAGACAGCCGCCGTGATGGGTTGTACCGAAGGCAGCGTCAAAACCCACTGCTCGCGCGCCATTCAGGCCTTGCACCGCATCCTGTCTGCCCGAGGGATACAACCATGACAACACCGAACATCCTTGCTGCCCCCGAGCCCATGGACCGCATGGGCCAGAACCTGGCCAGGCTGCTGACGCAAGCCAGTGACGAACTGCCGCACGATCTGAGCGAGCGCCTGCGTGTGGCCCGCCAGCAGGCATTGGCCGTGCGCAAACCCGAGCCGGCGCCCCGGCTGCAGCTGTTGGCTCAAGGCAGCAGCCTGACCTTGGCCGGACCACCCAGTGAGGGTTTGGGCCTCTGGAGCATCCTGGGTTCGGTATTGCCGCTGCTGGCCCTGATGGCCGGACTGGTTGCTGTCCAGTGGCTGGACCGCGAGAAAACCGTGTCCGAACTGGCCGAAATTGACAGCGCGCTGCTGGTGGATGACCTGCCGCCAGCGGCCTGGTCTGACCCGGGCTTCATCCAGTTCCTGCGCCAAAGTGCTACAGAGTCTCATACGCAGGATTGATTTGATGTTTTTTTTCGCCCGATGGTTGCCCTCCGCATGGTTGTGCGCTGCACTCGCCTGGCCTGTGGCCGGCTTTGCGCAAAATGCTCCGGTTGCCTCCCCGAAAACAGCGACCGGCGGCAACTGGAAACAGCTCAAAGCGCATGAGCAGCGAGCCCTGACGCCTCTGGCTGCCAAATGGGGGGAACTGACCGAAACGCAGCGCAGCAAATGGCTTGCCATCGTCCAGCACTTTGACAAACTCTCGCCCGCCGAACAGCAGGTGATGCAGGCCCGAATGGCTGAATGGGTGGCACTGAGCCCGGTACAACGCAACCAGGCCCGCCTGAACTTCAATACGGTGCAAGGCCTGTCCAAAGACGAAAAGAAAACCCGCTGGGACGAGTACCAGGCTCTGAGCGAAGAAGAAAAACGCAAATTGTCGGCGGGGCGGCTGGCCCCGGCCAAGACGGCCGCACCGACTTCCAAACCCTCTTCGGCCGAACGCCTGATCCAGCCCACCGTGCGCACGTTGCCCGCAGCCGCTCTGCCCCCGCGCGCGCCCATCGACCAGAAAACCCTGCTGCCGGTCCCACCAGCACCGGCCGACAGCCAGTCCGTGCCTGCCGAATCGGCACCCGCCCGGGAAGCCTCCGGTTCATGAGCCAGACCGCCACTTCCACGGCCAACACGCTTCAAGCCCCCGCCCTGGCCCGCCGCATGGCCTGCTGGCTTTATGAGGGCATGCTGCTGTTTGGCGTGGTGTTCATCGCCGGCTACCTGTTCAGCGCACTCAGCCAGACCCGCCACGCCATGGACAACCGCCCCGGCCTGCAGGCTTTTTTGTTTCTGGTGTTGGGCATCTACTTCACCTGGTTCTGGCACCGTGGCCAGACCCTGGCCATGAAAACCTGGCACATTCGGGTGGTCGATGCACAGGGCCAGCCACTCAGCCAAAGCCGAGCCCTGTACCGCTACCTGGCAAGCTGGTTGTGGTTCTTGCCCCCGGTGCTTGTGACCTGGCCACTGGGCCTGCCGGCACTCGAAGTCGCTGTGCTCACCCTGGGCTGGGTGGCGGTCTGGGCCCTGCTCAGCCGCTTTCACCCCGAACGCCAGTTCTGGCACGATGCCCTGGCAGGCACGCGGCTGGTCACCAGCCGCTGAGACCGAACCTCATTTGACCCGGTCACAATGGCAGGCATGCATTCAATCCCGCCACACGACTCCAATCCCCAGAAAATCCGCAAAGGGCTGTCCCGCATCTTCCACGCCGGCAGTTATTCCCTGCAAGGCCTGGTCGCTGGCTGGGGCGAAACCGCTTTTCGCCAGGAGGTGATGGCGTCCATCGTGATGCTGCCCCTGGCTTTTCTGCTGGGTCAGGACTGGGTGGAAGTGGCCCTGTTGGCAGGCAGCGTGCTGCTGGTGATGATCGTGGAACTGCTCAACACCGGCATCGAGTCCTGCATCGACCGCATTGGCCCGGAGTGGCATGACCTGTCCAAACGGGCCAAGGACATGGGCAGCGCGGCCGTGCTGCTGAGCCTGTTGCTTTGCGCGGGTGTGTGGCTCGCCGCTGTCTGGTCTGTGTTCTCGAACTGAAAAGTCCGCCATGAGTCAAACCCCAGCCTTTTCTGTCTGCGTTTATTGCGGCTCCAAACACGGCACTGATCCGCGTTTTGCAGCCGTGGCCACCGAGGTGGGCCAGTGGATTGGCAGCCACGGCGGTCAGCTGGTCTACGGTGGCGGGCGCAACGGCCTGATGGGCATCCTCGCCGACAGCACCCGGGTGGCGGGCGGACGGGTGGTGGGCGTGATTCCCAAAGCACTGGTCGAACGCGAATGGGCCCACGAGGGCTGCGACGAGCTGCACATTGTGGACACCATGCACGAGCGCAAGCGCATGATGATGGAGCGCGCCGACGCCTTTGTCGCTCTGCCGGGCGGGATCGGCACCTTCGAGGAGCTGTTCGAGGTCTGGGCCTGGCGGCAGCTGGGCTACCACGACAAACCCATCGGCATCCTGAGCAGCCGGGGCTACTACGAGGCCATGATGCAGTTCATGCATCAGGTGGTGCGCGAGGGCTTCATGGGCGACTGGCAAATGGACCTGGTGCAAACCGGCGAGGACGCCGCCCCGCTGCTGCGCCAGCTGGTGCAGGCGGCGGGCTTTACACCGCCCGCCCACACCGAGCGGCTCTGAAGTGCCACACGGCGCTCAGGCCGTGATTTCGCGCGCCGTGATGGTGTAGCGGAACGCATCGGGCGTGTAGGAATCCACCTGTCCTTCGGCGGTCTCGGCCACCGGATACATCAGGAAGTTCAGCACGCCCTCCTTGGCACCGGGCAGGTTGAGGTCGTGGGCGGTGTTCCAGCCCAGCCAGTTGCCCTCCCAGCCGCCAAACAGCTGCCTGAAGACCGGCGCCGTGACCGGATGGTCCGTGCTTTTGATCCACTCTGGCGTTTCCAGACGCATGACCTTGGCCACATCGGCCGGATCCATCGCCACCCAGCCGTGGGCCTGCAGGTAGACCTCGGCGCGGCAGTGCTGCGCGCTCTTGAGGCTGGCCGGGTTGCCCGACAGTTCCTTGTAGCCAAAGGCCGAGGGGACGAGGCGGATGCCATACACATCGCGTGCCGGCAGACCCACCGAGCGACAAAGGCCAACGAACAGCGCGTTGATGTCGGCGCACTTGCCGCCCAGATTGCCGGTTTCCAGCATGGTCTTGATGTCACCTTCCCCGCAGCCGCGCACCTTGGGTTCGCGCCAGGCGTTGCCCACCACCCACTGGTAGATCGCGCGGGCTTTGTCCAGATCGGTCTTGGCACCCCGTGAGGCCTGCAGCGCGGTCTGGCGCACGATGCCGTCGGTGGGGAGCAGGCGGGTGGCGCGGGTGTAGTGGCGCAGGGTGGCTGCATCTTCTTTTTCGAAGGCGCGTTGGCCGGACAGATCGGCACGGTCACGCGTCTGCACGCGGCTGGTCAGCTCCACCACGGGCTGCACACCGGCGGGAAACTCGGCATAGAGCATGCGCGCGCCCTCGACGCCGTCGCTGGTCAGGCGTGCGCTGCCATTGCTGGAGAAGTGGCTGCCCAGCGAGCGCTGCCAGTCGGTGTCGATGCCGGGCACCGGCAGCCAGATGCGCGAAGCATCGACCGGATCGGCCAGTTCAACGCGGGTGGTGATGTCAAAGGTGCGCCATGCGCCCGGTTGCGGTGCGAAGCGGCGCTCGGCAGTGGTCTGGGCGCGCACCAGAGCGGGTGCAGCGATGAGGGCGCAGGCAGCGGCCCCCCCTTTGAGCAGGGAACGGCGGACGGGGGTCATGTCAGGAACTCCGGTGTGTGAGGGAAGACCTGTCGGCGCACACGAGGTGAAAGCTTCACCAATGCCCCGAAGGCAGGTCACCGCGCGCAACAACGCACGGCGGCGCGGATTATCGCCGAGGTGAGGGCAAGGCGCTGATCCACTGGGAGGCTTCGCGCCCGCTCCAGTCCACCTCGCCCACCACGCGCCAGCGGATCTGGCCATCGGGTGCGATCAGCAAAGTGGTGGGGAAAGCCGTGACGCCGAAATGTCGGGCCAGTTCGGCCTGCGGGTCGAGCACCACCGGGAAACTGATGCCGGTGGACGACAGATACCGCCGCACGCGGCTGGCGGTCTCGCGGACGTTGATGCCGATCACCACCGGGTCACCACCGCCAATCTCGTGCAGGGTTTGCAGCGAGGGCAGTTCTTCCTTGCAGGGCGGACACCAGGTTGCCCAGAAGTTGAGCACCACTGCACGGCCCTTGAGGCGTTCGCTGGTGAAATGCTGGCCCTGCAGGTCGGTCAGGTCGAGCGCGGGCGTGGCTTGCGCGGCTGGCCAGGGGGTTTTCTGGAACTGAGCTGCAGCAGGCAAAACGCATGCGGCAAGCCAGAGCGCCAAAGACCAACGGCGTCCCAGCCTGCGCATGGAGCGCCATTGCATGGTGTCGGTGGCTTTCAGGCTCAGACCCGCTCGGCCACCCAGGCCTGCACGCTGGCCAGGGCCTTGGGCAGGGCTGAGGCGTCGGTGCCGCCAGCCATGGCCATGTCGGGCTTGCCACCGCCTTTGCCACCCACCTGCTGGGCCACAAAGTTGACCAGCTCGCCGGCCTTGACCTTGCCGGTACTGTCGGCGGTCACACCCGCAGCGATCTGCACCTTGTCGCCGTCCACCGCGGCCAGCACGATGGCGGCGGTTTTCAGCTTGTCCTTGAGCTTGTCCATGGTGTCGCGCAAGGTCTTGGCGTCAGCGCCTTCCAGTTTGGCGGCCAGCACTTTCAGACCCTTCACATCGACGGCCTGCGTCAGCAGTTCGTCGCCTTGTGCGGAAGCCAGCTTGCCTTTGACGGCGGCCAGTTCTTTCTCCAGCGCCTTGACCTGATCGAGCACCTGGGCAATGCGGTTGTTCAGCTCGGCAGCGGGCGCCTTGAGGGTGCCAGCGGCCTGGGCCACCGTGTCTTCGAGCGACTGCAGGTAAGCCAGCGCATTGGCGCCGGTCACGGCTTCGATGCGGCGCACGCCAGCGGCCACGCCGCTTTCGGCCACGATCTTGAAGAGACCGATGTCGCCCGTCGCCTTGACGTGGGTGCCACCGCAGAGCTCGCGGCTGGAACCGATGTCGAGCACGCGCACGGTCTCGCCGTACTTCTCGCCAAACAGCATCATGGCGCCGGTCTTCTGCGCGCTTTCGATGTCCATCACGCGGGCCTGCGCGGCGGCATTGGCCAAAATTTCAGCGTTGACCTTGGCTTCGATCTCACGGATCTCGGCGTCGGTGACCGGCGCGTTGTGGGCAAAGTCGAAGCGGGTGCGCTCAGCATTCACCAGCGAGCCCTTTTGCTGCACATGGCCGCCCAGCACCTCGCGCAGGGCTTTGTGCATCAGGTGGGTGGCGCTGTGGTTGCGCACGGTGGCGGCGCGCACATCAGTGTCCACATGGGCCTGCACGGCATCGCCCACTTTCAGGCTGCCGCTTTGCAGCTCGCCGTGGTGGCCGAACACGTCGGCCTTGATTTTCTGCGTGTCCAGCACATGGAACTGGGCGCCACCGTTGTGGATCAGGCCTTCGTCGCCCACCTGACCGCCGGACTCGGCGTAGAACGGGGTGGTGTCGAGCACCACCACGCCCTGTTGGCCAGCCTGAAGCGTCTGCACAGGCGTGCCGTCCACGTACAGGGCCAGCACTTTGGCGTGGCTCATCAGCGCTTCGTAGCCCACAAAGGCATTGCCTGCGCCGCTGTAGTCCAGCGCCTTGTCCATTTTGAACTTGCCGGCCGCACGGGCCTGGCTTTTCTGCTTTTCCATGGCGGCGGCAAAGCCGGCTTCGTCCACCGACAGGCCACGCTCGCGGCACACATCGGCCGACAGGTCCAGCGGGAAGCCATAGGTGTCGTGCAGCTTGAAAGCGACTTCGCCGGGCAGCACTTTCACATTGCCGGCCAGCGCAGCGTCCAGGATCTGCATGCCGGTTTCCAGCGTCTCGAAGAAGCGCTCTTCCTCGGCCTTGAGCACCTCCATCACCCGGTCGGCGTTCTCGGCCAGATTGGGGTACGCGGCGCCCATCAGCTTGACGAGGTCGGGCACCAGCTTGTGGAAGAAAGGCGTCTTCTTGCCCAGCTTGTAGCCGTGGCGGATGGCGCGGCGCACGATGCGGCGCTGCACATAGCCGCGGCCTTCGTTGCTCGGAATCACACCGTCGGACACCAGGAAAGAGGTGGCGCGCAGGTGGTCGGCGATGACGCGCAGGCTGGGGTTGTTCAGGTCGGTACAGCCGGTTTCGCGGGCGGCGGCCTTGATCAGCGCATCGAACAGGTCGATCTCGTAGTTGCTGTGCACATGCTGCAGGATGGCGGCCAGACGCTCCAGGCCCATGCCGGTGTCCACGCAAGGTGCGGGCAGCTTGGTGACCGAGCCGTCTTCGTGCATCTCGAACTGCATGAACACGTTGTTCCAGATCTCGATGAAGCGGTCGCCGTCTTCCTCGGGGCTGCCCGGGGGGCCGCCGGGAATGTGATCGCCGTGGTCATAGAAGATCTCGGAGCACGGGCCGCAGGGGCCGGTGTCGGCCATCATCCAGAAGTTGTCGGACTTGTAGCGACCACCATTGTTGTCGCCGATGCGGATCACGCGCTCAGGCGGCAGGCCGATCTCTTTCGTC
>JAYRQF010000283.1:0-3596 GCA_041910735.1 Limnohabitans sp.
ACCGACTTCGGCAGCGGGACCAACGACCTGGGCTACAGCGTCACCGTGCAGGCCGATGGAAAGATCGTGGTGGCGGGCTACAGCAACAGCGGCGGCTCCTACGACTTCGCCGTGGCGCGCTACAACACCGATGGCAGCCTGGACACCAGCTTTAACCCAGGTCCTGCAGTCAACACCCTGGGCGCTGCAGTGGCTTACACCGAAAACGCCAGTGCCATTGCGCTGGACGCCTCGGTGGCCGTGTTCGATGCCGATCTGGCTGCCCTGAACGGCGGCGCAGGCAACTACAGCGGCGCCAGCGTCACCCTGGCACGCGCAGGCGGCAGCGCCGCAGAAGACGTGTTCAGCGCGCTGGGCAACCTGGCCTTCACGGCGGGCAACGCGGTGCTCTCGGGCACCACGGTGGGCACCGTGGTCAATACCGGCGGCACGCTGACCATCTCCTTTAACTCCAACGCCACCCAGGCGCGGGTCAATGAAGTTCTGTCGAGCATCGGCTACGCCAACACGTCTGACGCGCCCCCGGCCAGCGTGCAGGTGGACTGGAGCTTCAGCGACGGCAACACCGGCAGCCAGGGCAGCGGCGGGGCCTTGACCGCGGCGGGCTCCACCACGGTGAACATCACGGCGGTGAATGACGCGCCCACCATCACAGGTCTGCCCGGCAGCGCGCAAACCGTGACCGCAGGGGCGGCGGCAGCGCTTGCAGACTTTGCGGTGGCCGATGCCGATGGCGCTGCGGCCTCCTTGACTGTCACGCTGACGGCGACCAACGGCACCATCAACGGGCTGACAGATGCAGATACCAACCAGGCGGGCATCCAGCTGAGCGGCACCGCTGCCGCCATCAATGCAGCCATCGCCAGTGCCACCTTTACCGCCAGCGCCGCTGGTGCGGCCAGCATCGGCGTCAGCGTGAGCGATGGCATAGCACCGGCGGTGACGGGTACCTACCACCTGAGTGCTGCTGCTGCTGCGGTCAACAACGCACCCACGGTGGCCAACGCGGTGCCCGATCAGACGGCTTCGGAAGGCTCAGCCTTCAACTTCCAGTTTGCCGCCAACACCTTTGCCGACGTGGACGTGGGCGACACGCTGAGCTACACCGCACAGCTGGCCGGGGGCGGCGCGCTGCCCGCCTGGCTGACCTTTGACCCCGGCACCCGCACTTTCAGCGGCACACCCGCCAACGTCGGTACAGTGAGCATCAAGGTGGTCGCCGACGACGGCCATGGTGGCACCGTGAGCGACCGCTTTGAACTGGTGATTGGTGCTGCGCCGGTAGACCCCGGCCCGGATCCGGTACCGCCAGTCACGCCGCCAGTGCTCCCTCCAACCCCCGGCATACCCGACAACGACGGCGTCCCCTCCACCGTGGAAGACCAGGCTCCGGGCATCCCCGGCCCTGGCGGAGTGATCGTGGCCGGTGACGGCAATGGCGATGGCATCAAGGACAGCCAGCAAGCCGAGGTGGCCTCTATCACCTTCCTGCTCAGCCCCACGGTGCAAACCAATCCGGGCAACGCTGCACCGACCTTCACCACCCTCGTGACCAGCAGCCAGGATGGCAAGGTAGGCAGCGGCAACGACAATTCCCGCATCCTCAGCCTCCAGCAACTGGACGCGCCGCAGGACGTCCCCGGAGGAATGCAAACCCCACTGGGCCTGGTGAGCTTCACCGTGGCCCTGGCCGCAAGCAAGACAGGCGAGAACTTCAGCCTGTATCTGGACCCGGCCCTGGGCATCAATGGCTACTGGAAGCAAGACGCCAGCGGCACCTGGGTGAACCTGGCCAGCGAGCCCTACGGGGGCAAGATGGTGATGGAAGGCGGGCGCCTGCGGCTGGACTTCCGCATCGAAGACGGCGGGCAGTTCGATGCGGACGGCAAGGCGGACGGGATCATCACCGACCCGGGCGCGCCGGCATACCTGCCGCTGTCCATCGTGGGCCACGCGCCGGAACTGTTCGACCGTGGGTTCTGGTTCTGATCCAAACGCCCAGAATCGCAAATATTATCAAAAACAATAGCATCTAGCGCTTACTCCATAATCGCCAAATGCCATTTTTAGGCTCTTCTAGCGAATAGTAGTGATGGAAATCGCCACACGTTTGCAAACGACGATTTCGACGTACGACATTTATCGAGTGCATCACTAGCATTCGCTAGAAGAGCCCATTTTTAATCTTAATCATGCACCTCTCTCATCGACCTTTCTCGCGTTTGTCTTCCACTTCGCTGCTGGCTGCTACGCTGCTGGCTGGCTGCGGGGGCGGCAGCAGCGACCCCGAGCCCCCATCTGCGCCGACCCCACAGCCGGGTCCCACGCCCACGCTGGCGGCTGTGCAGGGTATCTGGCAAAGCGCCACAGGGGGCGCCACCAGCACGTCCGCCATCGTGCTGCCCGATGGTGGTCTCTGGGCGGTGCAGATCAGTGGTACGGGGGCCAGCGCCACGACACGGGTGCTCAAGGCCACCCTGGCCGTGCAGGGCCGTGGCTACAGCGCCACGGGCAAGAGCTACACGCTGGGCGGCAGCACCAGCGCGCCGGCCACGGTTCCTGTGGCGGCCAGCGTGGTCGAAAAAACGAGCTTGAATGTGCGCACCGGCACGGACGCAGGCGGCGAGACTCTCGCCCTTGCCTGGCAAGCCCGCTACGACACCAGCGCCAGCCTGGCCGGGTTCGCCGGAGCCTGGAGCGCCACCCTGGGTCCGGGCACAGTGCGCTGGAGCATCGATGAGCAGGGCCGCATCACCGGCACGCGCACCACGGGATGCACCTACACCGGCCAATTGGCGTTGCGCCCCGAGCGCAAAGCCGTACTGGATGCACTGGTGCAGGAAGATTGCGCGGGCACCCGCACCCAGCTGGGCGGCGTGGCCACACTCAACCCCGACTCAGGCCGCATGAGCATGAGCATGGTCATGACCACTGCCGATGACACCCAGGCCGTCGTGCTGGCGCTGGCGCGCTGACAGTGTGCGCTCTCCCTGGGGAAAGGCCCTGCGTTTTGGTGCCGCCAGACCAGATGCGGTGGTGGCGCGTCTTCAGCGGCTGCTCGGAAAGCTGAACACCGCCCCCTCACGCACGCCCGCCGAGGGCCAGCGCTGCGTGATGGTTTTGCGCTTGGTATAGAAGCGCACGGCGTCGGGGCCGTAGGCGTGCAGGTCGCCAAACAGGCTGCGCTTCCAGCCGCCGAACGAGTGGTAGGCCACGGGCACCGGCAGGGGCACGTTCACGCCCACCATGCCGACCTGGATGTGGTCGGTGAAGTAACGGGCGGCCTCGCCGTCGCGGGTGAAGATACAGGTGCCGTTGCCGTATTCGTGGTCGTTGATGAGCTGCATGGCTTCTTGCAACGTCTTCACGCGCACCACGCCGAGCACGGGGCCGAAGATCTCTTCCTGGTAGATCTTCATGCCGGGCTTGACGTTGTCGAACAGGCAGGCGCCCAGGAAGTAGCCTTCCTCATGGCCCGCCACCGTCACGCCACGGCCGTCCACCACCAGCGTGGCGCCTTCGGCCACGCCGCTGTCCACATAGGCCTTCACCTTCTCGAAGTGCGGCTTGGTCACCAGCGGGCCCATGTCATTGCT
>JAYRQF010000284.1:0-8220 GCA_041910735.1 Limnohabitans sp.
CCCGAAAGCGCGGCTGTCATCAAACACCTGAAAGAGCATGGCCGCTGCACAGCTGCAGTCTTGTGTATGCACTTCGCGGCGATGAGTCGCAAGCAGCTGCTCAAGCGCCTGGGCAATCTGGTGGATCTGGGCTGGCTCGATATCGACCGGACTGATAGCGGCGACAAGGTCTGGTTCGTTCGCAGCAGCGCCCGCGCTGTAGCTGTTCACACCACTGAGCCAAAGGAGCCGCCTTTAGCGACTGCGGCTCTGCCAGTGGCACTGCCGCGCCGCGTCAACGTGATGTCTGGCACCTACGTCCCCACACGCGGCCCGGCGCTGCGCGCTGGCGCCATGGAATTTCGCAACTGCCCGAGCGTGGGCTACCGCTGCTGACTACTCCCTCATTCACCTACTGGAGCCCTGTATGGCCACCCCACTCGAAACCATCTCCAAGAATGCCGAAGTCCACGCCCAAGCCCGCAACCTGCTGGCCGAGCGCGTGACAGCACTCACCGACGCCCAGGCCGCGCTGCGCCGCGAACACCTGCCGGGCATCAAGCGTGCCCTGGCCCGCGCCGCCGAAACCGAAGCCGCCCTGCGCGCCCTGGTAGAGGCCAACCCCGGCTGCTTCATCAGGCCGCGCACCCAGGTGTTTGCAGGCATCAAGGTGGGCTACGCCAAGGGCAAGGGCGCCCTGAGCTTTGACGACGCTGACAGCGTGGTGGCGCGCATCAAAAAGCACCTGCCCGAGCAGGCCGACGTGCTGATCCGCACCAAAGAGGCTCCAGTGAAGGAAGCCCTGGCCCAGCTCTCGGCGGCAGAGCTGAAAAAGATCGGCGTCACGCTGTCCGAGGCTGGCGACCAGACCGTGGTCCGCCCCGTGGACAGCGAGGTGGACAAGATGGTGGACGCGCTCCTCAAGGCCGCCACGGGCGAAGAAGGCGAGGCCTGACCATGGGCAGCATTCAATCCCGCAAGGCCGCCATTGGCTACAAAACCGCCAACCAGCGCCCGAGCTGCCGCAACTGCAGGCACGGCGCGGAGGTGTTTGCTGATCATGCCGCCCCCACTGAGGGGCCGCGCTGGGAATGTGACCGGTACGGCTTCCGTGTGACGGCCACGGCCATCTGCGACCGGCATGAGCCCAAGGGGCAGAAAGGCGGTGCGGCATGAGCGCGACCTACACACCTCGCGAAGGCTCTGTCGCCTGGAAAGTTATCCAGTTCCTGCAGGCCAATCCCGATGAGCAGCTCGACGCGGACCTGATCTCCGCGAAGTGCGACTGTGATCGCCGCAATGTTCACACTTTGCTGGGCCCGGCCGTTCAGGCGGAGCTGCTGGTACGCAAGGCAGACGGCGAAGACGGTGAGCTGGTCTACACGGTCGGCAAAGGACGAAAGTCCGCAGAAGGTCGTGCACACCAGCAACTCTCACAGCAAAGTGCTGCGCCTGCCAAGGCGCGGTCCGCCCCGTTCTGGATTGATGCCACTACGGTCAAGATCGAGAAGGACATCCCCCTTCCTGGCCGAGGCACCCGAGCCATCGACTGGAGTCCGCTGCTTGACCGCTTGGAGGTCGGCGACTCGTTCCAGCTGCCCGCAGCGGCGAAATCGGCAGTAGGAACGGCGATGAAGGCGTTCAAGGATTCCACGGGCAAGGTCCTGGCGAGCCGCAAGGTGGATGGCGGCATCCGCGTGTGGAGGGTGGCATGACCCGCGACGAAGCACTCGACAAGATCAAGAAGTGCCTGGCGCTCGCCGCCAGCCCGGAGGCGCATGAGGCCGCAGCGGCAATGCGCCAAGCGCAGAAGCTCATGGCTCAGTTCGGTTTGTCTGAGGAAGACGTGACGCTCGCCGATGTTGCGGAGGTGCGCCAACAAGCGCAGAACGTGCCCATTGTGCGCTGGGAGGCATCTCTTTCTTTCATGGTGGCGCGGGCTTTCGGCTGCGAGACTTTCACGACGCAGCGCCTGCAGCTGGGCGGCGGCCGACAGATGCGCCGTCAACGCTTCTACGTGTTCGTGGGCATGGGGGCCGCGCCAGAGGTGGCGGGCTATGCGTTCGACGTGCTGGCGCGCCAGTGCGCAAAGGATCGCCGCCGCTACATCGGCCTGCAGAGCAAGAACTGCAAAGCCAAGACCAAGGTAGCGCGCGGCGACCTGTACGCCGAAGGCTGGATCGCAGGTGTGAGCGACAAACTGGACCAGTTCGCAGGCAACGCGCGGGGTGCGGCCCTGATCGCCCGCTACATGGAGCAAAACCACCCGGGCCTGGAAGCCGCGGACATCAAGAGCCGAGTCAAGGGCAAGAACGTAACGCACAACGACTGGCACCAGGGCCGTGCGGCTGGGCGCCAGGCTGAACTGAACCAGGCGGTGCAGGGGCGCGCGGCGCAGCCGCTCTTGACCGCATAGACCACACGCGCAACCGGCCGCCCTGGGGCGCGACAGGCCGGTGTGGCAAGCGGTGTGTGCCACGGTCTTTCCACGGGCCGCAACTGCCGCAGGTATCGGGCGCCACCGTGCTGATGTCCATTCCGCCATCACCACGGCACCTCCTCCCCGCAAGGGGCGGCACGGCGATACCCGGTTTGCCGGTGTCCGACAACACCGGTTCTTTGGTTTTTGAGGACAAGTTTCACGAGCATGGCAGACCGGGAGCAACAAACATGACCGCAAATAAGCGTGTGAACCAATTGGAACGGGGTTGCAGCCCCTTTGTGGATGCGGGTGGTACCTGCGCTAGTCCGGCCCCTTGCAAGCGCCTGCAAGGCCCGGAATTTGCGCCCGCTGATTTGCTGCTCTTTTTACGTGAAAACCCGATAGGCGACGTCACCCGCGCCCTCGGGCTGGCCAAGGGAACTGTGCACCGTCTGCGCCACGGCTACTGGCCCGCCGACCCGCGCAAGATTCTGCAGGCCTGGGGGCGCCACAAGGCCAGCCGCAGCGTGGTGGGATCCTCGTGGTTCATGCGCCGCGTGCGCCCCGGCGGCCTGGTGCGCCATGCCGGGGCGGACTTCACGGCCCCCCGCCTGGCTGCGCGCACAGGCGCCTTTCTGGCCGTCACCCGCACGGCCGACGGCAGCCTGCTGGCGCAAACGCTGGAGCTTCCATCGCAGCGCCTGCCCCTGCTGCCGGTGGCCGAAGCCGGGGGCGCCGCCTGATGCGCGCCGCCCTCGCCATCGAAACCGCCGCCGCCGTGGCTGGCATGCTGGGCGCGGCGCTGCTGGCCAGTGCCTTGCACCCGGGCCTGGGGTTTGCCGCGTTCCTGGTCAGCAACGTGGGCTGGCTGGCATTCAGTGCAGGCCACCGGCACTGGCGCATGTTTGCCCAGCAGTGCGTGTTTTTCATCACCAGCGTGGTGGGCCTGTGGAACTGGTGGCTTGGGCCGCTGGTGCTGGGCTGAAAGGGTTTTGCACCATGGCAAACCACATCGCCGCCATCCATGTCCTCAAGTCCAAGCTGCAGCTCTCGGACGACGACTACCGCGCGCTGCTCAAAAACCTGACCCACAAGACCAGCAGCAAGGATCTGTCGGACAAGGAGCGCCAGGCCGTGCGCGACCACATGCAGCAGCTGGCCGAGCGCGCGGGCGTGGCCAGGCCGCTGCGCCGCCGCACACCCGGCCGCACGTTTGCTCAGGCCAAGGCAGCAGCCAGCCCGCGCGAGCGCAAGGTGTGGGCGCTGTGGAACCAGCTGGGCCGGGACGGCGTGGTGCACGACACCAGCGCCGCCGCGCTCAATGCCTGGGTGGCCCGCACGGTGCATGTGAGCGCGCTGGCATTCGCCAATGCAGCCCAGCTCGACACGCTGATCGAAGCGCTCAAGGCCTGGCAGCAACGTGGAGGTGGGCATGTTTGAAATGTTCAAGCGCATTGATTTGAGCCAGCTGACGCAAGAGCAGCTTGCCCCGCTGGAGGCGCTGATGCCGCCGGGGTGGCCAGACACCTGGCGCGAACTGGCCACAAGCCTCTACGTCACGCTGATCTCAGCGCCTGGCGCGGATGCCGTCGAGTTGTCTTCGCTGGCCAATCTGGCCATTGCACTGACGCTGGGCATTGCGCAAGACCTGGGCGGCTCGCAGCCCTATATTCCGGTCGGGGCCGATGTGATGAGCAGCGCACGCGCCCGCCGCGTGATGGAGCTGCTGGGGCAGCGCCTGAGCTACAAGCAGGTGGCCGATGCCACAGGCCTCACCGAGTCGCGCGTGCGGCAGATCGAGTCCGAGTGGCGCAAGCAACAGATGCTGTTGCGCCAAGGCCAGTTGCAGCTCGACGACTGACGCGCCTCAGCACTGCCAGCGCGCCCTTAAGCCCCGCCTGCCTCGCGCGCGCGGGGCTTTTTGTTTGCTGTGAATCTGTGGAGTGCTTGATTTAGCGTGCAGGGGCTTGGCGCCCGACAGTAGCGGCCATGCCCTCCACACAGCCCGCTACCGCCACGCCGCCTGCCACGCCGCCCAGCACGTTGCCGGATGGCATCGAGATCTTCCGCGCCGGCCGCCACCTGGACGACGCAGGCGTGGCGCACCACTTTTCTGAAGCCGACCTGGACGGCATGGCCGCCAGCTACAGCCCCGCGCTGCGCGAGGCGCCCCTCACGGTGGGCCACCCCAAAGACAACCTGCCCGCCTATGGCTGGGTGAAGGCCGTGGCCCGCACGCCAGCGGGCACGCTGGCCATCACGCCCCACCAGGTCGAGCCGCAGTTTGCCGAGATGGTGCAGGCCGGCCGCTTCAAAAAGCGCAGCGCCAGCTTTTACCCGCCCCACGCCCCCAACAACCCCACGCCCGGCAAGTGGTACCTGCGGCATGTGGCGTTCCTGGGCGCGCAGCCCCCTGCCGTGGCGGGCCTCAAAGACATCCAGTTTTCTGAAGACGACGCAGGCGGCGCCGTCTGCTTTTCTGAACCCGCAACCGCCGAACCGTCAACACAGGAGCCCGACGACATGAGCAAAGAACTGCAAGCGCAGCTGGACGAAGCCAACGCCAAGCTGGCCGCTGAAAAATCTGCACGCGAAAAAGCTGAAGCCGATGCAGCCGCTGCCACCAAGAAGGCCAGCGACGCCCAGGCCGAAGCCGCCTCATTTGCCGAAAAAGCACGTGCTGATCGCAAGGCTGGCTTCGTTTCCTTTGCCGAAGCACAGGTAAGCGCTGGCCGCGTACTGCCCAAGGACCAGCCCATGGTGGTGGCCACGCTGGAAGTCTTGGCCGACGCCCAGCCTGTGGAGTTTGCCGAAGGTGATACCACCCGCAAGGTCAGCCCGGCCCAGTGGCTGCAAGACCTGATTGCCAAGGCGCAGCCCAGCGTGAGCTTTGGCGAATTTGCGCCTGGCCATGCGGCGGGCCAAGTGCAGCCCGGTGCCGCCAAGGGCAAGAGCGATGCCGAGATCGACCAGGCCGCCAAGGCCTACATGCGCCAGCACAAGGTGGACTACTCCGAAGCCCTGGGCGCGGTCACCTCCAGCTTCACCGCCTGATCCGGCGCCTGACCCTTTCACCCAAGCCAAGGACGCATCACCATGATGACCCCCGCAGAAATCCGCCTCAAGCAAAACCCCATCCTCACCAGTCTGCTGCTGGGCCTGGGGCAAGGCACCTTCATTGCCGAGAAGCTGTTCCCGCGCCTGCCACAGGCACTCTCCAGCGTCACGCTGGCCCAGCTGGGCGACGAGCGCCTGCGCCGCTACAACCTGCGCCGCGCGCCTGGCAGCGCGACCAAGCGCGTCAACATCAAGTATGAGGGCCGCACCTACACGGTAGACCAGTACGCGGTGGACGTGCCCCTGCCACGCGAGCTGCTGCGCGAAGCCGACGAGAGCCGCAAGCTCAACGTGGGCAACTACCTGGACATCAGCCGCATTGCCATGGTCACGGCCAATGACATCCTGGCGCTCGACTACGAAATCGAAGTGGCTCAGCTGGCCACCGCTGCAGGCAGCTATGCCGCTGGCCACGTTCTGGCCCTTGCCGGTGGCACCAAGTGGAGTGCCGCCACCGGCACACCGGTGACCGACATCCGCGCCGCAGCGGACGTTATTCGCAAGAAGATCGGCAAGCGCCCCAACCACCTCACGCTCAGCGCTGACGCACTGGTGGCCATCACCATGAATGCCGAGGTGAAGCAATACCTGTCCACCCAGCAGACAGGGCCAGCCACTATCGACCAGCTCAAGACCATTCTGAACGTGGCCACCATTGAGGTGGGCGATGCCGTGTGGATTGACGACACCGACACCGGCCGCGACGTGTGGGGCAACAACGCTGTGCTGGCCTATGTGCCCAGCATTGGCGGCAACGGCTCCAACATCAGCCTGGCAGAGCCCGGCTTTGGCTTCACCAACGTGATCGAAGGCCACCCGTTTGCTGAAACGCCTTATTACGAGGCAGGCAGCAAGAGCTGGATCTACGGCGCCACCTACGAACGCCGCCCCAACGTGGCCTACAACACCGCCGCGTTCCTGTTCACCAATCCGAAGTAACCGCACAACCCTGAAGCGCTGGGCCGGAAACGGCCTTGGGGCACCCCGCAGGCCGCATGTGCCTGCGGGTTCCCCAGAACCCTTCAACCCAAGGAAAACGACATGAGCAAACTGATCGCATTGGTAGCCACCGCCGTTCTGGTCGATGGTGTGCGAACCGTCATCCAGCCAGGCGAGCCGCTGCCCGAGCTGAGCGCGCACGACGAGCGCGAGCTGCTGCAAGCCGACGCCGCAGAGAACCCGGCCGACACGGCGGCACTTGCCAAGGAAGATGCCCGCGCCAAAGCCGCCGCCGACGCCGAGTTTGAAGGCGCGCGCCAGCAGGTGCAGCAGGCCCAAGAGTCCACCGCCCCGGCCAAGGCTGCCAAAGCCCCGGCCCGCAAGTAACCCATAGCGCATAGCGCAACCCCAGGAGCCCCACACCATGGCATCGCAAAACAACACCGGCCGCCAGTACGACAAGACGCACGCGGTCACCCTGGTGGCCACCGCCGCCGTGGCCGCATTCCGCTTCATCGCCTACGACGGCGGCTACCCCAGCGTGGCTGGTGGCGCCAAAGACGCCCAGGGCGTTACCGAGCACGCCGCTGAGGTGGGCGAGGCCGTAGTCGCCATCACCGGCTACAGCGCCCTGGTCGAAGCCGAGGCCGCCATTGCCTTTGGCGCCCTGGTCAAGGTGGGCACGGACGGCAAGGCCATCACCGGCACCGCCGCCGACCACTGCGGCCGCGCCCTGGGCGCCGCCACGCAGGCTGGCCAGCTCATTGAAGTGCAGCTCTACAAGCACGTGCACGCCTGAACGCCATGAATAGCCAAGACACAACCGTCGAGCAGATGGTGGTTGCATCAGGTGCGAATGTGGCGCCACGCGTGACGCCTGATGACATCAAGGCAGAGATTGTCAGCGAGCACTACTTCACGGCCCATGACGGTGCGGCTGGCGCAGGTCCGGTCATCGCCGCTGAGTTCTGGCATGCCACCAACGGCCATGCCATCGTGGACTATTCCGAGCACACGCACGTTGGCCACCTGACGGCGGACAAGGGCTACAAGCGGCGACCGCTGGTTCATCGACCCGAGCCAAGTGGTCCGCTGGCCTTGCTGACCTTCTGTGTCCTGGTGCTGCGCAACGGCTTTACCGTGACCGGCGAGAGCGTCTGTGCCAGTCCCGAGAACTTCAATGCCGAGATTGGCCGGCACGTCGCACGTGAGAACGCTGTGGCAAAAGTGTGGCCGCTCATGGGGTATGCGCTTAAAGAGCGCCTTAGCCGATAACGCCATGAACTACGCCACTGTTCAGGACATGATCGACCGTTATGGCGAGCCGGAGATGATCCAGCTCACCGACCCGGACATCGTGGCCGTGCAGGCGCCCAAGGCCCAGCGCGCGCTGGACGACGCCCAGGCGTTTGCCGACAGCTTTGTGGGCCGTGTGTACCGCCTGCCTTTGGCCGGGTGTGCCAAGCCGGCCCCAGTGCCGGGCGACCCGGGCGCGGTGGTGCATGTGGCGCCGCCCCAGCTCACCCGCGTGGTGTGCGATGTGGCGCGCTACTACCTTTACAGCGACCTGGCACCCGAGCACGAGGTGTACCTGCGCTACAAGGCCGCCGAGCGCGAGCTCACGCAAATTGCCGATGGCAAGTCTGTGCTGTCGTGCCCCTGGGGCGGCGTGCCTGGCACGTTGGTGGCCGGCGATGCGCCCGGCGATGCCGAGGTGTTCCACGGCTTTAGCCCACGCCGCATCACGGATGACACCTTGCGAG
>JAYRQF010000285.1:0-2142 GCA_041910735.1 Limnohabitans sp.
CGCGGCCGAAGTGGACAACCTCGACGCTGACAGGCAGGTCAGAAGGCAGGGCGGCGAACAGGCCCCGGATGTCGATCGTGCCGTCGCCCGGCAGCAGGCGTTCGCAGCGGGCGGTGTGGATCATCTGCTCGACTGTGAAATTCAGACCGGCCTCGGCGTCACAGATCTGCGCGTAGTGCAGCAGCTGGCGCGGAATGGCACGGATGTCGTCCAGCGTGGTGGTGGAGCGGCCAAAGTGGAGCGCGTCCACCAGGATGCCGGCGTTGGCGGGCATGCCGGCGTTTTGCACGATGCGCAGTGCCGACCTGGCGTCTTTCACTGCGGTCCAGGGCATGAACTCCAGATCGGCCGTCATGCCAAAGGGCTGCATCACTTCGCAAAGGCGGGCGTAGTTTTCAGTCAGGCGCGCTTCGTCGGCGTCGTCGCCGGCCACCAGAATCGCTTTGGCCTGGAGCTGCGCACCCACTTCGTAGAGTGCGTCCCAGGTGTGCGGGTCAAACTGTTCGTTGATGCGGATGATCTCCAGATCGAACACACCCACCCCTGTGTCGCGTTGTGCCGCCAGCGCTTCGCGCAGGGCGGCCGGCTGGTCCAGCAGGTGTTGCTGTGGAGCACCCGGCGCGTTGGGCCATGGACGCAGGCCGACGTACTGGTAGCCGGACTGCGCCGCCACGCGGATCGCTTCGGCAGGCGTGCAGCGGTGTGAACTCAGGTAGGCGAGGGAATGGATGCGGCTCATGGTGCGCTCACTTGAGCGGTGACACGGCGGTCGGCATGGCAATCGTCGAGACCATGTTCGTGGTCAGGTGGGCCGGACCGCCTTTGGGTGGCCAGATGCCCTGGACCACTGCATCGGCGCGGATCTGGCTGCGGGCGTTCAGACTTTCGTAGGCCCAGATGTTGGTGAAGCGCAGCGGGCCGTCGAGTGCGACCATCGCCACCACGCAGGGAGAGAGCTTGTCGCGCCCGGGCACGTACTGCTCCCACAGGTCGATGGTGGGCTGCACGCCGCCGGTTTTGATGCCGTAGGTGCGGATCTCGTACACCGGGCCTGCAATGCCCGATTCGGCACTGGGGCGCACCGGCTTCATCCACGGGAAGCCTTTGTAGCTGTGCTGCTCCAGGCTCTGGAAAATCTCGCCGCAGCCGAAGGGGCTGGCGTGCTTTTGCGTGCGATCCCGTTCGGCCTGCAGGGCGTCCAGCGTGGCAAAGCCGCGCAGCACGACCATCTGGTTGAGCTGACCGATGTCGGTGAACCAGCAGCCCAGCAGTTCGCCCCGGGCGTCAGCGCCGGTGGCATATGCCTGCACATTGGCGGCGGCCTGCCCGGCAGTGCCGAAGGGCAGGGTCATGGTGGCGAGTTCGTAGTACATGGTGTTTTCCTGTCAAAACCAGTTTGAAAATCAGATCAGGGGGCTGTGAGCGGGGTCGATGCCGGCCATGTGGTGCGCGGCTATGAAGCCGAAAGTCATGGCCGGGCCCAGCGTGATGCCGCCTGCCGGGTAGTGGCCGCCCATCATGCTGTTCATGTCGTTGCCACCCGCATACAGGCCGGCGATGGCGTGGCCCCGTGCATCGAGCACCTGGGCCTGTGTGCTCACGCGCAGACCGGCAAACGTGCCCAGGCTTCCCATCACGACCTTGACCGCGTAGAACGGTCCGCGTTCGACGGGCCCCATGCAGGGATTGCGCAGGCCGTGGGCTGTGGCGCGGATGGCATCGCCCTGGATGCGGTTGTAGGGCGTCTCGCCTTTGCCAAAGTCTTCGTCCCTGCCTTGCGCGCACATCGCGTTGTAGCGCTGCACGGTGGCCTGCAGGCGCTGGGCGTCGATGCCGCAGGCGCGGGCGAGTTCGGCCAGCGTCTCGCCACGCTTCAGATAACCGTTGCCCAGCCAGGGGGTGAGCGGCATGGGGGCGGGTTTGACAGCACCCAGTCCGTAGTAGCGGATGAAGGCGTGGTCGCAGAGCAGCCAGGCCTCGGGCCTCTGGCCAGCCGGTGTGGCGGCCAGCAGGCCCTGCATGAAGTCGTGGTACGAGTCGGCTTCGTTGGTGAAGCGTGCGCCGCGTGCGGTCACCGCGATCAGGCCGGGTTTGGCACGCTCGATCAGGTGGGGGAAGTGCGCCACGCTGCCCTCGCTGCCC
>JAYRQF010000286.1:0-8950 GCA_041910735.1 Limnohabitans sp.
CTGCATCGAACAGGTGGCCCGACAAATAGAAGCCCACTGCCGTCTTCTCAAACGTCAGGCGCTCCTTGATGCCCCAGGGCAGCACGTCTTCCAGATCGGGCTCCTGTGTGCTCGAGCCATGCGAATCGTCGCCGAGCATGTCGAACAGGCCGCCCTGGTTGGCGTTGGCTGCGGTCGCGTTGGCAAAGTCAAAGGCCTTGTCGATGCTGGCCACCAGCGCCGCGCGGTTCATGTGCAGCGAGTCGAAGGCACCGGCCTTGATCAGCGCCTCCACCGTGCGTTTGTTCAGGCGCGTGCGGTCCACGCGATTGCAGAAATCGAACAGGCTGGTGAAGGGGCCGCCCTCCTGACGGGCGGCCACGATGGCTTCGATGGCCTGCTGGCCCGTGCCCTTGATGGCGCCCAGGCCGTAGCGGATCACCTTGTCGGTGACCGGCTCGAAGCGGTAATTGCCGCGGTTGACGTCCGGCGGATCAAAGGTGATGCCGAACTTGAGCGCGTCCTCGTACAACACCTTGAGCTTGTCGGTGTCGTCCATTTCCACGGTCATGTTGGCGCAGAAGAACTCGGCCGTGTAATGCACCTTGAGCCAGCCCGTGTGGTAGGCCAGCAGGGAGTAAGCAGCGGCGTGCGACTTGTTGAAGCCGTAGCCCGCGAATTTTTCCATCAGGTCGAAGACCTCGTCGGCCTGGTCCTGCGGAATGTTGTGCGTGGCCAGGGCACCGGCGCGGAACTTCTCGCGGTGCTCGGCCATTTCTTCGGCCTTTTTCTTGCCCATGGCGCGGCGCAACAAGTCAGCGCCACCGAGCGAGTAACCGCCCAGAATCTGCGCCGTCTGCATCACCTGCTCCTGATACACCATGATGCCGTAGGTCTCACTGAGCATTTCGGCCACCGCCGGGTGCGGGTACACCACTTCTTCGCGCCCATGTTTGCGGGCCACGAAGCTGGGGATCAGGTCCATCGGGCCGGGGCGGTAGAGCGCGTTCAGGGCGATCAGGTCTTCCAGACGCGTGGGCTTGGCATCGCGCAGCATGCCCTGCATGCCACGGCTTTCAAACTGGAACACGGCCTCGGTCTTGCCCTCCTGGAAGAGCTTGTAGGTAGCGGCATCGTCCAGCGGGATGTTCTCGAAGGCGAAGTTCTCCTGCCCCTTGTGGCGCTTCATGATGAACTCGCGCGCGATCTCCAGGATCGTCAGCGTGGCAAGCCCCAGAAAGTCGAACTTGACCAGGCCCGCGGCCTCCACATCGTCCTTGTCGTACTGGCTCACGGCCGAGTCGCTGCCCGGCTGCTGGTAGAGCGGGCAGAAGTCGGTGAGCTTGCCCGGCGCGATCAGCACGCCACCGGCGTGCATGCCGATGTTGCGGGTCATGCCTTCCAGGCTTTGCGCCATCTCGATCAGGTTTCTGACATCTTCCTCGCGCTCGATGCGCTCGGCCAGCATCGGCTCGGCCGCAATGGCGTACTTTTCTTTGTCGTCAGGCTTGAGGTCCGCGGGCGGGTACTGGATCGTGACGGGCTTGCCCGGCTTGTTCGGAATCAGCTTGCTGATGCCGTCGCAGAAGGTGTAGCTCAGGTCCATCACCCGGCCCACATCGCGGATGGCCGCACGCGCGGCCATGGTGCCGAAGGTGGCGATCTGGCTGACCGCGTCGCGGCCGTACTTTTCCTTGACGTACTCGATCACCCGGTCGCGGTTGGTCTGGCAAAAGTCGATGTCGAAGTCGGGCATCGACACCCGCTCGGGGTTCAGAAAACGTTCGAACAGCAGGTTGTATTGCAGCGGGTCCAGGTCGGTGATCTTGAGCGCGTAGGCCACCAGCGAGCCGGCTCCCGAGCCCCGGCCCGGACCCACGGGGCAACCGTTGTTCTTGGCCCACTGGATGAAGTCACCCACGATCAGGAAGTAGCCGGGGAACCCCATCTTCAGGATGGTGTTGAGCTCGAACTCCAGCCGCTCCACATAGCGCGGGCGCTGGGCTTCGCGTTCGGCCTCATTGGGGTAGAGGTGGATCAGGCGCTCTTTCAGGCCCTCGTGCGAGACGTGGCGGAAATAGTCCTCCACCGACAGGATTTCGCCGTTGACCGGCGGGATCGGGAAGTTGGGCAGTTGCGGCTTGCCCAGCACCAGCGTCAGGCTGCAGCGGCGGGCGATTTCGAGTGTGTTGGCCAAAGCGCTGGGAACGTCGGCAAACAATGCCTGCATTTCGGCCGCCGACTTGAAGTACTGCTCACGCGTGAAGCGCCGCACCCGACGGGGGTTGGCCAGAATTTCACCTTCGGAAATGCAGACACGCGCTTCGTGCGATTCGTAGTCTTCGGCGGCCAGAAACTGCACCGGGTGGGTGGCCACCACCGGCAGGTGCAGGCGCGCGGCCAGCTGCACCGTGGCCTGCACATGCGGCTCGTCTTCAGGCCGACCGGCGCGTTGCAGTTCCAGGTAGAAGCGGTGCGGAAAGATCGACGCCAGTTTGAGCGCCAGATCGGCGGCCTTGTCGGCATCGCCCTGCACCAGCGCCTGCCCCACCGGGCCGGCCTGTGCACCCGACAGCAGGATCAAGCCTTCGGAGAGTTCCTGCAGCCATTCGAGCCTGAGCACCGACTGCGCCTTGACCACGTTCTGCGTCCATCCACGCGCCAGCAGCTCGCACAGGTTCAGGTAACCCTGCTTGCCCTGCACCAGCAGGATGACGCGTGAAACCTGGGTCGGGTCACCCGCCAGCCCTTCGATCTGGACCTCGCTGCCCAGAATGGGTTTGATGCCCTTGCCCCGGCCTTCCTTGTAGAACTTGACGCCACCAAACAGGTTGTTCAGGTCGGTGATGGCCAGTGCCGGCTGCCCGTCCCTGGCTGCGCTTTTGACAACGTCGTCGATGCGGCAGGTGCCGTCGACGATGGAAAACTCGGTGTGAAGGCGCAGATGGACAAACATGGGGGACATTTTAGGCGGCTGCCCCCTTCAGTCCCGCAGGACATGCAGCACATCAGAGCGGAATTCGCGGCTGTAGAGGATCAGCACCACCAGCGCCGTGCCAAGCACCAGCACCAGCGGTGAGAAGAACCATGCCATGGCAGCAAACGAGAAATAGTAGGCCCTCAACCCGTCGTTGAAGGTTTCCGCAGCAGCCCCCACCAGATGGCCCGCACGTTCGGCCACGGCCTGGCGGTCCTGCCTGCCGGACTCGAACGCCTCGGGCGGTGGCATGGCACCGATCACCAGCCCCACAAAGGTGTACTGCCGCATCGACCAGGAAAAGCGGAAAAAGGCGTAGACGAAGATGCCGATCAGCACCAGCACCTTGAACTCGAACACCAGCATCGGTGTCTGCTCGGCAAACGGGATTTCGCGCACCAGTTCAGCCGCCTTGTCGGTGGTGCCCAGCAGCGCAAACAGGCCACCAATGATGATGATGGTGGTCGAACAGAAAAAGGAAGGTGTGCTTGAGAGGTTCTGCGTGATCAGGCCGTCCAGCATGCGCGGATCGCGCGCGGTGGCCTGAATCATCCACAAATGCCGCAGGCGGTTGGTGGTGGCCAGCAAGGTCTGCTCGTGCATACCGCGCGCTCTTGCAAACCAGGCGTAGCCCACCCACAGGCTGAAAAACGCCAGCAGAGCCAACCAGTCGGCCCAAGGCAGCATGGAGATGATTTTCATGCTTTCATGCTAGCAAGACTCGGGCCGTTTTCGATCTGCTGGCGCACAAAAAAAGGGGGCAGCCTTGGCTGCCCCTGTTCAGACCCCGGATGAAGGATCAGCCGCGCAGCTTGGCGGTCACGGCAGCCACGCGCTCGCCGTAGGCCTTGGCCGTGTCCAGATCGCCCTGGGGAATGTCTTCGGCCGGACTGGTCGGGCCGACCTGGGCCATCACACCGGAGTTGGAGCCGATGCGGTTGATGGTGCCATCGTTCATGGCGGGCTGGCCCACCCAGATCATGCCGTTTTGCATGGCCAGGGTGATGAAGTACTGGATGGTGGACAGTTTGTCGCCGCTGGGGCTGGCCGAAATCGTGAAACCTGCAGCCACCTTGTCTTTCCACGCGCCGGTGAACCAGCGCTTGGACGTGGCGTCCGCGAATTTCTTGAACTGCCAGGAAGCCATGCCCATGTAGGTCGGCGAACCAAAGATGATGGCATCGGCGGCGTCCAGGGCAGCCCAGTCGTCTTCGGAAATGTTGCCATCGGCGTCAATGGCGACGAGCTGGGCATTGGCGCCTTGGGCCACGAACTGGGCGACGCGCTGGGTGTGGCCGTAGCCAGAGTGGTAAACAACAACAGTCTTTGCCATGAGAAAACTCCTTGAAGAAAAAGAGAGAGGGAAAAAATCAGGGGGCCAGGTCGAACACCAGCACTTCTGCGTCCTGGGCCTGGTCCAGGG
Organism: Limnohabitans sp.; assembly: GCA_041910735.1. Classification (GTDB taxonomy): domain Bacteria; phylum Pseudomonadota; class Gammaproteobacteria; order Burkholderiales; family Burkholderiaceae_C; genus Limnohabitans_A. Next base: position 4,380 of record JAYRQF010000286.1, read on the forward strand.
TCAGGCGGGCCTCCGCCTGCAGCATGGCGGCGTCACCGGCATGCAGTTTCTGGCCGTTGGCCTGCAGGCTGCCGTGCACGACAAACACATAGGCCTTGCGCTGCGGGTCCAGTGTCAGGGTGGCCTGCTCGGTCCCGTCAAACAGCCCGGCGTACATGCGTGCGTCGGCGTGGATCTTGACGGTGTGCTCGCCCGCCTCGGGCGCTGCGACCAGCGCCAGCTGGCCGCGCTTGGCGGATTCGGGCACGGTTTTTTGTTCGTAGCTGGGCTCTATGCCGCGCACATTGGGCTCGATCCAGATCTGCAAAAAGTGCGTCTGCTCACCTTTGGCGTGGTTGAACTCGCTGTGGCGCACGCCGCTGCCGGCGCTCATGCGCTGAACATCGCCGGGAGGAATGCCCTTGATGTTGCCCATGCTGTCCTGGTGCGCCAGATTGCCAGACAGCACATAGCTGATGATCTCCATGTCTCGGTGACCGTGCGTGCCAAAGCCGGTGCCGGGGGCAATGCGGTCTTCGTTGATCACGCGCAGATTGCCCCAGCCCATGTGCTGCGGGTCAAAGTACTCGGCGAACGAAAAGCTGTGAAAGCTCTTGAGCCAGCCGTGGTCGGCGAGGCCCCGGTCTTGGGATTTGCGCAGGGTGAGCATGGCGAAACTCCTTGGTCGATGGAAGGAATGTAGGGCTTGACCCGCCTTTCACCATGCTGCCAGTTTGCTGGCATCATTCAAATCATTTGAATCTTCAGACCAAGACCATGCAAACATCCCTGCCTACGCCCCGCGACTGGCTGACCCCCGAAATGCTGCTCATGCTGCAGACCATCGGGCGCCAGGGCAGCTTTGCCGGCGCCGCCCGCGAACTGCATCTGGTCCCCAGCGCCCTGACCTACCGGGTGCGTCAGCTCGAAGACGCGCTGGATGTGCTGCTGTTTGACCGCAGCTCACGTCAGGCCCGCCCCACCGCCGCCGGGCGTGAACTGCTGCGCGAGGCCGAACGCCTGCTGGGCGATCTGGACGCCGTGGCCAACCGCGTTCGCCGCGTGGCCACCGGCTGGGAGGCGGTGCTCACGGTGGCGGTCGACAGCGTGGTGTCGCGCACCGTGGTCATGGACCTGTGCGCGGCCTTTCTGGCGCTGGGCGCACCCACCCGGCTGCGGCTGCGGCATGAAACCCTGTCGGGCACACTGGCCACTCTCACCTCGGGTCAGGCCGATCTGGCTCTCGGCGTGGTGTTGGAGCCGGGGCTGGGGACCGACATCCACCACGCCGTGCTGGGCGACATTCCATTTGTGTACGCCGTGGCCTCGCACCATCCGCTGGCCCAGGCGCCCGAACCGCTGGATGACGCCACATTGCAGCAGCACCGCGCGGTGGCCGTGGCCGACTCGGTCAGCCGCGGCGCCGGTCTGACGATCGGCCTGCTGGCCGGGCAGGACGTGTTCACCGTGCCCGACATGGCCAGCAAACTCGAAGCGCAGCTGCGTGGGCTGGGCGGCGGTTCGCTGCCCGAATCGCTGGCACGGCCCTACATCGACGCCGGCATGCTGGTGGTCAAGAAAATTGCCCGCCCACGCACCAGCACCACCCATTACGCCTGGCGCGACAGCCGCCAGAGCCCGGCCGGCCACGCCCTGCGCTGGTGGCTGGACCAGCTGGGCCAGGAGGTGACACGTAACGCATTGCTGCAACCGGCGCATCGCGTGTAAAGTGCCCCCTCATGACCACACAGCACATCGCCATCATCGGTGTCGGCATGGCCGGCATCGCCTGCGCCCGCACCCTGCGCCAGGCCGGCCACCACGTCACCCTGTTCGAGAAAAGCCGTGGACCGGGCGGCCGCATGGCCACACGCCGCAGTCCTTTTGGCAGCTTTGACCACGGCACGCAGTACTTCACGGTGCGCGATGCGCGCTTTGAACTGGCGCTGGGCACCGTGCCCGGCCTGTGCCGCCCCTGGAGCGCCAATGCGGTGCGCGTGCTTGACCCGGTCGGGCGCGTGGTCGAAGCCGCCCTGCCCGGTGGCGAACGCCACTGGGTCGCCACCCCCGGCATGAACGCCCTGGTCAAGGCCTGGAGCGAGCCCCTGCTGGACGACGGGAACGTCCAGCTCGAAACCCGGGCCACCCGGATTGCCCGCGACCCACTGATGAAAAACGGCTGGCAGGTACACACCGAGGCTGGCGACGGCAGCCAGCACGTCTACGCCGGCTTCGACAAAATCATCCTCGCCATCCCACCCGCGCAGGCCAGCAGCCTGCTGCAGGCCTCGGAACTGCATGCGCTGACGGCGCCCCTGCAAAACGTCAAGGTCGATCCGTGCTGGACCCTGATGCTGGCCTGGCCGCAGGCGGTGCAACCGGGCCTGATCACCATCGGCCCGCAGTGGAACGCGGCCCGCAGCACGCACCACCGCATCGCCTGGATGGCGCGCGAATCGTCCAAGCCCGGGCGCGAAGCCATTGAGCGCTGGACGGTGCAGGCCAGCGCCAGCTGGTCGGCCGAACATGTGAACGACGCCCCTGAGCGCGTCAGTGCCAAGCTGCTCAAGGCTTTTGGCGAAGTCACGGGCATCCGCGCCACCCCGGCCCATGCCGAAGTGCACCGCTGGCTGTACGCCAAGACCGCGCAGCCCCTGGGCCAGAGCCATCTGTGGTTCAAGACCGAAGGTATTGGCCTGTGCGGTGACTGGTGTCTGGGCCACCGGGTCGAGGACGCTTTCGTCTCGGGGCTGGAGCTGGCACTGGCCGTGCTGCGCCAGCGCTGAGCGCATGGCGGGCTACATCGGCAGGTTTGCCCCCTCCCCCACCGGCCTGTTGCACGCAGGCTCGCTGGTCGCTGCGCTGGCGAGCTGGCTGGATGCCCGTGCCCACAGCGGCCTCTGGCGTGTGCGGATCGAGGACGTGGACACCCCGCGCTGCGTGGCAGGCGCTGGCCAAGCCATCCTGCAGCAGCTGGCCCGTTGCGGCCTCGTACCCGACGGCGAGGTGCTCTGGCAAAGCCGACGTGGCGACCTGTACCAGCAGGCGCTGGACCAGCTCATTGCCCACGGCCTGGCCTACCCCTGCGGCTGCTCACGCAAAGACATCGAAGCCGCGCAAATCAGTCCCACCGCCCGCCACAAGGCGCAGGTTTACCCCGGCACCTGCCGCCACGGCCTCTATGGCAAGCCAGCCCGCGCCTGGCGGCTGAACGTGCAGGCGGTGCGCGAGGCGCGCGGATTGCCCGACATCACCCGCTGGACCGACCGGCGGCTGGGCGAACAGGCCGAAGACGTGGCGCAGGAGGTGGGTGACTTTGTGCTGCGACGCGCCGATGGCCTGTGGGCCTACCAGCTGGCCGTCGTGGTGGACGATGCGGCGCAAGGCATCACCGACGTGGTGCGAGGTGAAGACCTGCGCGACAACACCGCACGCCAGATCGTGCTGCAGCAGGCATTGGGCTTGCCTGCGGTGCGCTACCTGCACACCCCGCTGGTGCTGGGTGACAACGGCGAAAAACTCAGCAAGCAAAATGGTGCGCAGGCGCTGGACCTCCATGACCCGCTGCAGGCGCTGGCTCAGGCGGCCCGGCTTCTGGGGCTGCCCAGTCCAGCTTCAGACATGCCACCGGGCGAAGCCCTGACCCGCTGGACCGCCGACTGGCGCCTGCGCATCCCGCGATAATTACGGGTTTTGCAAAGCACACGCCCCGCCCGTCCATGACCACGCCCGAAACGACCTCTGAAAACCCGGCCAGCGCCCCCTTCATGCGCACCATCAAAAGCTATGTGCTGCGCGCCGGTCGCATGGGCACCGGGCAGATGCGGGCTTTTGAGCTGTATGGACCCCAGTTCCTGGTCCCTTACCGGAACGAACGGCTGGATGTGCAGGCCACCTTCGGCCGCACCGCGCCGCTGATTCTGGAGATTGGTTTTGGCATGGGCGACGCCACCGCCAGGATCGCCCATGTGCGCCCGGGCGACAACTTTCTGTGCTGCGAAGTGCACGAACCCGGTGTCGGCGCCCTGCTCAAGCGCTGCGGCGAAGAAGCCATCGGCAACATCCGGATCGTGCAGCACGACGCGGTCGAGGTCATGGACCACATGCTCGGCCAAGACAGTCTGGACGGGGTGCACATCTTCTTTCCGGACCCCTGGCACAAAAGTCGCCACCACAAACGCCGCCTGATCCAGTCGCCCTTTGTGCAGCGCCTGGCCCGGCACATCCGACCCGGCGGCTACCTGCATCTGGCGACCGACTGGCAACCCTATGCCGAGCAGATGCTTGACGTCCTCTCTGCCGAGCCTCTGCTGGCCAACACCGCCGGTCCCGAACTCGGGGGCTATGCGGTCAAGCCAGACTACCGGCCCCTGACCAAATTCGAAAACCGCGGCCTCAAGCTTGGCCACGGCGTCTGGGATCTCGTGTTCAAGCGGGTCTGAACCCGGGGCACGGCCATGGCCCATGTGCCCAAGAACCCGAACATCGCCATGCGCGATGGCGTTTCGCCCAGCTGCGTTGCCCTGCCCCGGGTGCGCCAAAGCCCCTGGCCGCAGCTGATCGACCACCTGGCCGAACGGCTGCCGCGCGTC
>JAYRQF010000287.1:0-15490 GCA_041910735.1 Limnohabitans sp.
CAGTTGCACACACTGGGGCTGCTGCAGCCACCATCGGGCCAGCGACCGTGCCGTCTGGTCTTGCGCAGCGTAGCGCAGGCCCATGCTGGGCAGCGAACGCAGCACCGCCTCGGCATCGTTGGCCCCCACGCCCAGCCCCAGCCGCATGTGGCAGAGCTTGACCTTGAGGTGCAAGGCCTCGTCGCGGGTGACGATGCTGCCCATCAGCACATCGCCACCCCCGCTGGGGTATTTGGTCAGGGCATGCACGCTCAGGTCCACCCCCAGCGAGCCATCGCCCGTCAGGTCAAAGGGCTGGAAGGCCAGCCCCGCCCCCCAGGTGTTGTCCAGCGCGCACCTCACGCCACGGGCACGGCAGATGCGCACCAGCTCGGGCAGGTCCGGGAACTCCATGGTCACCGAGCCCGGCGCCTCCAGCCAAACCAGCCGCGTGCGTTCGGTGATGCGCTGCGCCAGGTCGGACGGGTCCATCGGGTCGTAATACGCGTGACCAATGCCCCAATGGCGCAGCTCGCCCTCGGCCAGCGCCTTGTTCGGCCCGTAGGCATTGTCGGGGATCAGCACCTCGTCGCCGGTCTGGAGCAGGGCCAGCGCGGTGTTGGCGATCGCCGCCAGCCCGCTGGGCACCAGAACGCACTGCAGACCGCCTTCGAGCGCGCACAGGCGCTCTTCCAGCGTGTAGGTGGTGGGCGTGCCGTGCAGGCCGTAGGTGTAGGCGGTCTTGTTTTTCCACTCCCGCGAGCGCATGGCGGCAACGCTCGGGAAGTAAACGGTGGAGGCTTTGAACACCCCCGGCTGCGGCGCAGCAAACTCGGCCGGCGGTGTGTAGGGGTGGTGGATCAGGTGGGTGGTGTCGATCGGGTCTTGTGCCATGCCGACATGCTAGCCCGAAACACGCCCGGGCCAGTCGGCCCTGCCCGCACAAAAAAGCCCGGCACACTGGCCGGGCTTTTTGATGGAAGGTGGAACGCTCAGATCTTCCACTTCTCCATGAGCTTCTCGGGACGCATGTTGTCATACGGCTCGAAGGGCTGGTGAATCCAGGGGTTGGTCGGCAGGAAGTCCACCGAATAATCGGGCTGGAAGGTCGACACACCCTTGGTCCAGATCACGGCGCTCTTGAGTTCGGTGATCGGCTTGTAATTGTTTTTGAGCTGGTCCACCACCGCCTTGAGCGTGTGGCCGGTGTCGGCCAGATCGTCCACCAGCAGCACCTTGCCGGCGATCTCGCCCTTGGGGGTGGTGATGTAACGGGCAATGTCCAGATGGCCCTGCACCGTGCCGGCTTCGGCACGGTAGGAGCTGGTGGACATGATGGCCAGCGGCTTGTCGAAGATGCGCGACAGGATGTCGCCGGGGCGCATGCCACCACGGGCCAGACACAAAATGGTGTCGAATTGCCAGCCGGACTGGTGGATCTTGAGCGCGAGCTTCTCGATCAGGTTGTGGTACTCGTCGTAGCTCACATACAGGTGCTTGCCGTCTTCGGTCAACATGTGGGGTTCTCCAGTAAACAGTTCGGATGTGGGGTGCCGGGCAATCAGGCAAGGAAGGGGTGGTGCATCAGGATCGTGTGGTCACGGTCCGGGCTGGTGGACACCATGTGGATCGGCACACCGGTCACCTGCTCAATGCGCTGCAGGTACAGGCGGGCGTTGGTCGGCAGCTGGTCGAATTGGGTCACGCCCACGGTCGAATCGCTCCAGCCTTCGATGGTTTCGTAGACCGGCTCACAGCGCGCGATCTCGTCGGCGCCCATGGGCAGAATGTCGATCGTCTCGCCATCCAGCTTGTAGCCGGTGCACAGCTTGAGTTCCTTCAGGCCGTCGAGCACGTCGAGCTTGGTGATGCAAAGGCCGGTAAGGCCGTTGACCTGGGCACTGCGCTTCAAAAGCGCGGCGTCGAACCAGCCGCAGCGGCGGGCGCGGCCGGTGGTGGTGCCTTTTTCGGCGCCCACGGTGGCCATGTGCCAACCCGGGGTACCTTCCTTTTCCCACTCGAGCTCGGTCGGGAACGGGCCGCCACCCACGCGGGTGCAGTAGGCCTTGGTGATGCCCAGCACATAGTGCAGCATGCCCGGACCCACGCCCGAGCCCGCAGCCGCATTGCCGGCCACGCAGTTGCTGGAGGTGACGAAGGGGTAGGTGCCGTGGTCCACGTCCAGCAGCGTGCCCTGCGCGCCTTCGAACAGCAGGTTGGCGCCGGTCTTGTGGGCCTCGTTCAGTTCGCGCGACACGTCGGCCACCATCGGAGCCAGCTCCTTGGCGTAGGCCATGGCTTCGTTGAACACAGTGTCAAAGTCCACCGGTGCGGCGTGCAGGTGGTTCACCAGCACGTCGTTGTGCAGCGCCAGGTTGTCGCGCAGCTTGGCGGCAAAGCGCTCAGGGTATTTCAGGTCCTGCACGCGCAGGGCACGGCGGGCCACCTTGTCTTCGTAGGTCGGGCCGATACCGCGGCCGGTGGTGCCGATTTTCTCGGTGCCGGATTTTTCCTTGGCGGCTTCACGGGCCACATCCAGCGCAACGTGGTACGGCAGGATCAGCGGACAGGCTTCGGACACGCGCAAGCGAGAGCGCACTTCGACACCTGCCTTTTCCAGACCGGCGATCTCTTCGAGCAGCTTGGGCACCGACAGGACCACACCGTTGCCGATGTAGCACTTCACACCCGGACGCATGATGCCGCTGGGGATCAGGTGCAGTGCGGTCTTGACGCCGTTGATGACCAGCGTGTGGCCGGCGTTGTGGCCGCCCTGGAAGCGCACCACCCCCTGGGCGGATTCGGTCAGCCAGTCGACCAGTTTGCCTTTGCCTTCGTCGCCCCACTGGGTGCCGACGACGACCACGTTGCGGCCTTGTGTTGTGTTCATGCTTGTTTCTCTGATCAGATGGCTTGGATCACCCACTGGCCGGCGGCTTCAACCAGCTCGCGGTCGCAATGGAATTCGTCGATTTCGTCTTCGTGGCCTGGCAACACGCAGACCACGGTTTCACCGCGCTGGCGCAGGCCGGCGATGGCGGCGCGCAGGGCCGGTGCATCGCCCCACGGCGCGCGGATCGCGGTGCGCAGCGGCAGTGCCGGCACGGCGGCCACCAGTTCCTTGAGGTCCAGCGAGAAGCCCACGGCCGGACGATCGCGGTCGATGCGGTGGCCGAACACGGCGCCCACACCGTCGTAGCGGCCGCCGCGCACCAGCGCATCCGAGGCGCCCTTGGCGTAGATGGCAAAACGGATGCCACTGTAGTAGGCATAGCCACGCGAGTCGCCCAGATCGAAGCTGATGGAAACGCCCTGCACCTGCGCGGCCAGCCAGCGCAGCTGGGCCAAGGCCTGTTCAATGGCAGGCAGGCTGGGCAGTTGCTGCGCGGCCTTGTCCAGAATGGACGCGTCACCGTACAGCGTCACCAGCGCCAGCAGTCCATCGCGGCGGTCGGCCGGCAAACCGGCGGTGAGACGCGCCAGGCTGGCGGCATCCTTGACGGCCAGTGCGGCATGGATGTCGTGGCGTGTTTCGTCGCTCAGGGCCTGCCCATCCAGCAGGCTGGCGACGATGCGGGCGTCGGCCAGGTCCAGATGCAGGCCGGTGACCTTGGCGGCGCCCAGACTGTCGATGGCCAGCTGCAGGATTTCCAGATCGGCTTCGGGGCCGGCATGGCCGTAGATTTCGGCGCCGAACTGCAGCGGCTCGCGGGTAGCGTGCGGACGCGCCGGGCGGGTGTGCAGCACCGGGCCGCAATAGCACAGGCGTGTCAGGCCGCTGCGGCCCAGCAGGTGGGCGTCGATGCGGGCCACCTGCGGCGTGGTGTCGGCGCGCAGGCCCAGCGTGCGGCCCGAGAGCTGGTCGACCAACTTGAAGGTCTGCAGGTCCAGCGCTTCACCGGTGCCGGTCAGCAGGGAGTCGATGTATTCGAGCAGCGGCGGCATGACCAGCTCGTAGCCATAGCCACGGGCGGTGTCGAGCAGTTCGCGTCGGAGTTCTTCGATGTGGCGGGCCTCGGAAGGCAGGACATCGGCGATGTGATCCGGGAGGACCCAAGCGGACATGGAGAGGTAGGTAGACGGTTAAAAAAAGGATTTTACCGGTTCAGGACCGGATTTTTCCGGGGCTTTCAGCCGATCCACCAGACCAGCGCCAGACCGGCCAGCACCATGAAGACGCCGAAAAACCGGATCTGGCCATCCTGCAGCTGCAGCATCTGCTCGAACAGGCGACGCCAGCGGGTCGGCGCCACCATGGGCAGCAGCCCTTCGAGCACGAGCATCAAGCCCAGGGCCAGCAGCCAGACGTCCAAAACAGCGCCCTGCCCGGCTTATTTGCGGGCCGGCGCGGCAGCACCCGAACCGCGCATGGTCTTGAAGAAGTCCGAACTGGCCGGGTCAAGCACCATGATGTCGCTCTTTTTTGCAAAGCTGGCCTTGTAGGCCTCCAGGCTGCGGTAGAACTGGGCAAACTGCGGATCGCGGCCGAAGGCCTCGCCGTAAATGCGGGCCGCCTGGGCATCGCCTTCGCCCTTGATCTTCTGGGCGTCGCGGTAGGCGTTGGCGATCGTCACTTCGCGCTGGCGGTCGGCGTCGGCGCGGATCTTTTCACCTTCGGCGGCGCCGGTCGAACGCAGCTCGTTGGCCACGCGCTTGCGTTCGGCCTCCATGCGGCGGTAGACCGACTCGGTGATGGTGTCCACGTAATCGGCGCGGGTTATGCGCACGTCCACGATGTCCACGCCCCAAGGCTTGTCGCCGCCTTTGACCACTTCAAGCACCTCGCGCTTGACGTCGGTCATCAGCACATCGCGCTTGAGCGAGAGCAGTTCCTTGACGGTGCGCTTGTTGATCTCTTCCTGAAACGCGTTGCGCACCACCCGGTTGAGCTGGTTGGCGCCAGCGCGCTCGTCCAGGCCCACGTTGCGGATGTAGGACTGCGGGTCGGTGATGCGCCAGCGCACATACCAGTCGATCACCACGCGCTGCTTTTCGGCCGTGAGCATCGGCTCGGTGTCCGGGCTGTCCAGCGTCAACAGGCGCTTGTCGATGTAATTGACGTTCTGCAGCGGCGGCGGCAGCTTGAAGTGCAGACCCGGTTCGGTCACCACTTCCTTGATCTGGCCCAGGGCATAAACCACGCCGAACTGGCGCTGGTCCACCACAAACAGCGTGGAGCTCATCAGCACCACCACCAGCAGCAAGGTGCTCAGCCACATTCCCAAACGGTTCATTTTCAGCAGTCCTTATCGTGCGTCGCGGTCACGCGAGCGCTGGTTGTCGCGCGAACGGGCATCGGCGGGCAGGCCCATGGCACCTGCCGCATTCGAGCCTGCGCCGGCATCGGTGGTCGCAGCCGCAGGCGCCGCTGCCGTCGACTGGACCTGCTGCAGGATCTTATCCAGCGGCAGGTACAGCAGGTTCGAGCCCTGCTTGCTGTCCACCAGCACCTTGGTCACATTGCTGTAGACCTGCTGGAAAGTCTCGGTGTAGAGGCGGTCGCGCGTGACCTGCGGCGCCTTCTGGTATTCGGGCAGGATGGCCTTGAAGCGCTGGGCATCGCCTTCGGCCTGCGCCACGATGCGCTCGCGGTAGGCATTGGCTTCTTCCTTCAGGCGCGAAGCGGCACCCACCGCGCGCGGCACCACATCGTTGGCGTAGGCCTGGGCTTCGTTCTTGGCGCGCTCGCGCTCCTGTCCGGCTTTGAGCACATCGTCAAAAGCGGCCTGCACCTGCTCGGGCGGACGCACCCCGCCCTGCTGCAGGTTGATGCCCACCACCTCGATGCCCACCTTGTAGCGGTCCAGAATGGTCTGCATCAGCTGGCGCACGCGGGTGGCGATCTGGTCGCGCTCTTCGGCCAGCGCCGAATCCATCTTCATCTTGCCCACCACCTCGCGCACGGCGGTCTCGGCCGCCTGCACCACCGCTTCGGTCGGGTTCTTGCTCTCGAACAGGTAGGCGCGGGCGTCGTTCAGACGGTACTGCACCGCGAACTTGATCTCGACGATGTTCTCGTCTTCGGTCAGCATGGCCGATTCGCGCAGACCGGTGGCCTTGATGATGTTGTCACGCCCGATGTCGACCGAGCGGATCTGCGAAACGTAGACCAGCTCGTGGCGCTGCAGCGGCCACGGCATGCGCCAGTTGAAGCCGGCGCCCACGGTGGCCTTGTATTTGCCAAACTGGGTGATGACGGCCTGCTGGCCTTCCTGCACGATGAAAAAGCCCGTGCCCAGCCAGACCAGCACGGCACCACCCAGCACGACTCCCAGCCCCAGATTGCCCAGAAAACCGGGCAGCCCGCCGCCCTTGCCACCTTGACCGCCAGAGGGCGGGCGGCCCGAGCCACCACCCTTGCCACCGAAAATCTGGCCCAGTTTCTGGTTGAAGTCACGCCAGAGTTCGTCCAGATCGGGGGGGCCGCCCGCCTGTCCCTGCTGGCGTGGCTCCTGCCCCTTGGGTTGACCATGGGGCTGGCCACCGGGCAATGGCGGCTGGTTGTCGGCAGGTTTGTCGTCACCGCGGCCCCAGCGGGGGTCGTTGAGGTTGAATATGCCGCGGATGCGTGCCGGCATGGCGGTCCATCGGAGGGCGGGCAGTTGGAAATTCATTTTTCTGGCCGTTCTGAGAAGCTTCACATTGTGCCGAAATCCGGAGGCGTATCCGTCTCCCCGGACGGGTAATCCCGCGCGAGGTCACGGGCATCGTGCTCAGGCCATTCGGGTTCGGGCAACTGCTCACGCACAGTGCGGGCCAGCGCCTGACGCAGAAGGTCCAGTCCCTGCCCGGTGCGGGCGCTGACAAAAATCCGGGGCACGGCACGGCCGTCCACCTCGTAGCTGTCTTCGTTGGCCAAAGGCTGGCGCTCCGGGGGCAAGGCGTCGGCCTTGTTGAACACCAGCAGCTGGGGCAGGTTCTGCGCGCCGATTTCGGCCAGCACCTTCTGCACCTCGGCCATCTGCTCGGGAAAGTCGGGGTTGGAGGCATCCACCACATGCAGCAGCAGGTCTGCCTCGGTGGCTTCCTGCAGCGTGGCCTGAAAAGCCTCGACGAGGCCGTGCGGCAGGTCTCGGATGAAGCCCACCGTGTCGGACAGCGACACCGAGCGGCCCGCCTCGCCCAGATACAGCTGGCGGGTGGTGGTGTCGAGCGTCGCAAACAGCTGGTCGGCCGCGTAGGCCCGGGCCTTGACCAGCGCATTGAACAGGGTGGATTTGCCGGCGTTGGTGTAGCCCACCAGCGAAATCTTGAATGTCTGGTTGCGCTCGCGCTGGCGGCGCTGGGTGTTGCGCTGCTTCTTGACCTTGGTCAGGCGCTCCTTGGTGCGCTTGATGGCTTCGCCGATCATGCGGCGGTCCAGTTCGATCTGGGTTTCGCCGGGTCCGCCGCGCAGGCCGATGCCACCGGTCTGGCGCTCCAGGTGGGTCCAGCGGCGCACCAGCCGCGTGCTCAGGTACTGCAGACGGGCCAGCTCCACCTGCAGCTTGCCCTCATGGCTGCGCGCACGCTGGGCAAAAATTTCCAGAATCAGCAGGGTGCGGTCGTTGACCGGCAGGCCGATGTGACGCTCCAGATTGCGCTGCTGCGCCGGGCTGAGCGACTGGTCGAACAGCACCTCTTTGGCGCCGTGCATCAGCGCAAGTTCCTTGATCTCGTCGGCCTTGCCACTGCCCACGAACAGGGCCGGGTCGGGCGCCTTGCGCTTGCAGGTCAGGCGGGCCACCGGCTGCAGACCGCCGGACTCGGCCAGCAGGCCCAGCTCCACCAGTCCGTCGTCAAAATGGGGCAGCCCAAAATCAACGCCGACCAGAAGGGTCGGCGCTGCGGGAGGGGTACGGGAATCGCTCAATCGGAGAAGACCTGCGCCCGCGGGGCCGGCGCAGGCATCAAAAACCGGTTCAGCTGGCGGCTTCGCCAGACTCGGATGCGTTGAAGTTCACGGCGCGGCCGGGAACGATGGTGGAAATGGCGTGCTTGTAGACCATCTGGGTGACGGTGTTGCGCAGCAGCACAACGTACTGGTCAAACGACTCGATCTGGCCCTGCAGCTTGATGCCGTTGACCAGGTAGATGGAGACCGGCACATGCTCGCGACGCAGCGCGTTCAGAAAAGGGTCCTGCAGAAGTTGGCCTTTGTTGCTCACGATATTCTCCGTGTTCAGTTGTTTTTGAAGCCCCGACCTTACCACAGCGACTCACCGTCACCAGCGCAGCGCAGGGCGAAGCCCTTGGGATTCAGGCGGAATCCTTGTCGGCGTAGGGGTTGTGCGAGGTCTTCATTTCGATGCGCAGCGGTGTGCCCACCAGCTCGAAAGCCTTGCGGAAACGCCCCTCCAGAAAGCGCTTGTAGGCCTCGGTCACATGTTCGAGCGAATTGCCGTGGATCACGATCACCGGCGGATTCATGCCGCCCTGGTGCGCATAGCGCAGCTTGGGGCGGAACATGCCGGTTTTTTTGGGCGTCTGGAACTGCACGGATTCGAGCAGGATGCGGGTGAGCACCGGCGTGCTCATCTTGCAGGTGGCCGCCTTGTGCGCCTGCGCGATCGAGGTCCACAGCGGACCCAGGCCCTGGCGCTTTTTGGCCGAGATGAAATGCAGGTTGGCGAACTTGAGGAAAGCCAGGCGCGTTTCGATGGAGCGCTGCACCAGCTGGCGCTGGTATTCGTCCACCGCATCCCATTTGTTGACGGCCAGCACCACGGCACGGCCACTGTCGAGCACGAAGCCGGCGATGTGCGAATCCTGCTCGGTCACGCCCTGCGTGGCGTCGATCAGCAACAGCACCACATTGGCGTTTTCGATGGCCTGCAAGGTCTTGACCACCGAGAACTTCTCGATGGCTTCGAACACCTTGCCCTTGCGGCGCAGGCCGGCCGTATCGATCAGTTCGAATTTCTGGCCGTTGCGTTCAAAAGGTACGCTGATCGCATCGCGCGTCGTGCCGGGCATGTCAAAGGCCACCAGCCGTTCTTCGCCCAGCCAGGTGTTGATCAGCGTGGACTTGCCGGCGTTCGGACGCCCGGCCACAGCCAGCTTGATGACCGAAGGATCGACCTCGGTCTCTTCGTCCTCTTCGGGCAGGTTCAGCGTGTCCAGCGCTTCTTCGAGCATGCCGCGCACGCCCTGGCCGTGGGCGGCCGAGACCGGCAGCACCTCGCCCAGCCCCAGTTCGTAGAACTCGGCCAGCTGCATGCCCTCCTTCATGCCTTCGGCCTTGTTGGCCACCAGCAGGCAGGGCTTGCCGATGCGGCGCAGGTAGTTGGCAATGTCGTGGTCCTGCGCGGACAGACCGCCGCGCGCATCCACCACAAAAATGACCACATCGGCTTCGGCCACGGCCTGCTGCGTCTGCTTGGCCATTTCCTTGTAAATGCCGCTGCTGGCATCGGGCTCGAAACCACCGGTGTCAATGACGATGAATTCGCGCTTGCCCAGACGGCCCTGACCGTAATGGCGGTCGCGGGTGAGTCCGGCGAAGTCGGCCACGATCGCATCCCGGCTCTTGGTGAGCCGGTTGAACAGCGTGGATTTGCCCACATTGGGGCGGCCCACCAGGGCCAGTACAGGTTTCACTTGAAAAAATTCCGATCTCAGTCGAGGCGCCAGCCGGTCACCAGTCCGCTGCGGTTCACCGTCACCAGCGTGCGGCCAGCCACCACCGGCTGCATGGCCACCGGGGTGCCGTCGGTGGACAGTCGCTGCAGGCTGCGGCCCTGTTCACGCCCCAGCAGATGCACCAGGCCCTGGGCATCGCCAAAAGCCACGGCAGGCCCCCAGACACGCGGGGCCGTCAGCTCGCGAAAGCGGTACTGGTCATCGGCCCAGGCCGGCTGGCCGTCCTGACGGAACCAGGCGCGCAGCTTGCCGTCGGACTCGACACCGAACACGCGGCTCTCATCGCCATCCAGCCCCTGATGGCCCTGCGAGGGGCGCGTCCACAAGGTCTGGCCACGGGCCGTGTCCACACAACCCACCGCCGTCTGGAAAGAACGCACGCAAACCGTCTGGCCCTGCCGACTGACACCGGCCACCAGATCGACCAGACGCTCGACTTCGTTGGTACCGCGCGAACTGCCGATCACCACATCCCAGCGCACCTGCCCATTCAGGGGTGCGATCGCACTCAGACGGCCACCATTGCCGGCCAGCAGGGTGTCCCCCACTGCGGCCAGCACACCTGCCTGACGCAAGACCAGCGGATCGGCATTGCGCTGCAGGGCCCACAGACGCTGGCCACTGGCCCCGTCGTACGCCACAACACTGCGGTCAGCGGTCTGCACAAAGACGCGTTCACCCGCGACCAGTGGGGCGGTGAAGGTCTGCGCGGACAACTTCTGGCGCCAGATTTCACGACCGGCCTGCGAAACGATGAGTTCATTGCCCGAACTGATCACGGCATGGCGCTTGCCATCGCTGCCCACCCCGGCGATCAGCTGGGCGTTGAGTTGCTGGCGCCAGACTTCACGACCCGTGTCCGCATCCAGTTCCAGCAGCAGGCCCTGGGTCGAGGCCAGGATCACACGGGTACCGATGACCACCGCCTGCAGCGGCGTGGAGACATCACCCAGCCGGGTGCTCCAGCCCTTGCTGACCGTGAGCGAGCCCGACACGACCGGCAAGGCTGCAGGCTCTGGTCTTTTGGAGCTGCTGGAACAGCCGGCCAGCACCAACGCCAGCCCCAGCGCGGCGCCAACTGCGCCCTTGCCGATGCGGCGCATCACGGCAGCACCTCCACACCGAGGGCGCCCAGCTTGGCCTGCACCACGCGGCGGTACTCGCTGCCTGCAACCAGCCCTTTGTAGGCTTGCTGGTATGCGGCCACGGCCTCGGCGTTCTGGCCTTTGGACAGCAGCAGATCGCCCTTGAGGTCGGCCGCCAGCGGCGCCATGTCGGCAGAAAAATCGGCCTGCAGGGCTTTGAGGGCTTCGTCGGCAGACTGGGTGTCCCATTGCAGCGCGGCCAGACGCAGGCGGGCCAACTCGCGCAGTGCGGCTTCAGGCGCATCGGCCGCCACCCAGGCCAGCAGGGCACGCGCCTGCTCGGGCTTGCCCTTTTCAGCCAGGGTACGCGCTGCCAGCAAACCGGCCTGGTGCGCGTACTGGGTGCTGCCGAATTTGTCTTTCATGTCGGCCACGCTGCGCTCGATGCGCGGCAGGTCTTGCGACAGCACCGATTTTTCAACCTCGTCGTACAGGGCCGAGGCCTTGGCGGCCTGGTTGCGCTGCCAGTACTGCCAGCCGTTCCAGGCGGCGTAGCTGCCCAGCACGGCAATCAGCACCCAGGAAATCAGGTTGCCCCAGTTTTTCCAGAAATGCTTGAGCTCCGCAAGCTGTTCCTGTTCTTCGAGATCGAGATGCGCTGCCATGGTGTGTCCGTTTTGAATCAGGAAGATTGTAGGCGCGTGGCCCATTGGGCCACTGCGTCCAGACGCTCGGTGCGCTGGGCGCCCTGCCCGTCTCGCAGCGCCTTGACCGTGACTTCGCCACGCGCCAGTTCGTCGCCGCCAAAAATCAGGGCAAAGGCCGCGCCGCTGGCATCGGCTTTCTTGAACTGGCTCTTCATTGAGCCCATGCCCTCGCCCGTGCCGGCGTGCATCTGGGCGGAGATGCCCGCCGCACGGACGGCCTGCAAAGTGTGCATGGCCACCGGCAAGGCGGCCACGTCGGGAATGATGGCGTAGACATCGGGTGCAGGCGCCTGCTGCGCCTCGCCCTGCTCCTTGACGAGTTCAAGCACGCGCTCGACGCCCAGCGCCCAGCCCACGGCAGGAGCCGGCTTGCCACCCACCTGCTCGATCAGGTAGTCATAGCGGCCACCGCCGCAGATGGTGCCCTGCGAACCCAGGCTCTCGGTGATGAACTCGAACACCGTGAGGTTGTAGTAATCCATGCCGCGCACCAGACGCGGGTTGATGCAGTAGGCGATGCCGTTGGCGTCCAGAATCGCCTTGACCGCGTTGAAGTGCGCCAGTGACGCCTCGCCCAGAAAGTCCAGCAGCCGGGGGGCGGCCTCGACCACCGGGGCCATGGCCGGGTTCTTGGTGTCCAGGATGCGCAGCGGGTTGCTGTGCAGACGGCGTTTGGCGTCCTCGTCCAGCAGCTCGGCATGTTGCTCGAAGTGGGCAATCAGGGCGGCGCGGTGCGCACGGCGTTCGTCGGGCTGGCCCAGGCTGTTGAGTTCCAGCCGCACATCCTTCAGGCCCAGTGCCTTCCAGAGGTCGTTGGCCAGCAAGATCAGTTCGGCGTCCACCTCGGGGCCGCCAAAGCCCAGGACTTCGGCGCCGATCTGGTGGAACTGGCGGTAGCGTCCGCGCTGCGGGCGCTCGTGGCGGAACATCGGGCCCATGTAATACAGGCGCTTGCCACCTTCGTAGAGCAGGTTGTGCTCGACCACGGCGCGCACCAGGCCGGCCGTGCCTTCGGGGCGCAGGGTGAGTTGCTCGCCGTTCAAGCGGTCTTCAAAGGAGTACATCTCCTTTTCAACAATGTCAGTCACCTCGCCCAGGCCACGCACGAACAGGGCCGTGGGCTCAACGATGGGCAGGCGCACATTGCGGTAGGCGTAGCGCGCCATGAGATCGCGCACCTGGGCTTCGAGCCATTCCCAGCGGGCCGAGTCCGGCGGCAGGATGTCGTTCATGCCCTTGACGCCCACCAGTTTCTGGGCCTTGGGCTGCTTTGCTGTTGCTTCTGTCATTGTTTGTGGATCAGGCTTTGGCCTTGCCAAAGCGGTTCTGAATGTAGTCTTCGACGATGCGCTGGAATTCCTGGGCGATGCCCTCGCCGCGCAGCGTCATGCGTTTTTCGCCGTCGATGAACACCGGGGCGGCGGGCGCCTCGCCGGTGCCCGGCAGGCTGATGCCGATGTCGGCATGCTTGCTCTCGCCGGGGCCGTTCACGATGCAGCCCATCACGGCCACCTTCATGCCTTCAACGCCGGGGTACTGGCCACGCCAGACCGGCATCTGAGCGCGCAAAAAGTCGTCGATCTGCTTGGCCAGTTCCTGAAAGGTGGTGCTGGTGGTGCGGCCACAACCCGGGCAGGCGGTGACGCTGGGCACAAACACGCGCAGGCCCAGCGACTGCAGGATTTCGGAGGCGATCACCACCTCTTGCGTGCGCAACTCACCCGGTTGGGGCGTGAGCGAGACGCGGATGGTGTCGCCAATGCCCTCCTGCAGCAGGATGGCCAGCGCCGTGCTCGACGCCACCGTGCCCTTGGTGCCCATACCCGCTTCGGTCAGGCCCAGGTGCAGCGGGTAGTCGCAGCGGCGGGCCAGTTCGCGGTAAACCGAGATCAGGTCCTGCACGCCCGAGACCTTGCATGACAGCGCGATCTGGCTGCCGTCCATGCCCATGGCTTCGGCGCGCTGCGCGGAGCCAATGGCCGACTGGATCAGGGCTTCATACATGACCTGCCGCCCCTCGAAAGGCTGGGCGCGGCGGCTGTTGGCGTCCATCAGTTCGGCCAACAGTTCCTGATCGAGGCTGCCCCAGTTCACGCCGATGCGGATCGGCTTGCCCCACTTCTGGGCCACCTCGATCATCTGGCCAAACTGCACATCGCGCTTGTCGCCCTTGCCCACATTGCCGGGGTTGATGCGGTACTTGGACAGGGTCTCGGCGCAGGCCGGGTAGTCGCTCAAGAGGCGGTGGCCGTTGTAGTGGAAGTCGCCGATCAGCGGCACGTCGATTCCCATCTTGTCGAGCTGCTCGCGGATGTGCGGCACAGCCTGCGCGGCTTCGGGCGTGTTGACGGTGATGCGCACCATCTCGGAACCCGCCAGGGCCAGCTCCTTGACCTGGATGGCGGTGCCGATCACGTCCACCGTGTCGGTGTTGGTCATGGACTGCACGCGCACCGGCGCGCCGCCGCCCACGGTCACGACACGGTTGCCCCAGACCACGCGGGACTGGCGGCTGACGCGCTGCGCGGGCGCGGCGATCTGGATCGGGGTGTCACTCATGGTTTGAGCTGTAAACGTGCTTCGTTATTGGTGGTGTGGGGCTTGAGGTCCACCGGCTTGCCTTGCCAGCTCAGCTCGGCGCTGTCGGCTCGGCCCACATAAACAAACACCGGGGCTCCGGCCTCCAGCCTGAGCGTCTCACCGGCCTTGACCATGCGCTTGATGGCCATCTGCCCGCGGTTGTCGCGCACCTCGACCCAGGCATCGGCCGTCAGGCGCAGCACCAGCGGTGCTGCATCCGGGGTCGACGCACCGTTCGCCGCGCCAGATGCCGGCGCCGAGGGTGCAGAGGCCTGCGCCCGGACTGCAGGCACAGAAGCAGCCACCGGCACGACAGGGGCTGGCGCCGCCACGGGGAGCGCTGGCGGGGCGGATGCAGCCACGGCCACGGGCGCAGAAGCCGGCAGCTCGGCCGAAGCGGGGGCAGAGGCTTCCTGCAGATCGCTGGCCTGCCCCATGGGGACGGCCGCCTGCGCCGGGTCCAGCGCTTCTTCGGCCAAGGTGTCTTTGCTCTGCTGGGGCCACCAGATCAGGGCGGCAGCGCCCACCAGCATCAGCACGGCCAGCAGCAGCACCTGACGCGACAGGCCTTTGCCCGATCCGGAAGAAGTTGTCGCACGCTGCGCGGGCTGCGCAGCAGCCTGACGGGACGCCAGCGAGACCGGCTCCAGGGCCTTGGGCGCCACGGCCTGCGGCAGCGCGGCCAGCACCGGTGCCGGATCGATCTTGAGTTGGCGGCACACCGATTGGGCCAGTGCCCGCACAAAGGTCGCGCCCTTGAAGGCCTCGTACTGGTCGGCCTCCAACGCTTCGAGCTGGCGCACGCTGACCTTGAGGTTCACCGACAGCATGGCCAGGTGCAGCCCTTGGGCTTCGCGCGCGGCGCGCAGCATCTGGCCGGCGCTGAGGCGGCCCTGGGGCAGGTCGGAAGACGCTTCTGTGTGGGGCAAGGGGTTCATCGCAACATCAGGTGGGCTGGATCGGGATGACCGGGTGGGCGCGCTGCTGGGCGATGCGCTCCTGCACCCGGGTGCGGTCTTTCACATCACCCGCGAGTTGACCACAGGCGGCGTCGATGTCGTCACCACGGGTCTTGCGCACGGTGGTCACGATGCCCGCATCCAGCAACGCCTTGGCAAAGGCTTGCACACGCGGCTGCGGCGAACGCAGCAGGCCAGACGCCGGGAAAGGGTTGAAAGGGATCAGGTTGAACTTGCAGCGCAAGCCGTTACGGCCATGTCGCTGCACCAGCTCGATGAGTTGACGGGCATGTTCGGGCTGGTCATTGACGCCGTCGAGCATGCAGTATTCAAAGGTGATGAAGTCGCGGGGGGCGTGCGCCAGGTAGCGCTCGCAAGCCTGCAGCAGTTCCTCGATCGGGTACTTGCGGTTGAGCGGCACCAGCGAATCGCGCAGGGCATCGCCCGGCGCATGCAGCGACACGGCCAGCGCCACCGGGCAATCCTGCGCGAGGCGGTCGATCATGGGCACCACGCCAGAGGTGGACACCGTGACACGGCGGCGCGACAGACCGTAACC
>JAYRQF010000288.1:0-8451 GCA_041910735.1 Limnohabitans sp.
ATGGACGATGGGCCGTCAGGCGCGGCGGATACGGTAGGGTTCCTCGAAGTCCAGGAAGTCCCGCTCGGCCAGCGCGCCGTCGATCCAGGCCTTGACGCCGTCCAGGGCGCAGACGCGGTCCATGTACGCGGCCACATCGGGCGGCACGGGCAAGGCGTAGGTCTTGATTCGCATCACCACCGGTGCGAAGTAAGCATCCGCCACGCAGAAGGCGCCAAACAGCATCGGGCCGCCGTGTTCGGCCAGCAGACTGGACCACATGGCCACGATGCGCTGCAGGTCGGCGCGTACGGCAGGTTTGTCGCGCAGGGCGAGTGCGCCCACTTCGGGCAGCCGGGCGTCGATGTTCATCGGGCAGGCGCTGCGCAAGGCCATGAAGCCGCTGTGCATTTCGGCGCAGATGCTGCGCGCGCGGGCGCGTGCAGCGCGGTCCGTGGGCCAGAGCTGTTTGTCTGGGAATTGCTCGGCCACGTATTCGGCAATCGCCAGTGTGTCCCAGACCACCAGCCCGTCGTGCACCAGCACCGGCACCTTGCCCACCGGGTTGATCGGCCCCACCACTTTTTTGAACTGTGAGTCGGGCGTGAAGGCGTCAAAACGCACCATGACCTCCTCGAACGCGATGCCCGCCTGGCGCAGCAGCACCCAGGGTCGCATGGACCAGGACGAGTAGTTCTTGTTGCCAACGTAGAGCTGGATCATTTTGTTCTCCCATGTGGTTTGCCCGCCATGTTAGCCGGGACACGGCCTGCTGTTGCCCGGGCTTGTCCCCGTGGCCGTGCTGGTGCACGATGCCCGATGACATGGACACAACACCGCTGCGCAGCGTCAGCCTGATCGGCGCCCCGGCCGACGTGGGGGCTGGCGTCCGTGGCGCCAGTCTGGGGCCAGAGGCGCTGCGCGTGGCTGGCGTGGTGCAGGCGCTGCGACGGCAGGGGCTGCGTGTGGAAGATCGGGGTGATCTGGCCGGGCCGGTCAACCCGATGCACCCGGTGCATGCAGGCTGTCGCCACCTGCAGCAGGTTCAGGTCTGGACCCGTCTGGTGGCCGATGCGGTGCAGAACGCCTTGGCCTGGGAGCAGGTGCCGGTGATGCTGGGCGGAGACCACAGTCTGGCCATCGGCTCCATCGCGGCTGTGGCCCGGCACTGTGCCCTCCAGTCGCGGCCCCTGCAAGTGGTCTGGCTGGACGCCCATGCCGACTGCAACACCCCGGCCACCAGCCCCACCGGCAATCTGCATGGCATGCCGCTGGCCTGCCTGCTGGGGCAGGGGCCAGCCGTGCTGACGGGCCCCATGCCGGTATTGCAACCGCAACAGGTCTGGCTGCTGGGCTTGCGCAGCACCGATCCGGGCGAGGAGACCCTGTTGCAGTCCATGTCCATCCGGCCTGTGCGGCTGCAGGGCAGTCCGGACGATGGCGGGCAGATGGTGGTCACGCTGGAGCAGTGGCTGAGCAGCCTGGACCCGCACACCCATGTGCACCTCAGTCTGGATCTGGATGTGCTGGATCCCGGGCTGGCGCCGGGGGTGTCCACGCCTGCACCGGCAGGGCTCCGGGCCCCCCAGGCCATGGCCTGCATGCGTTTGCTGGGGCAGTGCGGGCGGGTGGGCAGTGTGGATCTGGTGGAACTGAATCCGGCGCGTGATGTGCGCCAGCAGACGGCCAGGCTGGCGGTGGCCCTGCTGACCCGGCTGCTGGCACCGGCCAGTCAGAAGACCCAGAGCAGTGCCGAGGTCATCAGCAGGTAGCGCAGAAATTTGCCAATCGCCATGTAGAAGGTGCAGGGCCACAGCGGCATCTGCAGCCAGCCAGCCACAGCGCAAAGCGGATCGCCCACACCCGGCAGCCAGCTCAGAAGACAGGCGCGGGGGCCCAGTTGTTCGAGCCATTGCAGGGCGCGCAGGTGGGTGGGCGAGTCGCGCCATTTGTCCACCGCCTTGTGCGCGCCCCAGCCCATCCACCAGCTGACCATGCCGCCCAGCGTATTGCCGGCGGTGGCCACCAGCACGGCAGGCCAGAACAGTTCAGGGTTGAGTTTGATCAGACCGAACACTGCAGGTTCGGACCCCAGGGGCAGCAGTGTGGCCGAGACAAAGGCCACCACGAACACGGTGGACAGCCCGAACTCGGGCAGGGCCAGCGTTTGCAGCAGGGTATTCATCCAGGCTTCCATGCGGGGCAGTGTAGCGGCCGAGGGCGCATCCCCCTGGGGAGTCACTGCTTACCACAAACATCTTTCATTTGCTGAAATTTTGTGCAATTACAATCGTGCCTCCTTTTTCAGCACCCCCGGTTTTCCACGTCCATGCAGATCGGCCCGTACACCTTGCCGAACGCGTTGTTCGTCGCCCCCATGGCGGGCGTGACGGACCGGCCGTTCCGCCAGCTCTGTCGCCAGTTTGGCGCAGGCTACGCGGTGAGCGAGATGGTGACCTCGCGCAAGGACCTGTGGCACACCCTCAAGACCAGCCGCCGCGCCAACCACGACGGTGAGCCAGGCCCGATCGCGGTGCAGATCGCCGGCACCGAGCCGGCCATGATGGCCGAGGCCGCCGCCTACAACATCGAGCGTGGCGCGCAGATCATCGACATCAACATGGGTTGCCCGGCCAAGAAGGTCTGCAACAAATGGGCCGGTTCGGCCCTGATGCAGGACGAGGTGCTGGCGCTGCAGATCATCGAAGCGGTGGTGGCCGCCTGTGCGCCCCACGGCGTGCCGGTCACGCTCAAGATGCGCACCGGTTGGTGCCAGAGCCACAAGAATGCCTTGACGATCGCCCGCGCCGCCGAAAATGCCGGCGTGCAGATGGTCACGGTGCACGGCCGCACCCGCGAGCAGGGGTACAAGGGCGAGGCCGAGTACGACACGATCGCCGCCGTCAAGGCCGCGTTGCGCATTCCGGTGGTGGCCAACGGCGACATCACTTCGCCCGAAAAAGCCCGCGAGGTGCTGCGGGCCACAGGCGCCGATGCGCTGATGATCGGCCGAGCTGCCCAAGGCCGGCCCTGGATCTTCCGTGAAGTGGCGCATTACCTGGCGACCGGTGAGCACCTGGCGCCGCCCCTGGTGGCCGAGGTGCGTCGCGCCCTGCTGGAGCACCTGCAGGACCACTACAGCCTGTATGGCGAATTTACCGGCGTGCGCTCGGCGCGCAAGCACATCGGCTGGTATGTGCGCAGCCTGCCCGGGGGTGAGGATTTCCGCGAACAGATGAACAGGCTCGAGAGCAGCGAACAACAACTGGCCGCCGTGGCCCGGTATCTGGACGGTTTGGCTGAGCAGATGGACCGGTTGCCTGCCGTGTGCAGCGAAGCGGCACTGGAGATGAGTGAATGAGCGAACGACAAAGCATTGAGGCCTGCATCCGGGCCAACCTCGAAGACTATTTTCAGGACCTGGACGGCACCGACCCGGCCGGTCTGTACGACATGCTGCTCAAGGTGGTCGAGAAGCCGCTGCTTGATGTGGTGATGCAGCGCGCCGGCCAGAACCAGTCGCGTGCGGCCGACTGGCTCGGCCTGAACCGCAACACCCTGCGCAAGAAACTTGTCGAGCACCAGCTGCTCAAGTGAATTTTGATCTTTAGACCTTTAGGAACATTGTGATGAAAGCCCTGATTTCCGTATCCGACAAGACCGGCATCGTCGAGCTGGCGCAGCAGCTCCACGCCCTGGGCGTGGGCCTGATCTCCACTGGTGGCACCGCCAAACTGCTGGCCGACCAGGGCCTGCCGGTGACCGAGGTGGCCGAGGTGACGGGCTTTCCGGAAATGCTGGACGGCCGTGTCAAAACCCTGCACCCCAAGGTGCACGGCGGCCTGCTGGCCCGCCGCGATGTGCCCGAGCACATGGCGGCCCTCAAAGCCCACAACATCGACACCATCGACCTGCTGATCGTGAACCTCTACCCGTTTGAGGCCACGGTGGCCAAGCCCGGCTGCACGCTGGCCGACGCGATCGAGAACATCGACATTGGCGGTCCGGCCATGGTTCGCTCTGCCGCCAAAAACTGGAAAGACGTGGGCATCGTCACCGACGCCAGCCAGTACGCCGACGTGATTGCCGAGTTGAAGGCGAACGGCAAACTCAGCGACAAACTGCGCTTTGCCCTGTCGGTGGCCGCGTTCAACCGCATCAGCCAGTACGACGGCGCGATCAGCAACTACCTCTCCAGCGTGAACTTTGAGGCCGAGAAGCTGAGCGAAGACTACGTGCCCGAGCGCGCCCAGTTCAGCGGCCAGTTCAATGAGCAGTATGTGAAAGTGCAAGACCTGCGTTACGGTGAAAACAGCCACCAGCAGGCTGCCTGGTACCGTGACCTGGCTCCCGCAGCCGGCTCGCTGGCCACCGGCGTGCAGCTGCAGGGCAAAGAGCTCAGCTACAACAACATCGCCGATGCCGATGCCGCCTGGGAATGCGTCAAGAGCTTCGAGGCACCGGCCTGCGTGATCGTCAAGCACGCCAACCCCTGCGGCGTGGCCGTGGGGGCCAATCCCTTCGAGGCCTACAGCAAGGCCTTTCAGACCGACCCCACCAGCGCCTTCGGCGGCATCATCGCCTTCAACCGCCCGGTGGACAAAGCCGCGGCCGAAGCGGTGAGCAAGCAGTTTGTCGAGGTGCTGATGGCGCCCGACTTCAGCGCTGAAGCGCTGGAAGTCTTCAAGAGCAAAGTCAATGTGCGCCTGATGAAAATCGCGCTGCCCGCGAACTACGGCCAGGTGCGCAACGCTTTGGAAACCAAGCGCGTGGGTTCGGGCCTGCTGCTGCAAAGTGCCGACAACCACGAGCTGGCGCTGGCCGACCTCAAGGTCGTCACCGTCAAACAACCCACGCCTGAAGAGCTCAATGACCTGTTGTTCGCCTGGAAAGTGGCCAAGTTCGTCAAGTCCAATGCCATCGTCTTCTGCAAGAACGGCATGACCATGGGCGTGGGCGCCGGTCAGATGAGCCGCCTGGACTCGGCCCGCATCGCCAGCATCAAGGCCGAAGCTGCCAAGCTCAGCCTGCAAAACACCGTGGTGGCGAGCGACGCCTTCTTCCCCTTCCGCGACGGCCTCGATGTGGTGGTGGATGCCGGCGCGACCTGCGTGGCCCAGCCCGGCGGTTCCATGCGCGACCAGGAAGTCATCGACGCGGCCAACGAGCGTGGTGTGGCGATGGTGTTCACCGGCGTGCGCCATTTCCGCCATTGATCTGCCCTTGATCGCTTCCATTGAACTTTGAAACACTCGGCCTGACCCCGGCGCTGCAAGCCGCCCTGGGGGACATGGGCCTGCCCATCCCCACGCCGGTTCAGGTGCAGGCCATTCCGCCTGCGCTGCAAGGCCGCGATGTGTGGGCCACCGCGCCCACCGGCTCGGGCAAGACGCTCGCCTTTGCCCTGCCGCTGGTGCAGCAGCATTTGCTGCACCCCCGCCAGACCAACTTCCGCCGACCTGTGCGTTCGTTGGTGCTGGTGCCCACGCGCGAACTGGCGGTGCAGGTGGGCGATGTGCTCACACATCTGGGCTATCCGCTGCGGCTCAAGGTGGCGGTGGTCTACGGCGGCGTCTCGATCAACCCGCAGATGATGGGCTTGCGCGGCGGTGCCGACATCGTGGTGGCCACGCCCGGGCGCCTGCTCGATCTGGTCGGGCACAACGCGCTGCGCCTGCAGGACGTGCAGCAGCTGGTGCTCGATGAGGCCGACCGCCTGCTTGATCTGGGTTTTGCCGACGAACTGCAGCGCGTGCTGGCGCTCTTGCCAGCCCAGCGGCAAACCCTGCTGTTCTCGGCCACGTATGCAGAGCCCGTGCAGGCGCTGGCGCAAGGCCTGCTGCACGATCCGGTGCATGTGACGGTCGAAGCCGTGGAAACACAGGCCCCCGACATCCGCCAGCGCGCCATTGCGGTGGACGAGAAAAAGCGCACTGCCTTGCTGCGCCACCTCATGGCCGAGAACGGCTGGAAGCGCGTGCTGGTCTTCGTGGCCACGCGTTACGCCTGCGAGCATGTGGCCAACAAGCTCTACAAAGCCGGCGTCTTTGCCACTGCCTTCCATGGCGAGATGAGCCAGGGGGCGCGGCAAGAGGTGCTGAGCGAATTCAAGGCCGGTCGCTGGGACGTGGTGGTGACCACCGACCTGGCCTCGCGCGGCATCGACATCGCGCTACTGCCCGTGGTGGTCAACTACGACCTGCCGCGCTCGGCCACCGACTACACCCACCGCATCGGCCGCACCGGCCGCGCGGGTGCGCAGGGCGAGGCGGTCAGCTTTGTCACGGCCCAGGCGCAGGCGCACTGGGCGCTGATCCGCAAGCGCGAACAACTCGATCTGCCGCTGGAGGTGCTGCCGGGTTTTGAGCCGCAGGACGAGCCGCCAGCGCCGGCCCCGGGCAGCGGTGGCATCAAGGGCAAACGGCCCAGCAAGAAAGACAAGCTGCGCGCCGCGCAGGCGATCGCAGCCGCGACAGGCAAGAAGCCCGCTTAAGCCTCTGCGCTGTCCTCGCCTTGGCCGGCTTCTTCCGGGGCTGGTTCAGCCGCCGGCTTGGCGGGGGCCGGCACGCGCACCCCGTGCTTGCTCAGGATTTCCACATAGACCGCTGCAGCGCCAGATTGGGCGATCGCATCCACGGCTTCGATCACCGCCCCCACGCGCACGCCCTCTGCACTGTCGGCACCGGCGCCCACCTTGCAGTCAAAGTCCCAGAAGTCGGCGCCAGCCGGCACCGGGCGGCTGCGTTCGCGCTTGAAGTATTTGCGGATGTCGTGTTTGATGGCTTCGAGCACGCGGTCAGGGTGCTTGCCCTCGGCGCGGAGGGGGTAGGTTTTTTTCATGGTGGTCCTTGCGGGATCAAGGGGCGCCCGGTCAGGACGGAAGAGGGGTGGATTATGGCGTGAGGCGCAGTTTGAGCTGAAAACTCACAGCGCCGTAGAGCCTGTCCTGCAGGGGCGGCACCAGCGCGACGTTCAGACCCAGGCGACCGCTTTCCCAGCTGGCCACCGGGATGACAGCCGGAAACCACCCACCGTTGAAAGCCTTGGGGTAGCCGTTGAAGGCGCCCGCCACCACACCCCATCGGGCGCCGGCAAAGGTCCACGGCTGCCAGTAGGCACCCACGTAATTCGAATGTGCGCTGTCGCTGTTGATGAAGCGGCCAGCCGTGAGGGACCAGGTGTCGTCCAGCCGGTACTCGGCTCCGAGGCCGGGGTTGGCGTTGCGCAAGCCCTTGTCGGTGTCGAAGTGCGCCGAGTAGAAACCGGCGTTGAGCCACAGGCGGCTGGTGTCGAAGTCGGCCCGCGCCAGTCCGGCCGAGAGCAGCAGGGCCAGAGCAGGCAGCAGCTTCATGTCAGAGTGTGGCAAAGACTTCGCTGGCGGCCTGCACCGTGGCCGCGATGTCGGCGTCGCTGTGTGCAGCGCTCACAAAGCCGGCCTCGTACAGTGCAGGCGCGATGTACACGCCGCGGTCCAGCAGGCCGTGGAAGAGTTTGTTGAACTTCGGGCTGTCGCTGGTCATGACCCTGGCGTAGTTCTGCGGCAGCTCGGGCAACAAAAAGAAGCCGAACATGCCGCCCTGACAGTCGGCAGAGAATGGCACGCCGGCTTGGGCTGCTGCACCTTTGAGGCCATCGACCAGACTTTGTGTTTTGCTGCTCAAACTGTCCCAGAAAGCGGGTTTGGCGATCTCGCGTAGCGTGGCCAGACCACAGGCGGTGGCCACCGGGTTGCCGCTCAGGGTGCCGGCCTGGTAGACCGGGCCGGTGGGTGCCAGCTGGGACATGATTTCGCGCGGTCCGCCAAAAGCCGCCAGTGGCATGCCGCCACCGATGACCTTGCCCAGCACCGTCATGTCGGGCCTGAATCCAGGGATCAGACCAGCGTAGACGCCCTGGGCCGAGCCGAGACCGACACGGAAACCGGTCATGACCTCGTCAAACACCAGCAGCGCGCCATGTTGTGTGCACAGCTCGCGGCAGCGCTTCATGAAAGGCACGCTGGCGCGCACAAAATTCATGTTGCCGGCAATCGGCTCGATCATCAGGCAGGCGATGTCCTTGCCGTGCAGGGCGAAGGCTTCTTCGAGTTGCTGCACATTGTTGTATTCGAGCACCAGGGTGTGCTGCACCACCTCGGGCGGCACGCCCGCGCTGGTGGCGTTGCCGAAGGTGGCCAGGCCCGAGCCGGCCTTGACCAGCAGCGCATCGGCGTGGCCGTGGTAGCAGCCCTCGAACTTGATGATCTTGCTGCGGCCCGTGGCGCCGCGCGCCAGGCGGATGGCGCTCATGCCGGCCTCAGTGCCCGAGCTGACGAGGCGCACCATCTCCATGGAGGGCATGATGGAGAGGATTTCCTCGGCCAGTTCGACTTCGCGCTCGGTCGGCGCGCCGAAGGAAAAGCCTTCGAGCACGGCCTTCTGCACGGCTTCGAGCACGGCCGGGTGGCCGTGGCCCAGGATCATCGGCCCCCAG
>JAYRQF010000289.1:0-2465 GCA_041910735.1 Limnohabitans sp.
AGGGATGCGGTGGTGGTCATGGATCAGAGTCTCCAGAGAACTTGGATGGCCCAGCCCAGGCAGGAGACGAGCCAGACGATGGTGAAAACGTGCAGGACAAGGCGAACGCCGGCGGGCTTGACGTAGTCCATCCAGATGTCGCGCATGCCGATCCAGATGTGATAGGTGATGGCCACGAACACGGCGAAGGTCAGGGCCTTCATCCATTGGGGGGCGAAGATGCCCGCCCAGCCTTCGTAGCCCAGGGGGCCGCCGGTGGCCAGCACCTTGATCAGGACGATCAGTGTCAGCAGGGCGAACAGGGCGCCGGTGATGCGCTGGGCCAGCCAGTCGCGCAGGCCGTAGTGGGCGCCGGTGACGACGCGCTTGGAACCGTAATTGACGGACATGGGTCTTTCCTTCTTTCGCGGGATCAGTACAGGCCGAAGAGCTTCGCGCCCAGCACCACGGTCAGGCCAATCGACAGTGCCAGGGTGAAGATGGCGGAGGACTTGCCGAATTCCTTGCTGACGGCGTGGTTGACGTCCATGTAGAGGTGGCGCAAACCGGCGATCAGGTGGTGCAGGTAGGCCCAGATCAGCGCCAGGACCACCAGCTTGAACAGCCAGCCGGGGACAAAGCCGACGCCGCTGGCGAAGACGGCGGTGAAGCGGTCATAGGAAATCTCGGACGACACCGAGGTGTCGAACAGCCAGACGATCAGGGGCAGCAGGATGAACATCAGGCCGCCACTGGCGCGGTGCAGGATCGACACCCAGCCGGCCAGGGGCAGGCGGTAGGTCGTCAGGTCCTTGAGGGCGTTGATGTTGCGGAACTCGGGCCGCGGCTTGGTCAACTCGGTCATGGTGGGGCTTTCTTCCGGTGGGGAGACAGGGTTGGAAGGGATCTTGTAACTCTGCGGTAACTCGGATCACAAACCTTCAAATTCTATTGCAACGCAGCATACCCAAGCCTGACATTTGACCATCCCGTGACAGTCAATGTCGGCGGGCGCACTCAACTCAGTTCATTGTGGTAATGCCGGGTTTCGGTCCGGTAGAGCCCTCGGCGCAGCTCCATCGGAACGTCGTTGTAGGTAAAGGCCAGACGCTCGACGCTCAGCAGGGGATGACCCACCTCGACGCCCAGCAACGCCGCAGCATCGGCATCCGCAGCCACGGCCTTGAGCTTTTCCACCGCGCGCACCATGCGGACACCGAACTGCGCCTCGAACAGCGCATACATCGGCCCCTTGTCGCTGGACAGTGTCTCCAGGCTCAGCCCCTTGAAGGGCACGCCGGGCAGCCAGATGTCCTCAAGAATGGCAGGGGCACCGGAGAAGGACAGCACGCGCCGGATCTGCACCAGCGAGTCGCCGCCGCGCAGGTCGAGCTGGCGCGCAACCTCGGCCGGGCCACGGAGGCGGCGGCATTCGATGATGCGGCGCTCGGCGGGGCCCTGGGCGTCGGGCATGCCGGCGTCAGGGAGCAGGCGCAGGAAGCGGTACTGGATGTGCTGTTCCGCGTGGGTGGCGACGAAGGTGCCTTTGCCCTGGCGTCGCACCAGCAGGTTGTCGGTCGCCAGTTCATCGATCGCCTTGCGCACCGTGCCCTGACTGACACGAAAGCGCGCCGCCAGCTCGAACTCGCTGGGAATCATGTCGCCGGGCTTCCACTCGCCGGCCTGCAGGCTGCGCAGGATCAGCGACTTGATCTGCTGGTAGAGCGGGCTGAAGGCGGGGGTGGCCAGGGCGGCTGCGGGCGCGTCGGCGACCGACAGGGTGTCTGCGGGCGCACGGTGGTCCACCGGTGACAAATCGGGCTGCGAAGGGTGTGCGGGGGCCATGGTGTGCGCTGCGTGGAGGGCTGCAATCATATCTTATATAAGACATAAGACAAATTGACGTTGGCGGGTCTGCGCGGGTACACTCTGCGATTGACCCAGCACCACGTTTTTCGGGTTTACCCGCATCCCTGTGGCTTGTGGCCAGGGGCTTGGTCCCCAGAGATTTTCCTTATCAATCAACGTCCTTTTGGAGTTTTCACCATGAGCAAGAAGCCCGTCCGTGTTGCCGTCACCGGTGCCGCAGGCCAGATCGGTTACGCCCTGCTGTTCCGCATCGCCTCCGGCGAGATGCTGGGCAAGGACCAGCCCGTCATCCTGCAACTGCTGGAGATTCCGGACGAGAAGGCCCAGAACGCGCTCAAGGGTGTGATCATGGAACTCGAAGACTGCGCCTTCCCGCTGCTGGCCGGCATCGAAGCCCACAGCGACCCGATGACCGCTTTCAAGGACACCGACTACGCCCTGCTGGTCGGCGCCCGTCCCCGTGGCCCCGGCATGGAGCGTGCCGACCTGCTGGCCGCCAACGCCCAGATCTTCACCGCCCAGGGCAAGGCCCTGGACAAGGTGGCTTCGCGCAACGTCAAGGTGCTGGTCGTCGGCAACCCCGCCAACACCAACGCCTACATCGCCATGAAGTCGGC
>JAYRQF010000290.1:0-7160 GCA_041910735.1 Limnohabitans sp.
CGTGCTCAATGGTCTGCCCACCAGCTTTTCCACGCCCGAGCTCAATGTGGCCTGCGCCGAGGGCGAACCCCATGCGGTCACGCAGGCCTTGCAGGCGCTGGCCGGCGAACGTTTCAAGGCGCCCGCCAGGGTGTTCATCATTGACGGCCTGCGGGTGGACTGGCCCGACGGTTTTGGCCTGATCCGAGCGTCCAACACCACGCCGGTGCTGGTGCTGCGTTTTGAAGGCCAGACCGAAGCCGCGCTGCACCGCATCGAGGCCGAAATGCTGGCCTTGCTGCGCGAGGTCAAACCCGACGCACAGGTGGGCGCCAGCGCACACTGAGGCGTTTTTGCACATGCCCGGACTCAGCCATGCTGTCTACAACCTGCTGGTGTGGGCCGCGCAGCCTTTGCTGAGGCGCAAGCTGGCGGGCCGTGCCGTGGCCGAGCCCGGCTACGCGTTGGCCGTGCCCGAACGCTTTGGCCACTACACGCAGCCGGCAGAAAGCCAGAGCGAACTGGTGTGGGTGCATGCCGTCTCGCTGGGCGAGTCGCGTGCGGCGGCCATTTTGCTGAACGCGCTGCGCGAAGCGCTGCCGGGGGTGCGCGTCCTGCTCACGCACGGCACGGCCACCGGCCGCGCCGAAGGTGCAAAGCTGCTGCGCACGGGCGATGTGCAGGTCTGGCAACCCTGGGACACGCCGGCTGCGGTGCAGGCGTTCCTGCGGCATTTCCGTCCGCGCATCGGCCTTTTGATGGAAACCGAAGTCTGGCCCAACCTTGTGCAGCAAAGCACTCAGGCTGGTGTGCCGCTGGCACTGGTGAATGCACGCCTGAGTGAAAAATCCCTGCATTCGGCCCTGCGCTGGGCCAGCCTGATGCGCCCGACCTATGCCGCCCTGCGGGCGGTGTGGGCGCAGACTGAAGCCGATGCACAGCGCTTGCGTGTGCTGGGCGCCAAGGTTCAGACCGTCACCGGCAACCTCAAGTTCGACGCCCAGCCGGATGCTGCGCAGGTGGCGCGTGGCAGGGCCTGGCGCTCTGCCTTGCAGCGACCCGTATGTCTGTTGGCCAGCAGCCGCGAGGGCGAAGAAGCCTTGTGGCTGCAGGCGCTGCAAACGGTGTCGAACGGTGTGCACTGGCTGGTCGTGCCGCGCCATCCGCAGCGGGTGGACGAGGTGGAGGCGCAGCTGCGCCATGCCGGCCTGAAGGTGTCACGCCGCAGTGCATGGGACGACAACGGCCCGTCCAGCCATGCCGCGGCAGGGGTCTGGCTGGGCGACAGCCTGGGTGAAATGGCGCTGTACTACAGTCTGGCCGATGTCGCCCTGCTGGGCGGCAGCTTTGCGCCGCTGGGTGGGCAGAACCTGATCGAGGCGGCGGCCTGCGGCTGTCCGGTGGTGATGGGGCCGCACACTTTCAATTTTCTGGAAGCAGCGCAGCAGGCCGAGGAAGCCGGCGCCGCCCGCCGCGTGCCCGACATCGGTGCTGCAGTCCGTGAAGCACAGGCACTGGCGCAAGATGCCCAGGCCCGGCAGTCGGTGTCATCGGCAGCGCTGGCCTTTTCGCAGGCCCACAAAGGCGCAGCCCGGCGCGTGGCCGGGCTGGTAAAAGAAATGCTGGGGCCGATATCCGACCCTCAGCCCTGAGACTCAAGGGGCCAGCAGCGCATTGATGGGCTTGAGATCTTCGGCTTTGAGCACGCCAGCAGCTTGGCGCAACCTGAGCTGACCGACCAGCACGTCGTAACGGGCCTTGGCCAGATCGCGCTTGGTCTGGTAGAGCTGGCTCTGGCTGGTCAGTACATCCAGATTGGTCTTGACGCCGACTTGGTAGCCCAGTTTGTTGGAGGCTACAGCTGTGGCGGTGGACAACTCGGCTGCCTCGTAAGCCTTCACCTGTCCCCAGCCTGATTGCAGGTTCAGAAAGGCCGTTTGTGTGCTGAGTGACACCTGACGTTGGGCATCTTCCAGATCCTGTCTGGATTTGTCCTCCAGCGCCACTGCTTCACGCACCCGATTTTGAACGGACATCCCGGCATAGAGGGGCAGCGTAACGCTCACACCAGCACTGGTGCTGTTAATGGTCTGGTTGTAACCGGGTGACGACGCAACAGTCGTCGCATTGAGGTTTTTCTGTCTGCCGTATTCGAGGTTGAAGTCAACGGCAGGTTTGTGATCGGCTGTAGCGATTTCTGTGTCCAGCTTGGCCAGTTCAAGGTTGGTTTTGGCAAGCTGTATAGCCGGACTGGTTTGCATGGCTGTGCTCAGCCAGTTGTCAAGCCCCTCGGTGCCGACATTTGGGAGCTTGGTGGCGGTGTTGAATTTTTGCGGTTTGAGGTTGGATTTGCCCACCAACTGCTCAAGTGCAGCTTTTTTTACCCGGAGATCGTTGTCTGCCTGTATTTCTTGCGCACTGATCCTGTCGAATTGCGCTTGGGCGTCGTGGGTGTCTGCGATGGTTGCCGTACCGACTTCGAAGTTGCGTTTGGCACTGGCCAGTTGTTCGGAAACTGCAGATTTCTGGGCCTGAGCTGAAGCCAATGCCTCCTCAGCTACCAGAACGTCAAAGTAAGCTTGGCTGACGCGTACGATCAAATCTTGTTCTGCCTGAGCCAGCGAGGCTTCGGTGGCAACGAGGCTTTTCTGGCTTTTTTGGTATTTGGCGAGGTTGGCAGGCCGATACAGCGGTTGTGTGGCTTTAATGCCTGCAGTCTGCGTGTTGAAGTAGTAGTCACTGGCAGAAGCACCTGGTGGTGGGGCAGGCGAGTAGGTGATGTCACGGTTGGTTCGGACAACACCAGCGCTGGCGCCAACCGAGGGAAGCAAATTGGCGATGCCCTGATCTGCCTTGGCCAGGTTGGCTTCGTACTGGTATTTGGCCGCCAGATATTTGGCGTCATAGCCGCGCGCCATCTCGTAGATGTCCACCAGACTCTGGGCCTGGCTGGCGCCGGCAAAGGCCAGTGACAACAGGGCCGCCAGCGGCAGGCGACGCAGGGAAACGGCGCGGGAAGGGGATGAAGACATGGACATCTTTCAGTAAGGCCAAAAGGAGGAAATCAATAAACCGGCACGGTCGGGTCGACCTGGGCCGACCAGGCATGGATGCCGCCTGCCACGTTCACCACCTCGTAACCATGGCTGGCCAGGAAGTGGGCCACCTGCATGCTGCGGCCACCGTGGTGGCACAGACAGGCAATCGGGCGACTGCGGTCGAGTTCATGCAGGCGCGCGGGAATGGACTGCATGGGCATGTGCACGAAGTCGAGGTCTGCCGGGCGCGCGCAGGCGGTCTGCACTTCCCAGCCTTCGCGCACATCGAGCAGGACGGGGCGCTGCGCCTGGGTCTGCGCCCATTGGGCCACCTGGGATGGGGTGATTTGCTGCATGGCTTCAGAAATGGAAGGCCGAGGGTTCGCTGAAACCGCTGAGGCGGGCGGTGTTGACGTCCCAGGGTTGGGCGGTCACGAAGCTGCTTTGGCCGGTGCGGGTGATGAGTGTGGCGCGCATCATGGGCTCATCGCCAACGATGGCGATCAGGCGGCCGCCAACGGCGAGCTGTTGCAACAGCACCTGCGGCACTTCAGCCACGGAGCCACCCAGCACGATTGCATCGAACGGGCCTTCGCCCGCCGCACCCTGGCTGCCGTCGGCGTTGCGCACTTTGGCGTTGGTCACGCCCGCCTTTTGCAGGTTGGCGCTGGCCTGTGTGGCCAGCGCCGGATCGATTTCGAAGCTCAGCACGCTGGCGGCCTGATGCGCCAGCAGGGCGGTTGTGAAGCCAGAGCCGGTGCCGATTTCCAGCACCTTGTCGGTCTTTTTCACGGCCAGGTCCTGCACCATGCGGGCCTGCACGCGCGGGGCCAACATGACCTGACCGGGCTGGCTGCCCAGCGGGATTTCCATGTCCACAAAGGCCAGCGCCCGGTGCGCCAGTGGCACGAAATCTTCGCGGCGCACCACGCTCAGCAGTTCCAGCACTTGCGGATCCAGCACCTCCCAGGGGCGGATTTGCTGTTCGATCATGTTGAAGCGGGCCTGGTTGAGATCCATTTTTTTACTCCGTGGGGTATGTTAGTCGGTTTCGCACCATTTTACTGAGCGGGGGTGTCATGCCCCTGACGGGAAGCCGGTAATCCGGCCTTGCGGCGCAGCCACTGCGCCAGATCGTCCATGTAGCAGTAGACCACCGGCACCACCACCAGGGTCAGCAGCGAGGAGGTGATCACACCGCCGATCACCGCCTGGCCCATGGGGGCACGCTGCTCCGAACCCTCGGTCAGGGCAAAAGCCAGCGGCACCATGCCGAAAATCATGGCCAGCGTGGTCATGAGGATGGGGCGCAGCCGGACTTTGGCGGCCAACAGCAGGGCTGCGCCGCGTTCCATGCCTTCTTCGCGGGCACGGATCGCAAAGTCCACCAGCAAGATGGCGTTCTTGGTCACCAGCCCCATCAGCATGATCACGCCGATGACGGAGAACATCGACAGGGTGGAACGGAACAGCATCAGGGCCAGCACCACGCCGATCAGCGTGAGCGGCAGCGAGGTCATGAGTGCCAGCGGCTGCAAAAAGCTCTTGAACTGGCTGGCCAGGATCATGTAGATGAAGATCACCGCCATGGCCAGCGCCGACGCCGCATAAGCCAGCGATTCAGCCATGTTCTTGGTGGAACCACCGAACTGGTAGCTGTAGCCGGGCGGCAGCTGCAGTCCGTCCATCACCTTGCGGATGTCGGCGGAGACCTCGCCCATGGCGCGGCCAGAGGTGTTGGCGTTGAGTGCCACCTCGCGTGTGAGGTCGCGGCGGTTGATCTGGTTGGAACCGGTGGATTCAACCACCTGCGCCACCTGACCGAGCCGCACCACCCGGGGCGAACCGTCGGCCGCGGCGCCCACCGTGAAGGGCAAACGCTCCAGATCCTGCGGGTTGTCACGCGCTTCGGGGGCCAGGCGCACGTTCACGTCGTAGGTCTGGTCGTCAGGGGCGCGCCAGTTGCCCACCGTCTGGCCGGCCACCAGAATGCGCAGCGGACCGCCGAGTTGGGCGGTACCCAACCCGAGATCGGCTGCCGATTCGTTGCGGACACGGACGGCGATGGTGGGTTTGTTGGCCCGCACGCTCGAGTCCAGGTCGACCAGGCCCGGGATGGTGCGCAGCTGTTCCATGGCCTTGAACGTCAGGCGTTCAAGCTCGCGCTGGTCGGGGCCCAGAATGGAAAATTCGATCTGCTTGTTGCCGCCCACCGCATCGAGCGTGCCGGCGTGGGTGACGATGATGCCGGGTACGCGCTGCAGGCGTTCGCGCAGCTGCACCGACATCTGGTCCACGCTGCGGCTGCGGTCCTTGCGGTCGACCAGGCGCACATACATGCTGGCGTTGTATTTGCCCAGGGCGTTGCCGGTGTTGATGGTGGTGACCGTGTACCGCACTTCGGGCAGTTCGCGCACGATGGCCTCGACCTGGCGTGCCTTCGCTTCGGTGGCTTCGAGCGAGGTGCCCACCGGTGTCTGGAAAGTCACGTTGGTTTCGGAGAAGTCGGCTTTGGGCACAAATTCGGTGCCGACAAAGCGGACCATGAAGACGCTGAGCACGAAAACGCCAATGGCCAGCAGCACCGTTTTGCGTTTGTGCACCAGCGACCACGCCAGAATGTCCTGATAGACCTCGGCCAGCCGGTCGGTCGCGGTTTCAAACCAGGCGGTCACGCGGCCCAGCGTTCGGTCGTAGAGCGTGACCGGGGCCGCATGTTCGCCATGCGCGTGGATGGCCGGGTCATGCCAGACGCTGGAGAGCATGGGGTCGAGCGTGAAGCTGACGAACATCGAGATCATGACGGCGGCCACGATGGTGATGCCGAATTCATGGAAAAATTTGCCGATGATGCCCTGCATGAAGCCGATCGGCAGGAACACCGCCACGATCGACAAGGTGGTGGCCAGCACCGCCAGACCGATTTCCTGGGTGCCGTCCATGGAAGCATTCCATGCGTCCTTGCCCATCTGCACATGGCGCACGATGTTTTCGCGCACCACGATGGCGTCGTCGATCAGCAGGCCCACGCACAGGCTCAGCGCCATCAGCGTGACCATGTTGACGGTGAAGCCAAACATGTTCATGAACATGAAGGTGCCGATCAGCGAGATCGGCAGCGTCAGGCCGGTGATGACGGTGGAGCGCCAGGAGTTGAGAAACAGGAACACGATCAGCACCGTCAGGATGGCGCCTTCGATCAGGGTGCGACGCACGTTGTCGACGGCCACGCGGATGGGGCGTGAGGTGTCGGTGATGGGCTCCAGTCGCAGGCCCGCGGGGATTTCGGCCTTCATGGCTGCCACGGTTTTCACCAGACCGTCGATCACCTCGATGGTGTTTTCGTCCTGCGCCTTTTGCACCTGCAGCAACAGGGTGCGCTCGCCGTTGTAGAGCGCCAGACTGTCGATTTCCTGCGCGCCGTCCTGCACGCGCGCCACCTGCGAGAGGTAGACCGGCGTGCTGCCTTTGCGGCCGACGATGATGCGGCCAAAGTCTTCGGGCCGCAGCATGCGCGACTCGACCTGCACCATGCGCTCCTGCTCCAGCGATCGGATGGCGCCCACCGGCAGGTCCTGGTTTTCGTTGCGCACGGCATTGACCACCTGGTCGGCGGTGATGCCCAGCGCCTCCATGGCGGACGGTTGCAGGTAAAGGTTGATTTCGCGTTTGGTGCCACCGACCAGCGTGACAGCGCCCACGCCCCGCACGTTCTCCAGCCGCTTCTTGAGCACCTGCTCGGACCAGTTGGTGATCTCGACCGCCGACATTTTTTTGCTGGCGCCGGTGTCGGGGATCACGGCCAATGACCAGACGGCCCTGCTGGACGGGTCAAAGCGCAGCACCTTGGGCTCTTTGACTTCGGTGCGCAGGCTGGGGCGAACTGCGGCCACTTTCTCGCGCACATCCTCGGCTGCCTTGCGCCCGTTCATGTGCAGCTGGAACTCGATCACCACCACCGACTGGCCCTCGTAGCTGCGCGAGGTCAGGGCGTTGATGCCGGCGATCGAGTTGACGGCTTCCTCGATCTTTTTGGAAACCTCGCTCTCGACAATCTCAGGCGAGGCACCGGGGTATTCGGTGTTGACCACCACCACCGGAAAGTCGATGTTGGGGAACTGGTCAACTTTCAGGCGCTGGAAG
>JAYRQF010000291.1:0-11082 GCA_041910735.1 Limnohabitans sp.
GATGGCAATGCGCCCGGCCTGGGCCTGCTGCCACTGGTGACCCAGTTCGCCGCTGACAAAACGGTCACGAAAACCCAAACCTGCTTTGACCAGGTCCACGGTTCGTGGTCTGCACTGAGCCGTGCGCAAGTGCAAGGCTACGAAATCCACCACGGCCAGACGCAGGGTCATCCGGCCATGCTGGCCGCCGGTGCGGTGCTGCACGAGGTGATGCCGGGCCTGGCCTGGCAAAACGCCAGCGGGCAGGTGCTGGGTACCTACCTGCACGGCCTGTTCGAAAATCCGGCCGTGCTGCAGGCCTTGTTTGGTGCGCAGGTGCCCACGCTGGAGACGGTGTTTGAGGGGCTGGCCGATTACATTGAACAGTACTTCGAACCCGGCACGCTGGCAGGTTTGCTGTGCGCAGACTGATCAGCGTGCCAGCGGGTTTGGCGTGGGCTCGGCCACACGCCGCAGCAGGTTGCGGTCGGTGTGGTGGAAGAGTTCTTCCTTGCCCTGGATCTGAAGCACCGTGTCTTCCTCGTAGCCCCAGGTACCGTCGTCGTGGAGGGTGACCATGATTCTGAACTCGACGGTCTTGAAAGCGTGGTCCAGAAAAGGTGAAGACCGGATGCCGAAGTTCGGGTCCAGGTGCGTGGCCACCAGCTCGAAGGATTTGGCGTCCGGTGCAGCCTGCCCCTTGGCCATCACCACCATGCCGCGCGGGATGGTCAGCGTGTGCAGGATGGTTCCGGTGGCGGGTTCCCACAGCCAGTAGCCGACCTGGTCGTGGTAGGTCTTGACCTGCCCGGGCTTGGTCACATGGGTGTGGTATCGCAGACCGTACAGGAGTTGCGGCCCGTTGGTGGCCGGGTCGATCGGCTGCAGTTCAATGCGTTCCACATAGGCCTGCTTTTTGGGGCCTTCCGCCTTGGGTTTCACGTCCAGTCCGCGCTGGCCCTCCCACACGCCCGCCATCGCGGCCAGTGGGCCCAGGTTGCGCAGGGTGTGCACATCCACGTCGTGCGGCTCTGTGTAGATGTCCTTGGGGAAATCGCTCATGCAGCTCTCCATCGTTTTGCACCCTATGTTAATCGGGTGCGCGTTGCCATCCGTGACAGGCAGACGCCAGATGCCAAGCCTGTTTTTGATACGCTGCACGGGTCTGACTGCAAGGAGTACTCCATGAGCCTGATCCGCAAAACCCCGATCACCGGTCCTGCTGCCTGGAAAGGCGTCGACATGGCCGGTGACACCTCCTGGCTGCACCCGCTCTCACCGCAGGTGATTGCCACACTTGATGCCGCACTGGCGCATGTGAAGGCGCGTGGGCTGACGTTCCCCAATTTCGGCAAGGAAGACTTTCCCGTGGGTGACTGGGTTCATGAACTGCGCCAGTACAGCGACGAACTCGAAAATGGCCGGGGCTTTCTGGTGCTGCGTGGTCTGCCCGTGGAGCGCTACACCGAAGAAGAGATCAACATCCTGTACTACGGCATTGGCCTGCACATGGGCGTGCCGGTGCGTCAGAACCCCAAAGGCGACCTGCTGGGTCTGGTGATGAACGTGGGCGATGTGACGAAAAAAACCACCCGTGTGTACGAGACCAACCTTTACCTGCCCTACCACTCTGACCCGTCGGACGTGGTGGGCCTGCTGTGCGTGCGCAAGGCGAAACACGGTGGCCTGAGCAGTCTGGTGAGCGTGGCTGCGATCTACAACGAGATTCTGCAAAAGCACCCGGAGTACCTGGGGCTGTATTACCGCTGCTGGTATTTCTCACACCTTTGCGAAGACCTGCCCAGCCTGTCACCCATCTTCAGTCACCACCAGGGCAAGCTCAGCTGCCGCTATTTGCGCCAGTACATCGAACTCGGCCACGAGATTCGCCAGCTGCCCTTGTCGAAAGTGGAAATCGAAGCGCTGGACCTGTTCGACGACATCATGCACCGCGAAGACCTGCGCCTGAGCATGATGCTCGAACCCGGTGACCTGCAGTTCGCCAACAACTACGCGGTGCTGCACTCGCGCAACGAATTCGAAGACCATGGCGTGCACGAGCTCAACCGCAAAATGTTGCGCCTGTGGCTCAAGATGCCCAATGCGCGCGAGCTGGCGCCCGAGTTTCCGGGGCGCAACGGTTTTCCGGCGCCTGCGGTGGCGGCCTGAAGACCTGCCATCAGCTCAGGTCAAAACGGTCCAGATTCATCACCTTGGTCCAGGCCGCCAAAAAGTCCTGCAAAAACCTGGACTGACCGTCATCGCTGGCATACACCTCGGCCAGCGCCCTCAGCTGCGCGTTCGAGCCAAAGACCAGATCGACCGTGGTGGCGGTCCACCGCAGTTCGCCGCTCTGGCGGTCCCGCCCTTCGAACACGCCGGGTGATGCCGTGGATTGTTCCCAGGACGTGCCCATGTCCAGCAGGTTCACGAAGAAATCGGGTGTCAGGGTTTCCGGCCGGTGGGTGAATACACCGTGTTCGGACTGGTCGAAATTGGCATTGAGGACGCGCATGCCGCCCACCAGAACCGTCATTTCCGGCGCGCTCAAAGTCAGCAGCTGGGCCCTGTCGAGCAGCAGCGACGCCGCTTCGTCTTCATGCCCCTTGCAGACGTAATTGCGAAAGCCATCCGCCACCGGTTCGAGCACGGCAAACGAGGCCACGTCGGTCTGCTCCTGCAGCGCGTCCATGCGGCCCGGCGTGAAGGGCACCTGCACCTTGTGGCCGGCCTTTTTCGCGGCGGCCTCGATGGCGGCGCTGCCGCCCAGCACGATCAGGTCTGCCAGAGAAACCTTGCGCCCACCGTTGGCTGCGCCATTGAATTCCTCCTGAATGGCTTGCAGCCTGCGCAGCACCTGCT
Source organism: Limnohabitans sp. (assembly GCA_041910735.1). Lineage (GTDB taxonomy): Bacteria > Pseudomonadota > Gammaproteobacteria > Burkholderiales > Burkholderiaceae_C > Limnohabitans_A. The sequence goes on from JAYRQF010000291.1 coordinate 2,842, forward strand.
GCACACAAGCCGGCCGGTTGACTTCCCAGTCCTTTTGCGGAGCCAGCCGGATGCGTGCCCCGTTGGCGCCGCCGCGCTTGTCGCTGTTACGGAAAGTGGATGCCGAGGCCCATGCGGTGAGCACCAGCTCCGCAATCGACAGGCCGCTGGCCATCACAGTGGCCTTGAGGGCCGTGATGTCCTGCGCCGTCACCAAGGGGTGGTCAACCGCGGGTACCGGGTCTTGCCAGATCAGTTCCTCTTTGGGCACCAGCGGCCCAAGGTAGCGCGTCACCGGCCCCATGTCCCGGTGTGTGAGCTTGAACCAAGCTCTGGCGAAAGCGTCCTCAAAAGCCAACGGGTTCTGGTGGAAATGCCGGGCAATTTTTTCGTAGACCGGGTCCATCCGCAAGGCCAGGTCGGCTGTGGTCATCATGGGTGCGTGGCGCAGCGTGGGGTCGTGGGCATCCGGCACGGTGGTTTTGGCGGCAGGGTCTTTGGGAGTCCACTGGTGGGCGCCGGCCGGGCTGTGGGTGAGTTCCCAGTCGTAACGCAGCAGGATATCCAGATAGTCGTGGTCCCAGCGGGTCGGGTGGGTGGTCCAGGCGCCCTCCAGGCCGCTGCTGATGGTGTGCACACCCTTGCCGCTGCCAAAGCTGTTTTTCCAGCCCAGGCCCTGTTCTTCGATGCCGGCAGCCTCTGGCTCCGGGCCCACATGGCCGGCGGGTGGGGCGGCGCCATGGCATTTGCCGAAGGTGTGCCCTCCGGCCACCAGCGCCACGGTCTCCTCGTCGTTCATGGCCATGCGCGCGAAGGTCTCGCGGATGTCGCGTGCCGAGGCCAGCGGGTCGGGGTTGCCGCCCGGGCCTTCGGGGTTCACATAGATCAGGCCCATCTGCACCGCCGCCAGCGGGTTTTCCAGCTGACGGTCGCCGCTGTAACGCTGCTCACCCAGCCACTGGCGTTCGGTGCCCCAGTAGGTGCTGTCGTCGGGCTCCCAGAAGTCCTCGCGGCCACCACCAAAACCAAAGGTCTTGAACCCCATGGATTCGAGCGCCACATTGCCCGCCAGGATGATGAGGTCGCCCCAGGACAGTTTGCGGCCGTATTTTTGTTTGATGGGCCAGAGCAGTCGACGCGCCTTGTCCAGGTTGACGTTGTCCGGCCAGCTGTTGAGCGGTGCAAAGCGTTGCGCGCCACCGGCCGCTCCACCGCGCCCGTCCGCAATGCGGTAGCTGCCCGCGCTGTGCCAGGCCATCCGGATGAACAGCGGACCGTAATGGCCATAGTCCGCAGGCCACCAGTCCTGCGAATCGGTCATGAGCCGTTGCAGATCCTCCACCACGGCCTGCAGGTCCAGGCTGCGAAATTCGGTTGCGTAGTCGAATGCGGGGCCCATCGGATCGCAGGGCCCCGTGTTCTGGTGCAGGACCTTCAGGTTGAGCTGGTGTGGCCACCAGTTGGCGTTGCCGCGAGCGCCTGCTGCCGTGTGCTGCGCTGCCTGACCAGAGAAAGGACATTTTGCTTCGCTTGACATGGGCGCCTCCTCAAATGCCGTGACGGGGCGGCCGAGTCTAGGCACGGGCCGACCATCCGGCAATGAAAGAAAGCATTGGCATTGTGGTCTAAGCCACGGTGCTTGCCGCAATGGGTGCATGGGCGCAACATGCCGGACAGGCATGCCCGTCGGTGTTCGCCGGCAGACAAAGTGAGGCGGGCACGGGATGGATGATTTCCGGTTTTCAGCGCATGAACCGCGAAGCCACCCGCGATGCAAGCGGTGGCACTTTTCAAGGAGCTGCCATGTCCAAAGTTCTGGTTCTTTACTACTCCACCTACGGCCACATCGAAACCATGGCACAGGCCGTGGCCGAGGGGGCCCGGTCTGCCGGAGCCACGGTGGACCTCAAGCGCTTGCCCGAAACCGTGCCGGCCGAGATCGCCAAATCCGCGCATTTCAAGCTCGACCAGGCCGCACCGGTGGCCACGATCGCAGATCTGGAGCACTATGACGCAATCATCTTCGGCGCGCCGACCCGCTTTGGCCGCATGCCTGGCCAGATGGCCAGCTTTCTCGACCAGGCCGGTGGTCTGTGGGCGCGCGGTGCGCTGCATGGCAAGGTCGGTGGCGCTTTCACATCGACCGCCACGCAGCACGGGGGGCAGGAGGTCACGCTGTTTTCCATCATCACCAACCTGCTGCACTTCGGCATGGTGATCGTGGGCCTGCCCTACAGTCACCAGGGCCAGATGACGCTCGACGAGATCGTCGGCGGCAGCCCTTACGGCGCGACCACGATCGCGGGCGGGCAGGGGCAGCGGGCGCCCAGCGCCATCGAACTCGAGGGTGCGCGTTTTCAGGGCAAACTGATCGCCACCACGGCCAACCGCCTGTTTGACAGGCCGGCGTAACGGATTGGGGCCGGCCGGCATGGTCTCGGCATCGCACCGTCAGGAGCGGGATTCACTGGGCACGGTGGATGTCCCGACCGGGTGCCTTTGGGGCGCCCAGACCCAGCGTGCGTTGCTGCACTTTCACATCTCGACCGAGCGCATGCCGCCAGCCCTGATCCATGCGCTGGCCTCGGTCAAGCTGGCCTGTGCGGGTGTCAACGCCACACTGGGCTTGTTGCCTTCGGACAAAGCGCAGGCCATCGTCACGGCCGCGCAGGAGGTCATGTCGGGTGTCCATGACGAGGCGTTTCCGCTGGCGGTCTGGCAGACCGGCTCGGGCACCCAGACGAACATGAACATGAACGAGGTACTGGCCAACCGGGCCTCGGAACTGCTGGGTGGCGGGCGAGGGGCAGAGCGGCTGCTGCACCCGAACGACGACATCAACCTGGGACAGCCGTCGAACGATGTTTTCCCCACGGCCATGCATGTGGCCGCCGCGCTGGCGACACGGAACCATGTGCTGCCCGCGCTGGAGGCCTTGCAGGCCACCCTGTCGGCCAAAGCCCAGGCCTATGCCGGGCTCGTCAAGCTGGGCCGTACCCATTTGCAGGACGCCACGCCGATCACGCTGGGTCAGGAGCTCTCGGGCCATGTGGTCCAGCTGGAGCAGGCCGGAACCATCGTGTCGGACGCCATGGTCTGGCTTTACCCCTTGGCCATCGGCGGCACGGCGGTGGGCACGGGTCTGAACACACACCCTGAGTTCGGGGCGCGCGTGTCGGCCCAGCTGGCGCAGATGCACGGCCTGCCTTTTTCCAGTGCTGGCAACAAGTTCGCGGCCCTGGCCGGGCACGAGCCCCTGGTGGCCATGCACGGCGCCCTCAAGACACTGGCCGTGGCCCTGACCAAGATCGCCAACGACCTGCGCTGGCTGGCATCCGGACCCCGTTCGGGCCTGGGGGAGATCCGCCTGCCCGAAAACGAGCCGGGCAGCTCCATCATGCCGGGCAAGGTCAACCCGACCCAGTGCGAAGCGCTCACCATGCTCTGCGCGCAGGTGATGGGCAACGATGTGGCGATAGGCATCGGGGCAGCTTCAGGCCATTTCGAGCTCAATGTCTACAAGCCCTTGATTGCCCACAACCTGCTGCAGAGCATCCGCCTGCTGGGCGACGGCATGCGCAGCTTCGATGCTTATTGTGCCCAGGGCTTCGAAGCCAACCCGGAGCGCATGCGCGAACACCTGGAGCGCTCGCTGATGCTGGTTACCGCACTGGTGCCGCACATCGGCTACGACCGCGCGGCACGCATTGCCCGGCTGGCTTTTGAAAGCGGCGCTTCGCTGCGCGAAGCTGCACTCTCGCTGGGTGATGCCACGCCGGCGCAGCTGGACGAGTGGTTGCAGGCCGGGGCCATGCTGGGACCGCACATCGCCGCGCCGCAGCGCAAGGGCTGAATGCGCCGGGCGCTCAGTGCGCCAGCGCGAAGTCGATGAAGCCGCGCTCCACCGAGGTGGACATCAGCCGCACCCTGAGCAGCTGCCCGACCTTCAGGGCCGGAAACTCGCCTGTCAGACGGCCTTCGGTCGGTGGCTGGAAGATGCGCACCCAGGTGCCCTTGTCGCTGGCGCCGGTGACCACGCCATCGAAGTGCTGGCCAATCCGGTCGTGCAGCAGCAGGGCGGCTTCGGATTTGCGGACTTGCCGTTCCACCTTTTGCGCAGCGTCCTCCTGCCGTGTGCAGTGGCTGGCCAGTTCTTCGAGTTCGTCCCAGGAGTAGGGCGGTTTCTCCCCCGCCAGCGCAGCCTTGATCAGGCGCAGGGTGATGAGGTCGGGGTAGCGCCGGTTGGGGGCGGTCGAGTGCATGTAGTCCCGCACCGCCAGGCCAAAGTGGCCGATCTGCGGCTTGCCGGGACGTTCCACCATGTATTCGCCCGAGCCCATCAGCTTGATGATCACCAGCGACAGGTCGGGAAAGCGCAGCGGGTCGGCTTTGTGCTGCTGCGCCAGAAAGGCCTGCAGTGCCTTGCCGTCGGGTTGCCGGGGCAAGGCCGTGCCGTATTCCATGGCCACGTCCACGATCCGCTGCCAGCGTTCGGGCGAACGCACCACCCGGCGCAGTGACGCACGGCCATGACGTGCCAGAAAGTAGGCGGTGCAGCCGTTGGTGGCGATCATGAATTCCTCGATCAGCGGGCGGGCACGGTTTTGTTCCTGCTGCCGGATTTCGGAGATGCGGTCCCCCTTGAACTGCGCACGGGGTTGAAAGGTTTCAAACTCCAGCGAGCCTTCGGCGCGGCGCAGCACACGCAGCTTTTGGGCCAGCTCGTCCTGCAGGCGCAGCTGCGTGGCCATGCCCGGCACACGTCGGGCCGGCTCGGGCAGATCGCCTTCGCCCACGATCCAGGCCGACACTGCGTCGTAGGCCAGCTGCGCCTTGTTGCGCACCAGCGCCCGGTAGCTCAGGGCATGCACCAGCATGCCGTCGCCGCTGAAGACCATTTCGGTGACCAGGGCCAGTCGGTTTTCATCCGGGTTGAGCGAGGTCAGGTCGGTGCACAGGCGCTCGGGCAGCATCGGGAAAACGCGCGCCGAGGTGTACACCGAAGTGGTGTTCATGCGGGCGTGCCGGTCCACCGGAGAGTCTTTTTTGACCAGGGCGTCCACATCGGCCACGGCCACATACAGGCGCAGTTCGCCGTGGTGCAGGGGCTCGATCGCCGTCAGCTGGTCCAGATCGCGCGAATCGTCGTTGTCGATCGAGCACCAGGGCAGGGCGCTCAGGTCACGGATGTCGCGGCCGGACTCGCTCGCCGCCTGTCGCAGCCGGGCCACCTGCTGCTGCACGGCGGGCGGAAACTCGGGTTCCAGCCCTCGGCTGAACATCGCCCAGGTGGCGATGGTGCTCAGGCTGGTGCAGTGGTTGGACAGTGCGTGGCGCATGCTGGCTCCGATAGGCGGTCGCTTTGTTTATACGCCGCAATCTGCGCCCCTGTCGTGCTGTGGTCATCACCGTGTGGGCTGTGCCACCATCATGCTGCTGGTTCAGGTGGCGCTTTTGTTCTTGCTGGTGCGAGGCGAGTGGGACGATTTCTTCGCGGTGGCGCGCAGCCGCTCGGCGTCTTCCAGACACAGCAGGGTGTCCACATGCGTCATGAAGCGGTTCAGGTAATCCGGCGAAATGTCGCGCATCAGGCCCAGGGCGCGCAACACCAGCATGTGCGAGTTGATCGGGCCGGCGTTCTGCGGTGCCTGGGCGATGGCCTGCGAGACCTGTTTTTGCACGCTGATCTTGCGCAACTGGCGGCGAAACTGCCGCACGCGCGGGCTTTCGCCGGGCCAGGCGGTGGCTGGCGAGGCGGCAGGGGCCGGCGGCTTCATGGCCTGCAGCAGCGCTGCCATGGGTGAAGGCTCTGCCGTCTGGCTGGCCTTGTCTGCACACGGCAACGGGGCGGCCGTCATGCGCGCTTGCAGCTCGGTCAGCGCCTGATGCAGCCTGTTTTGCAAAAGCGCCTGCGCAGCGCCGGTTTGCCGGCCGGTGCGTGCAGCCAGCGTCTCGATGTAGTGCCAGCCCACGGCGTCCACGCGCGCGGCACCCGCATCGCGCAGGGACTGCAGCAAGGTGTCCGTGGTTTGCGGGGCAGGGGCGCTGTTCATGGCCTGGCGGTGTTGGACGCCTTGGGCACCGGTGCCATTTCCACCCGGCGGTTCTGCGCGCGGGCCTTCTCGCTGGTGTTGGGCACCAGGGGCTGTTCCTGGCCGAAAGCGGCAGCGAACAGCAGGGACGAGGGCATGCCCTCCTCGATCAGGGTGCGTGTGACGGTGAGGGCGCGCTGGGCAGAAAGCTCCCAGTTGTCCTCGAACTTTTTGTTGCGGCTGCGGATGCTGTGGTCGTCGGTGAAACCGCTGACCATCAGGATCTCCTCACGCGAGGCCAGGTAACTCTTGAGCGGTCCCACCAGGCTCTTGAGCAGCTTGCGACCTTCGGGCTGCAGCTGGTCGGAGTTGAGCTCGAACAGCAGCTTGCCGCTGATGCCGATGCGGCCGTTGTTCAGTGTGATGCGTCCGCTGGCCAGCGGGATGGCCAGGGCTTGTTCCAGTGTCTGGCGCTTTTGCTCCTCGATCTGGCGTTTCTGGACTTCGGCTTCGAGCCTGGAGGCCATCTCCAGCTGGGTGGCCATGACGCCCACCAGCAGCAGTACAAAGGCGCCCAGCAGGCCGGTCATCAGGTCGGCGAACGAAATCCACGTCGGGGTGGTGGCTTCGCTTTCGGCTTCCATCTCCAGCATCAGGCGGCTCCTGCGGTCTGTCGTTGCTGCAGGGCTTCGAGCACGTCTTTCTGGCTGCTGATGCTCAGGTCGATGATCTCCCGCGCCTGGGCCACGTAGTAGGCCAGTTGCTCGTCGCTGCGCGTCATCGACTGGCCAATCGCCGTCTCGATGCGCTGCAGGTTGGCGATCAGTTTTTCGTTGGTCTCGTTGAAAATGCGCACGGCAAAACCGAAGGTCTCGCCCAGGCTGGCCACATCCACCGCGCTGGCGGTGAGTTGCGCAGCCACATCGCCCAGCTTGCCGGTCTCGGCGGCCACATGCTTGTGGAACTGCTCGCTGGCGTCGGCCAGCGAGGCCTGGCTGGTGCTGACCAGTGCGTCGATCACGCCGCGCTGTTCGGTGGAGGCGTGGTTGATGGCATCCATCAGGGTGCTGAGCGTGCCCAGAATGCGGGTGCGTTCTTCGAGCAGGGCGTTGTCGCGCGCCACGCTGACCGAGATTTCCTGGCGCAGCTGGCCAATCACCTCGGCCGCGGCCTTGGGCGCTTCGGAGGCGGTTTCGATCAGGCGGGTGATGGGGTCTTCCAGCGCCGTACCCAGCGATGTCAGGTGCTGCGTCACGGCGGTCTGCAGCTCGGCCAGGCGGGCCACGGCGGCTTCGCCACGCTGCGCTTCCTGCTCGCGCAGGGCAGACAGTTCAGTATGCAGCAGGCTGGCCAGTTCTTCGGAGCGGCGGGTGTGTTGGGCGGCGGCCTCGGCTTCGGACGCGATGCGCGCGCGCACCAGTTCTTCGCTGCTGGCCAGCAGGCGGGTGATCTCGGCCACGGTTCGGGTGCTGTGGTGTTCGCTGTCGCTGCGGATCTGCGCTGCGGTCTGGCTCAGGGCGTCGACCACCTGCTGCTGTTGGGCCAGGGTCTGCTCGTCGGAGGCCTGCCAGCGGGCCTGAAGGCCGCTGGCCATGGTGTCGAGCGCGGTCTGCCAGGCGGCCAGGCGCTGTTCGTCGCTGGCCGCGTGCAGGTCCTGTACGCGCTGGATGTCGGCCAGTGTTTGCTGTGCCTGGGTTTGCACCTGGGTGGTGATGGCTTGCGCGGTCCGGGTGAGGATGTCGCAAATCGCCTGCTGCTGCGCCAGCGTCTGGCTGCCGGTGCTTTGCCACTGGGTTTGCAGGCCGGTGGCCATTTCCTGCAGCGAGGCTTTCCAGCCGTCCAGGCGTTGCTGGTCGGCGCTGTTTTGCTGCGTTTGCTGTTCGGCCCACGCGCTGCGCACGGCGGCCACCAGATCCTGGGCGCGGGTGTCAAAGGTCTGGCCAAACTGCTGCAGCGTGCGGTCCACACCGGCCAGCAGACCGGCGCTGGCCTGTTCGTGCTGGGCCAGCGCGGCACTCCAGGTCTGGGCCACGGCATGCGCGCTGCTGCTGAACTGTTGGTTGAGGGTGTCCAGCTGCGCGCGGGTGCTGACCACCATACGCTCATGCTGGGTCTGTGCCTGCTGCGCCATCTCGGCCATGGTGGCCTGCACCACCGGGCGAATGCTGTCGCTGGCCAGCTGCATGCTTTCGCTCAGGCTGCTGCGCATGGACTGGTCCACCGAGCGGGC
>JAYRQF010000292.1:0-4864 GCA_041910735.1 Limnohabitans sp.
CACGCGCGCACTGCCGATCGAGCCGGAAGCGCCGGCCGGGTTGTCGACCACGATCTGCTGGCCCAGCGGCTTTTGCATCGCTGCCGCGAACACGCGGGTGATCACGTCGCCAGGCCCGCCGGGGGCATAGGGCATGACCATGGTGACGGGTTTGGAAGGAAAATCCTGCGCAGCCACCTGAAACGCCAGCGCAGCCGTACACAGTGTGAGCCCGATGCGGGCGATCCAGCGCAATGCCATGTTTGTCTCCTGATGTTGTTTTGTCTCAGGCCAGCAGGCGCTGGCGGATGACGAGGGGATCGAATTCTTCCAGTGGCGGCGCGCCTGCGCCGGGGATGCCGACCTGCGTCGCGTTGAGCAGCATGGAGACCATGACATAAGTGCCCGAGAGCACTGTCAGGTCCACCGCAACCTGCTCGCCCATCCGGTCGACCAGCGCTTGCCATACGGCGTCCGGCACCCGATGGTTGAGGCTGAGCTGGATGCAGAAGTCAAACACCAGTCGCTCGTCTTCCTGCATGGCTGCAGGGCGACGGCAAGCGCGCAGATCGGCCATCACGGCCTCGGAGAGGCCGGCACGGCGGGCAATCGGCTCATGGGCCCACCATTCGTACTGGGCGTTGGACAGGCGGGCCTGGATGAGGATGGCGAATTCGTTGAGGCGCTTGTTGACCGAGGTTTTGAAACGCAGGTAATCGAGCAGATCGAAGCATCGCCTGGCCATGTCGGGACTGCGCAGCAAGGCGTTGTATGGCCCTCCGAGGGCCGCACTCGATACCTTCAGGATGTCATCGGCCAAAGGCTTGACCTCTGGGGCGAGCTCTTCGTAGCTCAGCTGGCGCAGCCGTTCACGCATGGGCACATCCTTTCTCAGGAAAGGGAAGGATTATGTGGCGCTGACAGACGACGCACTTGTCGTGCGCAGGACAGACGGGCGCTGGGCCTCAGCGCGAGAGTTTCTTGTCCCCGTAAGGGCAATAACCCGGCTTCGGCCCGACCTGCGGGTGCTTGCGGCAGGTGTCGGGCCGGTCTTCGTAGACCGTGCAGCGGCGCGTCTGGGCATGCAGGTAACTGCAGTCGCCATTGGCCCGGCGCGCGAGGGTGAAGATGCTGTTCCTGAAATTGAAGTGCTCGATCAGGCCTGCTTTTTCGAGGCGTTTGGCGATCTGTTTGGGCGCGTCGTGCTCGGCCTCAAACGGATCCACAAGGCCCAGCCGGACCAAATCGGGCATGCGCACCTCGACCGGCATGGTGCAGCAGTTGGCCGCGCACGAATCACACAAGCCGCTTCGGTAGCGGGTCCAGGTGTCGCAACGGTCAACGTCAACAACAGCGATCGGGGATCTCACGGCGGGGCACCTGCTTGATGCAAAGCCCCGCAGTGTACCGGGGCGGGCTCAGGCCATGTGGTCCCAGGCATGCAGTGCTTCAGAGCAGTACATCAGGGCCGGGCCACCGCCCATGTAGACGCAGACCGCCAGCATTTCTTCGAGTTCCGCCTTGGTGGCGCCCAGACGCTTGAGCGCCTTGACATGAAAACCGATGCAGCCCGAGCAGTGCTGGGTGATGCCGATCGCCAGCGCGATCAGCTCCTTGTGCTTTTCGCTGAGTGCGCCGTCGGCCAGCGAAGCCTTGGCCAGCTGGCCAAAGCCCTGCATGGCTTCGCTCTGAGATTTGCGAAACGGCCCGAGCTGGGCGTTGATGTTCTGGATCAGACTGGTATGGTCAAAGGTGCTCATGAGTTTGCTCCATCTGGAAGGCTTCACAATCGGCGCATGCACCGATCGAATTGGCTGGCTCTGGGGGCCATTTTGCTGTGGGCCAGTCTGGCCATGCTGGGCCTGCGCCTGTCCCACCTGCCACCATTTTGGCTGACGGGCGTGGCGCTGCTGGTGGGCAGTGTGATCGCCCTGCCGCTGTCGCGCCTTGATTTTTCTCAGTGGCGTCTGCCTCTGCGCACGCTGGCGCTCGGGGTGTACGGCCTTTTCGGCTTTCATTTTTTGCTGTTCATTGCCTTGCGGCACGCTCCGCCGGTTCAGGCCAATCTGGTGAACTACCTTTGGCCGCTGGGCATGGTGGTGCTGGCACCGCTGCTGCTGCCGGGCATGCGCTTAACACTGCGCCACGCGCTGGCCGCCGGCATCGGTTTTGCCGGTGCGGCGCTGGCCATCACGGGCGGGCGCTCGCTCGAAGGCGGGCTGGCCTGGGGCTATCTGCCCGCACTGGGTTCGGCCTTCGTGTGGGCCAGCTATTCGCTGCTGACGCAGCGGGTGCCGCCGTTCACCACCTCGGCCATCGGGCTGTTTGCCCTGGTCTCGGGCACGCTGTCGCTGCTTTGCCATGTGTGGCTGGAACCGGCAGCCCAGTTGCGCAGCGAGGACTGGCCGGCCCTGCTGCTGATGGGACTGGGGCCACTGGGCGCGGCTTTCTATTTGTGGGATGCGGCCCTCAAGCTGGGCAATCCGCAACAGATCGGCCTGCTGAGTTTCCTCACGCCCTTGCTGTCAACACTGCTGCTGCTCTGGAGCAGCGGGCAGGCGATCAGTCTGACGGTGGCCGCTGCCGCGGCCCTGATCGCGGGTGCGGCGTGGCTGGGACGTTCGCGCTGAAAGGCGCCACTCAGCGCGGCATCAGCTCCGCGGGATCGTCGCTGTCGAGCACCTGATCGGCCCAGGGCTTGAGCTTGTCGGTGCTGGACAGCAGGATGCGCTGCTTGACCGCCAGCACCTGCGAGGGGTGCATCGAAAAGCTGCGCAGACCCAGACCCAGCAGCAGCCTGGTCATGGACACGTCGCCCGCCATCTCGCCGCACACCGAAACGCCTTTGCCTTGCGCGCGGGCGGCGGCAATGGTATCGGCCACCAGACGCAGCACTGCCGGGTGCAGCGGGTCGTACAGATGCGCCACCGATTCGTCGGCACGGTCGATCGCCAGCGTGTACTGGATCAGGTCGTTGGTGCCGATCGACAGGAAATCGAAGTGTTTGAGGAACAGACGCAGCGACAACGCCGCGGCCGGAATCTCGATCATCGCGCCCAAGCGCACTGGCCCGTGGACCATGCCTTTGCGGTCGAGTTCGTGGCGGGCCTGTTCGATCAGCTGCAGGGTCTGGCGGATCTCGCTGGCGTGCGTCAGCATCGGGATCAACAGATGGACCTTGCCGTGCGCGGCAGAGCGCAAGATGGCGCGCAGCTGCGTGAGGAACATGGACGGGTCGGCCAGGCTCCATCGGATGGCACGCAGTCCCAGCGCCGGATTGAGGTGGGCCGAGTCGTGGCGGGTGTCGTCCAGCGGCTTGTCCGCGCCCACATCGATGGTGCGGATCGTCACCGGCAAACCGTTCATGCCTTCCACGGCGCGGCGGTAGGCCTGGTACTGCTCTTCTTCGTCGGGCAGGTTGCCCTGGCGCCCCATGAACAGGAACTCGCTGCGGAACAGGCCCACGCCGACCACGCCAGTGGCCAGCGCGGCGGCCGTGTCTTCAGGCATTTCGATGTTGGCCAGCAGCTCGATCTTTTCGCCGTCGAGTGTGACGGCGGGGGTGTGGCGCAGGCGCGCCAGGCGTTCGCGCTCGACCTGGCCCTGGCGCTGCTTGAAGCTGTATTCCGACAGGATGATGGGCGAGGGGTCCACGATCACCACGCCGGCATCGCCGTCGATGATGACCCAGTCGTCCTGCTTGATCAGCTGGCTGCCGGTGCGCGCGCCCACCACCGCCGGAATGTCGAGGCTGCGCGCCACGATGGCCGTGTGCGAGGTCTTGCCACCCACATCGGTGACAAAGCCGGCAAACACACTTTGCTTGAACTGCAGCATGTCGGCCGGTGACAGGTCGTGCGCCACCAGCACCAGCGGCACATCGGTGTCTTCGAGGTGCAGCTCCTGCTGCGGGCGCTGGGGCTGCGGCACGCGCGCCATGGCCGAGCCCGTGCCCTTGAGGCTTTGCAGCACGCGCTCGGCCACCTGCTCCATATCGGCCTTGCGTTCGCGCAGGTAGGGGTCTTCCATTTCGTCGAACTGGCGTCCGATGATTTCGAGCTGGCTGGTCAGCGCCCATTCGGCGTTGTACAGACGCTCCTCGATCCACTGGCGCACGCCGGCCGTGAGTTCCTCGTCCTGCAGCAGCATGAGGTGCACATCCAGCAGGGCGCCCAGCTCGTGCGGCGCGTCCTTGGGCATGTCTTTCTGCAGGCGCTGCAACTCTTCGACCACCTCGTCGCGGGCGCGGCGCAGGCGGCCGATTTCGGCTTTGACCTGCCCGGCGTCGATGAAGTAATGCGCCACATCCACCCGGCTGGAGGCGACCAGCACGGCACGGCCGATCGCGATGCCGCGCGCGACCGCCAGACCGTGGATGCTGAAGGTCATTTACTCGCCCTCGCCAAACTTGTCGGCCATCAGCGCCAGTATCGCGTCCAGCGCTTCCTGGTCACGGTCGCCAGCGGTTTCCAGCACCACTTCGCTGCCCAGACCGGCGGCCAGCATCATCACTCCCATGATGCTTTTGGCGTTGACGCGGCGCTCGCCCTTGCTGAGCCACACATCGCAGGGAAAGCTGCCGGCCAGCTTGGTGAGCTTGGCCGAGGCGCGGGCATGCAAGCCGAGCTTATTGCTGATGGTCGTGGTGGCCTGGGGCATGGTTTCGTTGTCCTGTCTGGTTCTGGGGGGCGGTGCAGCCCACGGGCATGATGCCCTGCGCACCACCGGTCTGGGCGCGTGTGGCCAGGGCTTCGAGGCTTTCGTGGCGGTAGCACACGCTGCGCAGCAGCATCGGCAGGTTGGCGCCGGCCACCAGACGGGTGGTGACGCCGTCGCCCAGTTTTTGGGCCACGTTGCAGGGCGTGGCGCCGAACACGTCGCTCAG
>JAYRQF010000293.1:0-5259 GCA_041910735.1 Limnohabitans sp.
ATGTGCGCTACGAAGGCACCGACTCGGCGCTGGTGGTGCCCTTTGGCGATCTGACGGCGATCCAGTCCGGCTTTGAGGCGGCCTACCGCCAGCGCTTTGCCTTTTTGATGCAGGGCAAGCGCCTGATCGTGGAGGCGGTGTCGGTCGAGGCCGTGGTGGCCGGTGATGCACCTGCCGAGCCGCGTCATGCCTTACAGCCTTTGCGTGAGGTGCCGCGCCGCGACACGGTACGGCTGTACAGCGGTGGTGCCTGGCACGAAGCCGCGCTGGTGGTGCGCGAAGACCTGCGCCCCGGCGACGCGGTGCAGGGCCCGGCCATCATTGCCGAGAAGAATGCGACCACGGTGGTCGAACCCGAATGGACGGCGCGCCTGACCGAACTGGACCACATCGTGCTCGAGCGCCGTGTGCCGCGCGCCCAGACTTTTGCGGTGGGCACCACGGTCGATCCGGTGCTGCTCGAAGTCTTCAACAACCTGTTCATGAACATCGCCGAGCAGATGGGCCTGCAGCTGCAGAACACGGCCTATTCAGTCAACATCAAGGAGCGGCTGGACTTCTCATGCGCGCTGTTCAATGCCGAAGGGCATTTGATTGCCAACGCACCGCACATGCCGGTGCACCTGGGGTCCATGGGTGAGAGCATCCAGACCGTGATCCGCGAGAACGCGGGCTGCATGCAGAGTGGCGATGTGTATGTGCTCAACGACCCCTACCACGGCGGCACCCACCTGCCGGACGTGACGGTGATTACCCCGGTGTTTCTGGACGGTGCGGCCGAGCCGGTGTTTTATGTCGGTTCGCGCGGCCACCATGCCGATGTGGGCGGTCTCACGCCGGGCTCCATGCCGCCGTTTTCCACGCGCATCGAAGAAGAGGGCGTGCAGATCCAGAATTTCAAGCTGGTCGAAGCCGGGCGCCTGCGCGAGGCCGAGATGGTGGCGCTGCTGCAAAGTGGCGAGTACCCCAGCCGCAACCCGCAGCAAAACATGGCCGACCTGAAAGCCCAGATCGCTGCCAACGAAAAAGGCGTGCAGGAACTGCGCCGCATGGTGGAGCAGTTCGGTCTGGGTGTGGTGCAGGCCTACATGCGCCATGTGCAGGACAACGCCGAGGAGTCGGTGCGCCGCGTGATCACCCGCCTGAAAGACGGCAGCTTCACTTTGCCGCTGGACAACGGCGCGCAGATCCGGGTGGCGGTGCGGGTGAATGCGGCCGAGCGCAGCGCCGAGATCGACTTCGCCGGCACCAGCGCGCAGCTGGCCAACAACTTCAACGCGCCGCGTGCGGTCTGCATGGCCGCCGTGCTCTACGTCTTCCGCACGCTGGTGGACGACGACATCCCGCTCAATGCCGGTTGCCTCAAGCCGCTCAAAGTGACCATTCCCGAAGGCTCCATGCTCAACCCCCTGCCGCCGGCCTCGGTGGTGGCGGGCAACGTGGAAACGTCGACCTGCATCACCAACGCGCTGTTTGGCGCTTTGGGTGTGATGGCGGGCAGTCAGCCGACCATGAACAACTTCACCTTTGGCAATGCACGCTACCAGTACTACGAGACGATCTCGGGTGGCAGCGGTGCGGGTGGGCGCTTTGACGAGACCGGCGCACTGGCGGGTGGCTTTGACGGCACCTCGGTGGTGCAGACCCACATGACCAACTCGCGCCTGACCGATCCGGAGGTGCTGGAGTTCCGCTTCCCGGTGCGGCTGGAGAGCTACGCGATCCGCAAGGGCTCTGGCGGGGCAGGGCGCTGGAAGGGTGGCGACGGCGGCGTGCGCCGCATCCGCTTCCTGGAGCCGATGACGGCGGGCATCCTGTCCAACGGGCGGGTGCACCCGGCTTTTGGCGCGGCGGGTGGGCTTGCCGGTCAGCCGGGCATCAACCGGGTGCTGCGCGCGTCGGGTCAGACCGAGGATCTGGCGCACATTGGCCAGACCGAGATGGCTGCGGGCGACATCTTTGAAATCCACACCCCCGGCGGTGGGGGCTACGGCCAGACCTGATCAACGCTGCGGTTTGTCCGGGTAGGGCTGTCCCTGCACGCGCAGCCCCTGCCCGGACAGTTGTGCGGCCTTTTTGGGGCCAATGCCGGGGCTGCGTTTCATCAGGTCCTGCCAGTCCCGAAAAGGCTGGCGTTCGCGCTCCTGCAGGATGATCCGTGTGGTGGCGGGCCCAAGACCCCGCAGGCCATCGAGGTCGAGCTCACGTGCCTGTGCAATGTCCAGCGTCTGGGCGCCGGTGCCGGCGCTGAGCACAAACAGCCAGCTGACGAAACCATGCTTCATGTGGTACTCCCTGCGGCGCAAAGCCGCACCCCATTGTGCAGGGACACGCTGTTCGCGAAAAGGGCTCAGAGCTCTTCGACCCGGCGTGGTGGGTAGCTGTCCCAGGCCTGGCAACCCGGGCAATGCCAGAAATGTTCCCTGGCTTCGAAACCGCAGGCGGCGCAGCGGTAACGCGCCAGTGGCCGGGCGGCCGTGTCCAGCGCCTTTTGCACGGCGGGCGGGACAGCTTCCTGGGCCGGTGCTGCGGCCAGCCAGCGCGAGGCGGCCAGCAGGGAAGGGTGTTTTTGCAGGTGTTGCAGGAAAGGCGGGCGAATATCGATGCCGGTCGGTGCATCCAGGGCCACCAGGGCTTCGAGCACATCCAGACTCGGCTGCTGCAGGTAGAAGTCCTGCAGCAGCTGCCGGGCGGCGCTTTCCTGGCTGCATGCCAGCGCGGCTTTGGCCAGCGTGGCTGCGGCCAGAGGGGCTGTAGGGTCGTTCTGTTCAAACAGGGGGCGCAATGCCTCCATGCTTTGGCGCGGCTGCTGTCGGGTCAGCATCAGCTGTCCCATCAGGATGCGCGCGCGCGGGGCATGGGGGATGGCCTGCACGGTTTCCTGCAGCAGTGCCAGGGCGCGGTCGGTGTCGCCCTGCGAAAAAGCTTCGCGGGCCTGTTCGCAGCGGTAGTGGGCCTGACGCACACTGAAGTTGGCCTCGCCGGATCGCTCCAGCAACTCGGCCACCTGCGCGGCCTGCGGCCATTCGCGCGAGCGTTCGTAGATGGCCAGCCGGGCCAGTCGGGCCTGGCCTTCGTAGGGACTGCCTTCGAGCTTGCGCAGCGCATCTTCGGCGCGGTCGAGCAGACCGGCCTTGAGGAAGTCGAGTGCCAGACCGTGCTGGGCGCGCTGGCGGTCTGCCGTGCTCAGGTCGGCGCGAGCCAGCAGGTGTTCGTGCACGCGCACGGCGCGGTCGTATTCGCCACGTCGGCGGAACAGGTTACCCAGTGCAAAGTGCAGTTCCGAGGTGTCGGGGTCGTTCTGCACGGCCTCGATGAAGGCGTCGATGGCCTGGTCCTGCTGTTCGTTGAGAAGGTAGTTCAGGCCCTTGAAATAGGCGCGAGGCGCCTGGCGGTTGGCGATGCGCAGCTGGCGCAGGTCCAGCCGCGAGGCGATCCAGCCCAGCGCGAAGGCCAGCGGCAGGCCGATCAGGATCCAGGTCAGGTCAAGCTCCAACGTGGGTCTCCGGTTCTGCAGAGGGGGCAGGTGTGGTCACGGGCTCCTGGGCCTGTCGTGCGGCCTGGCGCTGGCGCCACCAGCGCGGCACCATGCCCAGCACGCCAACGGTCACACCCAGTGCAAACGAAGTGAGGACCACCAGCACGGTGGGCGCCTGCCAGTAGGTGCCGAAAAAGAAATGCACGCGGGTGTCCTGCTGGTTGTTCAGGGCGAACGCAAACAGGGTGAAAAAAATGATGGCTTTCAGTACCCACTGAAGCAGCCGGAGCAGACGTTTCATGCAGGGCCTCGCAAGTGGACCGATTTTAGCGGGCGGGCCTGTCGTTGACAGGTGGCCTCTCAGTGTTCTGCCGCTTGTTCGGCCGCGGTCTGGGCGGGCACTGTCGCCGCGTCAACGGCTTCGCGCAGGGCTTTGCCGGGCTTGAAATGGGGCACGCGCTTTTCCGGGATCATCACGGTTTCGCCGGAGCGCGGATTGCGGCCCACACGGGGAGGGCGGCGGTTGATGGAGAAGCTGCCGAAACCACGGATTTCGATGCGGTGGCCGCGCACCAAGGCCTCGCTCATGGCGTCGAGCACCGTTTTGACGGCCAGTTCAGCGTCGCGGTGGGTGAGCTGCGAAAAGCGTGCAGCCAGTTCTTCAACGAGGTCAGAGCGGGTCATGGAGGTTACTCGCGTGGGGCAGTGGCAATCCTGCTGGTCGGCAGACTCAAAAAAGCCTGCCCCGGGGGGCAGGCTTGTCGAGGCTGAAAGCGCAGGCGATCAGTTGTTGTCCAGCTTGGCACGCAGCAGGGCGCCCAGGCTGGTGGTGCCGGCGTTGCCGGTGTTCTGGCTCAGGGTGGCCATGGCTTCCTGCTGGTCGGCCTGGTCCTTGGCGCGGATCGACAGGGAGATGCTGCGGGTCTTGCGATCCACATTGGTCACCACGGCGTTCACTTCATCGCCTTCTTTCAGGACGGAACGGGCGTCTTCCACGCGGTCAGCGGAAATTTCCGAAGCGCGCAGGTAGCCGATGACGTCCTCACCCAGATCGATTTCAGCGCCCTTGGCGTCCACGGTCTTGACCTTGCCGGTCACCACGGAACCCTTGTCGTTCACCGACACGAAGGTGGAGAACGGGTCGCCGTCGAGCTGCTTGATGCCCAGGGAGATGCGCTCGCGGTCCACGTCGATGGCCAGCACGATGGCTTCCACTTCCTGGCCTTTTTTGTACTCGCGCACGGCTTGCTCGCCGGCTTCGTTCCAGGACAGGTCGGACAGGTGCACCAGGCCGTCGATGCCGGCAGCCAGTCCCACGAACACGCCGAAGTCGGTGATCGACTTGATCGGGCCCTTGACGCGGTCGCCGCGCTTGGTGTTCTGGGCAAACTCTTGCCAGGGGTTGGCACGGCACTGCTTCATGCCCAGGGAGATGCGGCGCTTGTCTTCGTCGATCTCGAGGACCATGACTTCGACTTCGTCGCCCAGGGACACGATCTTGGACGGGGCCACGTTCTTGTTGGTCCAGTCCATTTCGGAGACGTGCACCAGACCTTCGATGCCGGGCTCGAGTTCCACAAACGCGCCGTAGTCGGCGATGTTGGTGACCTTGCCGAACATGCGGGTGCCTTGCGGGTAGCGGCGGTTGACGCCCATCCAAGGGTCGTCGCCCATCTGCTTGAGACCCAGGGACACGCGGTTCTTTTCGGTGTCGAACTTGAGGATCTTGGCGGTGATTTCCTGACCGGCAGTGACCACTTCGGAGGGGTGACGCACGCGGC
>JAYRQF010000294.1:0-1874 GCA_041910735.1 Limnohabitans sp.
CCTGATGTTTGGCTATGCCTGCTCGGAAACGCCTGAGCTGATGCCCGCCCCCATTTACTACGCCCACCGCCTGGTCGAGCGCCAGGCCCAGCTGCGCAAGGACGGGCGCCTGCCCTTCCTGCGTCCGGACGCCAAGAGCCAGGTCACCATGCGCTATGTGGACGGCAAGCCCCACAGCATCGACACCGTGGTGCTGTCCACCCAGCACAGCCCGGACCAGTCCGAGACCGCCACCCAGATGAAAGCCAGCTTCACCGAAGCCATCATCGAAGAGATCATCAAGCCGGTGCTGCCCAAGGAGTGGCTGCAGGACACCAAATACCTGATCAACCCCACAGGTCGCGTCGTCATCGGCGGGCCGCAGGGCGACTGTGGCCTCACGGGCCGAAAAATCATCGTGGACACCTACGGTGGTGCCTGCCCGCACGGCGGTGGCGCCTTCTCGGGCAAGGACCCGTCCAAGGTCGACCGCTCGGCCGCTTACGCTGCCCGCTATGTGGCCAAGAACATCGTGGCCGCGGGCCTGGCCGAGAAGTGCCAGATCCAGGTGGCATACGCCATTGGCGTGGCCCGCCCGATGAACATCACCGTCAACACCCTGGGCACCGGCAAAGTGTCTGACGAGAAGCTCTCCGCGCTGGTGGCAGAGCACTTCGACCTGCGTCCGAAAGGCATCATCCAGATGCTGGACCTGCTGCGTCCCATCTACAGCAAGACCGCGGCCTACGGCCACTTTGGCCGCGACGAGCCCGAGTTCACCTGGGAAAAAACCGATAAAGCGGCAGCATTGCGTGCTGCAGCAGGGCTGTAAGCTCAGTCACACATCGCACACACCGGGCCGCACCCCTCACGGGTTGCGGCTTTTTTCATGGTTCAGGCCACCGACGGCTGCGGCCAATGGTTCGCACAATGGGTTTTCTACACAAGGAGATCCGATGTTCAAGGACCGACTGCAGGCTGCCGGCCTGCTGGCCGAAAGGCTGCTGCGCTACAAGGGCCAGTCACCGCTGGTTCTGGCCATTCCCCGGGGCGCCGCCCCCATGGGTGTGGTGCTGGCGCAGCAACTTGACGGAGAACTGGACGTGGTGCTGGTGCACAAGCTCTGCGCACCGTTCCAGCCGGAACTGGCGATTGGCGCGATCGACGAGAGCGGACATGCATCGATTGCGCCGCATGCCGCCTCGGTCGGCGCCACGCCCACCTGGATCACCGCCGAAAAAAGCCGGCAATCGAAAGTTTTGCAGGAAAGGCGGCGCCATTACAGCCCCTTGCGCACACCGGTTCCGGTGACGGGCCGCGTGGTGATCGTGGTCGACGACGGTCTGGCGACCGGGGCCACCATGCAGGCTGCGCTGACCGCCGTGCGGCGTGGCCACCCGGCCCGGCTGGTGTGCGCTGTGCCGGTGGCCTCTGGCGAGGCTTTGGCACTGGTTCAGCCGCTGGCCGACGAGACGGTGTGCCTGTCGGTGCCGCCGCTGTTTCAGGCCGTGGGGCAGTTTTACGAACACTTTGACCAGGTCAGTGACGACGAAGTCGCCGAGTGCCTGCAGCAACCGGGGCTGTTCAGCCCCCTGCCCCATCAGGGCGCAAAGACTTCCGCATCGCGCAGCAATGCCGCTGCCGCGTCCTTGGCCGCCAGCAAAGGCTGACCTCCGATCGGCCAGTCGATGCCGATGGCCGGGTCGTTCCAGAGCAGGCTGCGCTCGTGCTCGGGGTACCAGTAATCGGTGGTTTTGTACAGGAACTCGGCACTTTCGCTGAGCACCACAAAGCCGTGCGCAAAACCCGGCGGCACCCAAAGCTGTCTCTTGTTGTCCGCGCTCAGTCGCTCACCCACCCAATGCCCGAAGGTGGGGGAAGACTGGCGCAGGTCC
>JAYRQF010000295.1:0-25748 GCA_041910735.1 Limnohabitans sp.
AGCGAGGCGCGCCTGACGCTGGAAGCCATTGGCATGCAGGGCACGGTGCTGCAAAAGATCGACCAGCTGATCGCGCAACCGCATGGCATTTTGCTGGTGACCGGCCCGACCGGATCGGGCAAGACCACCACGCTGTACGCGGCGCTGCAGCGGCTGGACGCCACGCGCAACAACATCATGACGGTGGAAGACCCGATCGAGTACGAGCTGGCCGGCGTGGGCCAGACCCAGGTCAACGCCAGAATCGACCTGACTTTCGCCAAGGCGCTGCGCGCCATCCTGCGCCAGGACCCGGACGTGATCATGATCGGCGAGATCCGCGACTTCGAGACCGCGCAGATCGCCATCCAGGCCTCGCTGACCGGCCACCTGGTGCTGGCCACGCTGCACACCAACGACGCGGTCAGTGCCGTCACGCGCCTGACCGATATGGGGATCGAACCCTTTTTGCTCAGCTCCTCGCTGCTGGGCGTGCTGGCCCAGCGGCTGGTGCGCAAGACCTGCACCGCCTGCGGTGGAAGCGGCTGCGAAGACTGCGGTCACACCGGCTACGCCGGCCGCACCGGCATTTTTGAGCTGCTGGTGGCCAGCGACGAGGTGCGCGCCCAGATCCACAGCCAGACGGCCGAAGCCGACATCCGCGCCACCGCACTGGCGCAGGGCATGGTGCTGATGCGTGAGGACGGCCAGCGCCTGGTCGATGCCGGCATCACCAGCGCCGAAGAGCTGCTGCGGGTGACGAGGGACTGAAGCCATGCGCATGCACGCGCCCCTCTGGCTGACCTGTTGCGCGCTCACTGGTGTGGCACGGGCGGCCGAGGTGCAGGGCGATGCTTTGCCACCGCCACCCGAACCCGAGCTGCGCTGGAGTCTGGGCACACAGTTCAAGATGGACGACCTGCACCAGCCCGGCCGGGTGGCGCTGCGCCCCATGCTGGGTTTGCGCTATGGCCGCTGGCGCACCGGCGCCGTCGACGGCGAGAGCTGGCACCGCTTCGGTCAGGTCAAAACCGACAACAACCTCACCTATGACCTGCTGCCTGCCGACCACTGGCGCACCTCGGTGTCGGCGGGCATCGTCAACATGCAGCGCGATTCGACCTTCGACGCGATCGAGCCGGGCCGCAAGACCCTGCGCGGCCGGGTCACCCTCGAATACCTGGGCTGGCCGCACTGGAGCCCGGGCCTGGTGTTCACGCAGGACCTGCTGGGGCGCGGTGCCGGCACGTCGCTGAGTCCGTCCATCACCTACCGGCAGGCCCTGAGCGAGGACAGCACCATCCTGCTGACCCAGTCTTTCACGCTGAGCCGTTCGGACATCTGGCGCTACAAGCCGGACCTGCCCGCCACTGTGGATCCCCACCAGAGCAGCGGTTGGGGCACCGGCATGGACACCAGCCTGACCCTGCGCCAGCGCCTGAGACCCCATTGGTCGTGGTTTGCCCAACTCAACCGCAGCCAGGCCCTCAGGGCTGGCGACCCCGTGGCCCAGCCCGCAACCCGGTGGGCCGGCCAGGTGGGCGTGATCTACTTCGAGCGCTGACCTCACCATGCCCGCCTACCGATTTGAAGCCCTGCAGGCCGATGGCCAGTCCCGCAAAGGCACGCTGGAAGCCGACAGCGCACGCAGCGCACGCAGCCAGCTGCGCGCCCAGGGCCTGGTGCCGGTCGAGGTGGCTCTGTTGGGCAGCACCGCGGCCGCCGAAGCGGTCCCTCTGCCCTGGTGGCAACGGCCCATTGGCCCCGGACGCACGGCCTTCAGCACCAGCCAGCGCACGGTGTTCACCCGCCAGCTGGCCGGCCTGGTCGGCAGCGGCCTCACGGTCGAACGCGCACTGTCGGCGCTGGCCGACGAGGCAGACCAGGAACGCCAACGCCACCTGCTGGCTGCCGTCCGCGCCGAAGTCAACGCCGGCAGCAGCCTGGGCCGGGCGCTGGGGCAATACCCGCGCGAGTTCCCGGCGATCGACCGGGCGGTGATCGCCGCTGGCGAACAGGGCGGGCAACTGGGCAGCGTGCTGGAGCACCTGGCCGACGATCTGGAAGCGCAGCAGCTGCTGCGCAGCAAGCTCATGGGCGCGGCCCTGTACCCGGCCATCGTCACCCTGGTGGCCATCGCCATCGTGGTGTTCCTGCTCACTTCGGTGGTGCCGCAGGTGGCCGCGGTGTTTGCCGGCACCCAGCGCCAGCTGCCCCTGCTCACGCGGGCCATGCTGGGGCTGAGCACGGCACTGCGCGATTGGGGTTGGCTGATGGTGGTGCTGTTGGCCGGGGCCGGGCTGGCCCTGCGTGCGGCGCTGCGCCAACCCGCGCTGCGCCTGCGCTGGGACGCCGCCTGGCTGCGCCTGCCCGTGATCGGGCGGCTGGCACGCGGCTACAACGCGGCGCGCTTTGCATCGACCCTGGCCATGCTCAGCGCCTCGGGCGTGCCCATCCTCAAGGCCTTGCAGGCAGCGGCCGACACCCTGTCCAACCACGCCCTGCGCGCCGACGCGCTGGAGGCGCTGGTGCAGGTGCGCGAAGGCGCGCCGCTGGCGCTGGCCCTGTCACGCCACCAGCGCTTTCCGGGCCTGCTGGCCATGTTTGCCCGGCTGGGCGAACAGACCGGCCAGCTGCCCGTGATGCTGCAACGTGCTGCCCGGCAACTGGCGGGCGAGGTGCAGCGCCGCGCCATGGCCCTGGCCACCGTGCTGGAGCCGCTGCTGATCGTCGCCATGGGCGGCCTGGTGATGGTGATCGTGCTGGCGGTGCTGATGCCGATCATGGAATTGAACCAATGGGTGAGGTGAACCATGCCAGCCACACTTGAAGGCCAGCTCGTCGTCGCGATTTCCTCTCGCGCGCTGTTCGATTTCGAGGAAGAAAACCGCGTCTTCGAGCAGGGCGATGACCGCGCCTACATGCAGCTGCAACTCGGTCGGCTGGAAGAACCGGCCAGACCCGGTGTGGCGTTTTCGCTGGTGCGCAAGCTGCTGGCTTTCAACGACGCCGAGGCCCAGCGTGTCGAGGTGGTGATCCTCTCGCGCAACGACCCTGTCTCGGGCATGCGGGTGTTCCGCTCGGCCCAGCATTACGGACTGCCCATCCAGCGCGGCAGTTTCACGCGCGGGCAGGCGCCCTGGCGCTACCTCAAGCCGCTCAACGCCAACCTGTTTTTGTCGGCCCACCTGCCCGATGTACGCGCTGCGCTCGACGCCGGCGTACCGGCCGCGCAGGTGTACCCGCATTCGGCCCGAGCCTCCGAAGAACACCCGCACGAGGTGCGCATCGCCTTTGACGGGGATGCGGTGCTGTTTTCGGACGAAGCCGAGCGCGTGTTCCAGGCCCAGGGCCTGTCAGCCTTCCAGCAGCATGAGCGTGACAAGGCGGCCACACCATTGTCGGCCGGCCCTTTCAAGCCTTTGCTGGCGGCACTGCACCGCCTGCAGCAAGAGGGCACCGCCAACATGCGCATCCGCACCGCGCTGGTCACCGCGCGCAGCGCCCCGGCCCACGAGCGTGCCATCCGCACACTCATGGACTGGAACATCGAGGTGGACGAGGCCATGTTCCTGGGCGGCCTGCCCAAGGGGGAGTTTTTACGCGAGTTCGAGCCGGACTTCTTCTTTGACGACCAGACCGGCCACATCGAATCGGCCGCGCAGCATGTGCCGGCCGGACATGTGGCCTCGGGCGTGAGCAACGCTTGACGCCGGCTTGCGTGTCATGCAAGCCCTGTCGGGTCAGGCTGGTTCACTGCGCCATCAAGGGCGCGCACCCGGTGCCTGTCAGTCGCCCGGGTGTCCTCAGGCGTTTTGCAGCGCGGCGATGCGCTCTTCGATCGGCGGGTGCGAAGAGAACAGCTGGCCGATGCCACCGGCAATGCCAAAGGCGGCGATGCTCTTGGGCAGTTCGGCACTGTGCAGGCCACCCAGACGGGCCAGCGCATTGATCATGGGCTGCTTGCGGCCCATGAGCTGGGCGGCGCCGGCATCGGCGCGGAACTCGCGCTGGCGGCTGAACCAGGCGACGATGATGGCGGCCACGAAGCCCATCACAATATCCAGCACGATGGTGGTGATGTAGTAGCCCATGCCGGGACCGCTGCTTTCCTCGTCGTTCTTGCGCAGGAAGCTGTCCACCGCATAGCCGATCACGCGGGACAGGAACACCACGAAGGTGTTCATCACGCCCTGGATCAGCGTCATGGTGACCATGTCGCCATTGGCGATGTGGGCGACTTCATGGCCGATCACGGCCTCGACCTCTTCCCTGGTCATGTTGTGCAGCAGGCCGGTGGAGACGGCGACCAGTGCAGAGTCACGGAAGGCGCCGGTGGCAAAGGCGTTCGGATCGCCTTCAAAAATGCCGACTTCGGGCATACCGATGCCAGCCTTGTCGGCGAATTTGCGCACGGTGTCCACGATCCAGGCTTCGTCCTGGTT
The DNA here is from genome assembly GCA_041910735.1 of Limnohabitans sp. Lineage (GTDB taxonomy): Bacteria > Pseudomonadota > Gammaproteobacteria > Burkholderiales > Burkholderiaceae_C > Limnohabitans_A. The sequence continues at coordinate 4,425 of JAYRQF010000295.1, forward strand.
GCGCGGCTGTTCGATGATCTGCACGCCTGCCGACCACTTGGCCATGGGTTTGCTCATCAGCAAGGAGATGATGGCGCCGCCGAAGCCCATCACCAGGGCAAAGCCCAGCAGGGCACCGAGGTTCAGGCCATTGGCCGTCAGAAAACGGTCTACGCCCAGCAGGCGCGAAACGATGCCCAGCACCAGCACGACGGCCAGGTTGGTGAGTACAAAAAGAAGGATGCGTTTCATTTTTTTTCAGTCCAAAGTCCCCTCAAAACGGGGACCTGCGCGAATGGTAGGGATGAATGGGCCGAAATCAAGCGAGCCCGGGTATTTCCTGAACAACAGACGGTTTTTGGGGCTCTTGCCGCAACCGCCGTGGCCGGAATACCCCGGGATCGTCGTAAAAAACCGGATCGGCATTGGCCGGCCACCAGCCGGGCACGCCCAGCACCGGCAGCGGGCTGAAGGGTTTGGCCGCCAGCTTGTCGGCCTGCAGGTCCCGGGCCAGCCAGGCGTCCAGCGTGGCGTCCGTCTCGCCTGCCGGCACGCGCCAGAGGTGCACCGTGATGGATTTGTAGGGCTGCACCAGTTTTTCGAGTGCGGCATGGCCGAACATCCAGACCCGGGTGTTGGCCCACAGCGCGCGTTGGGCCACCAGCGCATCGTGCCAGCGGTGTTCGGTCAGGGCCTGCCAGACGCTGTCGGGCGTCTGGATCAGCACGGCGTTCTCATCGAACACCGTGCAGGCGTCGCGCACCGGACCGCGCACCTGTCCTACCCCGGCCCGCGCGATTTCAAACGACTGCAGGCGGTTGAGTTGCCGCTTGGCCAGCGGGAAATGCATCCAGCACAGGGCATTGAAGAAGTCGTGCAAGCCCTCGCGCGTGGGCACCTGTCCGGTCTCGCCGATGAAGGCCTCGTAAGCCATGCCGGCCGGCAGATCGGACTGCGGCACGAAACGCACCGGCGCCCGGCCCGCCTCGGTCAGGGCCTGCGGCTGCGGCACGCCCGCCACCACCTGCTGCGCAATCGGCTCGCCCACGGCGCGCCAGTCGGCCAGCCAAGGGGCTGCCCAGTCGATGTCGGCCACGCCCAGCACCGTCGGGTCGATGCCGGTGCAGCGGGCACCGGCAGCGCGGCGCAGCGGCGTGTTCAGCCCGTCACCAGACGCCACGGCAGGGCCTCTCCGGCGCGCAGGGGCTTGAGTTCGGCATCGCCAAAGGCAAACGACTCTGCGGGCGTCCAGCTTTCGCGGCGCAGCGTGATGGTGCCGCTGTTGCGCGGCAGGCCATAGAAGTCTGCGCCGTTGAAGCTGGCAAACGCTTCGAGCTTGTCGAGTGCGCCCGCGTTGTCAAAGGCTTCGGCGTACATCTCCAGGGCCGCATGCGCGGTGTAGCAACCGGCGCAACCGGTAGCGTGTTCCTTGAGGTGGGCCGGGTGCGGCGCGCTGTCGGTGCCCAGGAAGAACTTCGCGTTGCCGCTGGTCGCGGCCTGCACCAGCGCCAGACGGTGCGTCTCGCGCTTGAGGACCGGCAGGCAGTAGTAATGCGGCCGGATGCCGCCGGTGAAGATGGCGTTGCGGTTGTAGAGCAGATGGTGCGCGGTGATGGTGGCACCCAGCAGTGCGTCGCTGTCTGCCACATACTGCGCAGCCTCTTTCGTGGTGATGTGCTCCATCACGATCTTCAGGCCCGGGAAGTCGCGGCGCAGCGGCTGCAGCTGCTGCTCGATGAAGACAGCCTCGCGGTCGAACAGGTCGATGTCGGACGAAGTGACTTCGCCATGCACCAGCAAGAGCATGCCTTCGCGCTGCATGGCTTCGAGCACCGGGTAAATCTTGCGGAGGTCCGTCACGCCTGCGTCGCTGTTGGTGGTGGCGCCGGCCGGATACAGCTTGCAGGCCACCACGCCGGCGTCCCTGGCACGTCTGATCTCATCGGGCGCCAGATTGTCGGTCAGGTACAGCGTCATCAAGGGCTCGAAAGCCATGCCCGCTGGCACGGCCGCCAGGATGCGCGCCTTGTAAGCCAGCGCCTGCGCGGCGGTGGTCACCGGCGGCTTGAGGTTGGGCATGATGATCGCGCGGCCAAACTGGGCGGCGGTGTGCGGCACGACGGTGCCCAGGGCGGCCCCGTCGCGCACATGCAGGTGCCAGTCGTCGGGGCGGGTGAGGGTGATTTCTTGGCTCATGGGGCATATTGTCTCAAACGCCAACAGCCCCCGTGATGCCCTCAGTGCGCCAGGATCCTGGACAAAAAGTCCTTGGTCCGCGGCTGCCGGTTTTCCGGATGGTTGAAGAACTCTTCCTTGGAACAGTCTTCCAGAATGCGCCCGCCCACATCGATGAAGATGACCCGGTTGGCCACCTTGCGGGCAAAGCCCATCTCGTGGGTGACCACCATCATGGTCATGCCTTCCTGTGCCAGCTTGACCATCACGTCCAGCACCTCGCCCACCATCTCGGGGTCCAGCGCCGAGGTCGGCTCGTCGAACAGCATGACCATCGGGTCCATGGACAGGGCGCGGGCGATCGCCACGCGCTGCTGCTGGCCACCCGAGAGCTGGCCGGGAAACTTGTCCTTGTGCGCCATCAGGCCCACGCGGTCAAGCATCTTCAGGCCACGCACCCGGGCATCGTCAAGCGAGCGCCCCAGCACCTTGACCTGCGCGATCGTCAGGTTCTCGGTGACAGACAGGTGCGGAAACAGCTCGAAGTGCTGGAACACCATGCCCACGCGCGAACGCAGTTTGGGCAGATCGGTTTTGGGGGCGTGGAGCGGTACGCCATCGACGAACAGTTCGCCTTTCTGGAAAGGCTCCAGACCGTTGACGGTCTTGATCAGGGTGGATTTGCCCGAACCCGAAGGGCCGCAGACCACCACCACATCGCCCTTGTTGATGCTCACCGAGCAGTCGTTGAGCACCTGCACTGGCCCGTACCACTTGGAAACGTGTTTGATTTCAATCATTTGCTTGTCCCTTCAGCGCACGATGGCGATCTTCGCCTGCAGACGCTTGACGCCCCACGACAGGGCAAAACAGATCACGAAATAGACCACCGCTGCCATCAGGTACGCCTCTTCGGGGCGGCCGTAGATCTTGCCGGCATTGGTGAATCCCTTGAGCAGGTCGTAGGCACCAATCGCATAGACCAGCGAGGTGTCCTGGAACAGGATGATGGTCTGCGTGAGCAGCACCGGCAGCATGTTGCGGAAGGCCTGCGGCAGGATGATCAGGCGCATGTTCTGCGCATAGCTCATGCCCAGCGCCTGACCGGCGAACACCTGTCCGCGCGGGATCGACTGGATACCGGCGCGCATGATCTCGCTGAAGTAGGCCGCCTCGAAGGCCACGAAGGTGATGATGGCCGAAACCTCGGCGCCGATCGGCTTGCCGATCAGGAAAGGGATCAGCAGGTAGAACCAGAGGATCACCATCACCAGCGGGATGGAACGCATGCCATTGACGTAGAAGGTCGCCGGCGCCATGAGCGTGCGTTTGCCTGACAGACGCATGAGCGCCAGCAGCGTGCCAAAGACAATGCCGCCCAGCGTGGCAACGATGGTCAGTTGCACGCTGAAGGCCAGACCGCCCCAGACGAACTTCTGCAGCACGTCGAGGTTGAGGAAGGAAAAGTCGAGACCCAGCATGTCAGTGGCCTCCCCCGGTGCCCGCGGCCACAAAGCCGGGTACACGCATCCGGTTTTCGATGAAGGCAAACACACGGTTGACGGCAAAGGCCGACAGCGCATAGAGCGCCGTCACGGCCAGGTAGATTTCGATGCCACGCGAGGTTTCTTCCTGCGCCTGCATGGCGAACATGGTGAGTTCGGCAATCGACACCGCAAAAGCCACAGACGAGTTCTTGAGCAGGTTCATCGACTCGCTGGTCAGCGGCGGCAGGATGATGCGAAACGCCATCGGCAGGATCACATAACGGTAGCTTTGCCAGGTGGTGAAACCCATGGCCATGGCCGCATAACGCTGACCACGCGGCAGCGCCTGGATACCGGCGCGAAACTGCTCGGCAATCCGGGCCGAGGTGAAAAAGCCCAGACCGAACACCACCAGCACAAAGCCCGGCACCTGCTGGAAGGCGGGAATGATCTTGGGCACCACGAAGTACCACAGGAAAATCTGCACCAGCAAGGGGATGTTGCGAAACAGCTCCACCCAGGCATTGGCCAGCCGCACCAGCCAGGGGCGGTCCGGCAAGGTGCGCAGCGTGCCCACCAGCGCACCCACCACCATCGCCACCAGCCAGGAGGTGCCCGCCACGGCCAGCGTCCAGCGCCAGGCTTCGAGCATCCACTCCAGATAAGTGCGGCCACTGCCGTCGTCCTGCAGGAAAACCTGCCAATCCCATGTCATGGTTCTTCCTCCATGTTCATCAATAAAAAGACCCCGACCGGTATGCCCCGGCGGGGTCCGAGTTTCTTTGATCAGTTGGGGACAGAGCTGAAGATCCGCCGCCAAAGTCCTTGGTCAGTTGGGGACAGAGCTGAAGATCTGTCCCCAAAGTCATTTATTTTTTCGCGTATTCCTCGGCCGGCTTGTCGTTCAGGTTGGCCCAGGCCTGCTTGTTGGTGTCGGTGGCGGCCATGTTCAGGCGCGCGTTCTTGGGCGGGATGGGCTGCACGAACCACTTGTCGTAGAGCTTGGCCAGCTCGCCGCTCTTGGCCAGGTCACGCACGGTGTCGTCGGCCAGCTTCTTGAAGGCCGGGTCGTCCTTGCGGATCATGATGGCGATCGGTTCGACGCTGATGGCCTCGCCCACGATCTTGAACTCGGCCGGGTTCTTGGCGTTGGCGATGTTGCCGGCCAGGATCTGGCTGTCCATCACGAACGCATCGGCGCGGCCGGATTCGAGCAGCAGGAAGCTGTCGGCGTGGTCCTTGCCAAAGACTTCCTTGAAGTCAATGCCATTGGCGCGCTCGTGCTTGCGCAGCAGCTGCACCGAGGTGGTGCCGGTGGTGGTGGCCACGTTCTTGTCCTTGAGCTGGCTGATCGAGGTGATACCCGAGTTGGCGCGCACTGCGGTGCGCACTTCTTCCACATAGGTGGTCACCACGAAGGCCACATCTTTCTGACGGGCGGTGTTGTTGGTGGTGGAGCCGCACTCGATGTCCACGGTGCCGTTTTGTACCAACGGGATGCGGTTTTGCGAGGTCACGGACTGGTACTTGACTTCCAGCTTCTTGCCCACGGCTTTTTCGAGGTTGCCAATGATGCGCTGGCAGATTTCGACGTGGTAGCCGGCGTACTTGCCGTCACCCAGGGTGTAGGACAGGGCGCCCGAAGAATCACGCACGCCCATGGTGATGGCACCAGAGGTCTTGACCTTCTCGATCGTGTTGGCCTGGGCCGTCAGACCCACCACAGCGGCCACGGCGGCCAGCAACAATTGCTTTTTCATCAGTTTCTCCAAATCAGATCGCCACCGGCGACAAAAAACGTCCGGCACAACTGCAATGCAGGAAATGTGCCGAAACCTGAACACCCCATGACTATAGTCAGTCCACTGTCAGCCGGGGATCAGGGTGTACCCGAGACATTATGCAAAGAATGCATACGCCAATGTGCATCAGCCCGGGTGCTGACTGACCAGAAAAGACCAGAGCTCCTGTGCGCTGCGTTTGGCCACCCCGCGCGTGCCCGGGTGGGCCCGGTAAGCCCGCACCTGCATGCTCAGGCTCAGCGACCCGTCCTGCGCCCCCTGGGCCGACACCAGCTGACCGCTCTGCAGTTCCTTGCGCACCGCGCTGCTGGGCAGGAAGGCCACGCCGTGGCCTTCAATCGCCATGACCTTGAGGCCCTCGGCCATGTCGGTCTCATACACCCGGTCCAGATGGATGGGCGTGGCCGACTGCTTGAGGATCCAGTCGGTGACGCCCCCCAGATAAGCCCCCGGCGCATAGCCCAGATAGGGCAAGGGCCGGTTCACATGCCCCGGCAGCTGGAACAGCGGCTGGCCGTCCGACCCGGGTTTGACGTAGGGCGCCAGCACCTCTTCGCCCAGCACCACCATGTCATAGCGCTCAGGGTCCAGCTGCAGGGGTTGCGAGGGGTGGTGGTAGGCGATCAGCAGATCGCAGCCACCCTCGACCAGCCGCATGGCGGCATCGTGCACATTGAGCGCGATCAGCCGGCTTTTGACCTGCCCGAAGTTCTCGCGCAAGCTGGCCAGCCAGGTCGGGAAAAAAGTGAAGGCCAGCGTGTGGGGCACGGCAAACTCGATGAAGTCCTGCCCACCCACATCGTGTCCGCGCAGCATGGCACGCGTGTTCTGCAGGGACTGCAGCAGCTCCAGCGCCTGCGCGTACAGCGTCTGGCCGGCAGGGGTGAGCGTGGTCGGGTAGGAGCTGCGGTCCACCAGATCCACACCTGCCCAGGCTTCGAGCGACTGGATGCGCCGCGAAAACGCCGGTTGCGTCACATGGCGCAGCTGGGCCGAACGGCTGAAGCTGCGCGTCTCGGCCAGGCTCACAAAGTCTTCAAACCATTTGGTTTCCATGCCCGCATTATTCCCGGCTTATTCCCCGCTTTGCTGCAGCGCCCACATGCTGGCGTACCGCCCCTGTTTCGCCAGCAGCTGCGCGTGCGTGCCGCGCTCGATGATGCGGCCCGCCTCCATCACCAGAATCTCGTGCGCGTCCACCACCGTGGACAGGCGGTGCGCGATCACCAGCGTGGTCTTGTTCTGTGCAGCGCTGGCCAACTCGGCCTGAATGGCGCGTTCGTTGGCCGAGTCCAGCGCCGAGGTCGCTTCATCGAACACCAGCACCGGCGGGTTCTTGAGCAGGGTGCGGGCAATCGCCACGCGCTGCTTTTCGCCGCCCGAGAGCTTGAGGCCACGCTCGCCCACCGCAGTGTCATACCCCTTGGGTGTGGAAGCGATGAAGTCGTGGATGCGGGCGGCGCGGGCGGCGTTTTCGATCTCCGACTGGCTCGCGCCGGTGCGACCGTAGGCGATGTTGTAGGCCACCGTGTCGTTGAAGAGCACCGTGTCCTGCGGCACGATGCCGATCGCGCGACGCACGCTGGCTTGCTGCACGGTGCGGATGTCTTGCCCCGCGATCTGCACCGACCCTTGCTGGACGTCATAAAAGCGGAACAGCAGGCGCGCCAGCGTGGATTTGCCCGAGCCAGAAGGACCGACCACGGCCACCGTCTTGCCGGCCGGTATGGTGAAGCTGATGCCGTGCAGGATGGGGCGGTCCGCATCGTAAGCAAAGTGCACGTTGTCAAAACGCACCTCGGGCGCACCCTGCAGGACCAGCGGCTGCGCGCCAGGCCGGTCCGCGACTTCGCGCTCGCGGTCCATCAGGGTGAACATCTTGTCCAGATCGGTCAGGCTCTGCTTGATCTCGCGGTACAGCACACCCAGAAAGTTCAGTGGGATGTAGAGCTGGATCATGAAGCCGTTGATCATGACCAGATCGCCCAGCGTCATGCGACCATCCACCACCCCTTGCGTGGCGCGCCAGAGCATGGCGACCAGCGCGACAGCGATGATCAGTTGCTGGCCGGTGTTGAGCAGGCTCAATGTGGTCTGCGCCTTCAGGCGCGCGCGGCGCAGGCGCTCCAGACTCTCGTCGTACCGGCGGGCCTCAAAGGCTTCGTTGCCAAAATACTTGACCGTCTCGTAGTTGAGCAGCGAGTCAATCGCCTTGGTGTGCGCCGCCGAGTCGAACTCGTTGGCCTGGCGGCGGAACTGCGTGCGCCACTCGGTGATGCGCACCGTGAAGAAGATGTAGAGCGCCAGCGCGGCGATGGTGATCCAGGCGAACCAGGCGTCGAACTTGATCGCCAGAATCGACAGCACCAGTGCCACCTCGATCAGCGTGGGCACGATGCTGTAGAGCGAATACGAGATCAGCGACTCGATGCCGCGCACGCCGCGCTCAATGTCGCGCGTCATGCCGCCGGTCTGCCGCGCCAGATGAAAGCGCAGGCTCAGGGCATGCAGGTGTTCAAACGTCTGCAGTGCAATGGCGCGCGCCGCGCCCTGCGTGGCCTTGGCGAACACCAGCTCGCGCAGTTCGGTGAAAGCCGAGGTGGCCAGCCGCAGGCCGCCATAGGTCAGCAACAGAGCCACCGGCACCACCAGCAAGGCGCGCGCATCGCCCGGCTTCAGGCTCATGGCGTCGACCAGTTCCTTGAGCAGCATGGGCACGCCCACATTGGCCAGTTTGGCCCCCACCATGAAAAGCAGCGCCAGCAGCACGCGCCATTTGTATTCCCACAGGTAAGGCAAAAGCCGCTGCAGGGTGTGCCAGTCACCCCCTTGTCCGGGAGTTGCGGGAGGAGAAGTTTCGCCACGGTGGCGCATGAGGGACAATCCTGAAAGTCTGTTTGACCCGATTGTGCCCATGTCCGAAATCACCCGCCCCTCCGTTGACCTGCCCACCGATCAGGAACTGGTCCTCAAAGTGGTCCCCATGCCGGCCGACTGCAACGCCAATGGCGACATTTTTGGCGGCTGGGTCATGGCGCAGGTGGACATTGCCGGCTCGGTGCTCGCCGCTCGCCTGGTGCGCGGGCGCATGGCCACGGTGGCGGTCAACGAATTCATCTTCAAGCAACCAGTGCGGGTGGGCGACATCCTGTCGTTTTTCTCACGCATCGCCAGAGTGGGCAGAACCTCGGTCACAGTTCAGGTCGAGGTCTATGCCGAGCACTACCGTTCGCAGGGGGATTTCGCCAAAGTCACCGAAGCCCAGCTGACCTATGTGGCCATCGATGATCAGGGCAAACCACGCCCGATCGAACCCACCGCCTGATCTGGCACACGATCACCAGGCAGGCTGCAGCGCGGCAAAGCCCTTGGGGGCCTGCGCCTCGTTCTCGAAGCTGACCAGTTCCCACGCGTCGGGCTGCGACAGCAGTTCGCGCAGCAGGCGGTTGTTCATGGCGTGCCCGGAGCGGAAGGCGCTGTAGGAGGCCAGCAGGGGCCGGCCGACCACATACAGGTCTCCGATGGCGTCGAGGATCTTGTGCTTGACGAATTCGTCGTCGTAGCGCAGGCCGTCGGCATTGAGCACCTTGTAATCGTCCATCACGATGGCGTTGTCCAGCCCCCCCCCGAGCGCCAGACCGTTGGCGCGCAGCATTTCCACATCCTTGGTGAAGCCGAAAGTGCGCGCACGCGCGATGTCGCGGGCGTAAACCCCCTCGCCCATGTCGAACACCACGGCCTGCCCGGTGTTGTCCACGGCAGGGTGGCGGAAATCGATCTCGAAGCTCAGGCGGTAGCCATGGTATGGCTCCAGCCGTGCCCATTTGGCGTTGTCGCCCTCGCCTTCGCGCACCTCCACGGGCTTGAGCACGCGGATGAATTTCTTGGGTGCGTTTTGCGTGGCGATGCCTGCGCTTTGCAACAGGTAGACGAAAGACGAGGCCGAACCGTCGAGGATGGGCACTTCTTCGGCGGTGATGTCGACGTACAGGTTGTCGATGCCCAGTCCGCAGCAGGCGGACATGAGGTGTTCGATGGTCAGGACTTTGGCCTGACCGCGCGAGATGGTGGAGGCCAGGCGGGTGTCGGTGATGGCCTCGGCGTTCACCGGGATGCTGACCGGCTCAGGCAGATCGACCCTGCGAAACACAATACCGGTGTCCGGTGGTGCCGGCCGCAACGTGAGTTCGACCCGCTGGCCGCTGTGCAGGCCGACGCCGACGGCGGTGGTGAGGGTTTTGAGGGTGCGTTGGGCGAGCATGGTGCGTATTTTAATTTGCGCAGCAAAAAAGGGCCCGCCAACCCGAAGGTCGGCGGTGCCCTTCAAAGCACCAGAGTCAAAAACCGGGGTCGGTCAGTCGGCCTGCTTGCGCAGGAAAGCCGGGATCTCGATGTCGTCCATGCCGGCCGAAGCCATGCCGTCCACGCGCGCGGCGGCGTGGGTGCGGCCCGTGCGCCAGACGGCCGGGATGCCGGCGCCCATACCCGCCATGGTGGCGGCCACCGGGGCGGCCACGGCATCTTGCGTACCCACGCTGAACGGCACGTTGTCGGTGCCGGTGCGCAGCACCTGCAGCGGCGGCGCGGTGCGGCGGGCAGCCGCGCCTTTGGACAGGCCGGTGGCCACCACGGTCACGCGGATCTGGTCGCCCAGCGATTCGTCGTAAGCCGTGCCGTAGATCACATGCGCGTCTTCGGAGGCGTAGGCGCGGATGGTGTTCATGGCCTGCTTGGACTCGGACAATTTCAGCGAGCCCTTGGCGGCGCTGATCAGCACCAGCACGCCTTTGGCGCCCGACAGGTCCACACCTTCGAGCAGCGGGCAGGCCACGGCCTGCTCGGCAGCGATGCGGGCGCGGTCCGGGCCGCTGGCGGCTGCCGTGCCCATCATGGCCTTGCCGGGCTCGCCCATGACGGTGCGCACGTCTTCAAAGTCGACGTTCACATGGCCGGGCACATTGATGATTTCGGCGATGCCGCCCACGGCGTTCTTGAGCACGTCGTTGGCGTGGGCAAAAGCCTCGTCCTGGGTCATGTCTTCACCACCGGGCAACTCCAGCAGTTTCTCGTTGAGCACCACGATCAGCGAGTCGACATTGGCTTCGAGTTCCTGCATACCGGCATCGGCGTTCTGCATGCGGCGACCGCCTTCGAATTCGAAGGGCTTGGTGACCACGCCCACGGTCAGGATGCCCATTTCCTTGGCGATGCGGGCGATCACGGGCGCGGCGCCGGTGCCGGTGCCACCACCCATGCCGGCGGTGATGAAGAGCATGTGCGCGCCTTCGATGGCTTCGCGGATGTCGGCTTCTGCACTCTCGGCAGACTCGCGGCCCTTCTCGGGCTTGCTGCCGGCACCCAGACCGGTCTGGCCCAGCTGCACTATGCGGTGCGCGGCGCTGCGGCTCAGGGCCTGGGCGTCGGTGTTGGCGCAGACGAATTCCACACCCTGGACCTGACGCTCGATCATGTGCTCGACCGCGTTGCCGCCGCCTCCGCCCACGCCGATCACCTTGATCTGGGTGCCCTGGTTGAACTCTTCGCTCTGGATCATTTCAATGCTCATGGTGCTCTCCTACTCTTTCAATTGTTGCAGTTGCCTGAATTCGGTATCTTGATTTTTATGGACTGTTTTGCGAATGGATGGTCAACATCGACATCGCTCGCACCCCGGGGGACTGCCGCGTGCCAGAAAAGGTTTTTTCCAGTCCATCAGAAGTTCCCCACGATGAAGTCCTTGAGGCGGCCGAAGGTGTTGCTCACCGGGCTCTTCTTCTGCGTGACCTTGAAGCCACGCAGTCGGGCCAGACGGGCTTCTTCGAGCAGGCCCATCACGGTGGCTGCGCGAGGCTGGCCCACCATGTCGGCCAGTGCGCCGTTGTATTTGGGGATGCCGCGGCGCACCGGCTTGAGGAAAATGTCCTCGCCCAGCTCCACCATGCCGGGCATGACGGCACTGCCGCCGGTCAGCACGATGCCCGAGGACAGCACTTCTTCGTAGCCGGACTCGCGGATGACCTGGTGCACCAGCGAGAAAATCTCCTCGACGCGCGGCTCGATCACACCGGCCAGCGCCTGCTTGCTCAGCATGCGTGGGCCGCGGTCGCCCAGTCCGGGGACTTCCACCTGCGCCTCGGGGTCGGCCAGCATCTGCTTGGCGTAGCCACTCTCGACCTTGATGTCTTCGGCATCTTTGGTGGGCGTGCGCAGGGCCATGGCGATGTCGCTGGTGATCAGGTCACCGGCAATCGGGATCACGGCCGTGTGACGGATGGCGCCACCCGCAAAAATCGCCACATCGGTGGTGCCGGCACCAATGTCCACGCAGGCCACACCCAGCTCACGCTCGTCTTCGGTCAGCACCGCCAGACTGGACGACTGGGGGTTAAGCAGCAGCTGCTCGACTTCAAGACCACAGCGGCGCACGCACTTGATGATGTTCTCGGCCGCGCTCTGGGCGCCGGTCACGATGTGCACCTTGGCTTCCAGACGCATGCCACTCATACCGATCGGCTCTTTCACATCCTGACCGTCGATCACGAATTCCTGCGGCGCCACCAGCAGCAGGCGCTGGTCGGTCGAGATGTTGATGGCGCGTGCGGTTTCCATCACCCGGGCCACGTCGGCCGGTGAAACTTCCTTGTCCTTGATGGCCACCATGCCGCTGGAGTTCAGGCCGCGGATGTGGCTGCCGGTGATACCGGTGTTCACGCGCGTGATCTTGCAGTCGGCCATCAGCTCGGCTTCTTTGAGGGCCTGCTGGATGCTCTGCACCGTGGCGTCGATGTTGACCACCACACCGCGCTTGAGGCCGTTGCCCGGCGCGATGCCCAGGCCGGCGATCTTGAGTTCGCCGTCGGGCAGGACTTCGGCCACCACCGCCATCACCTTGGAGGTGCCGATGTCCAGTCCCACCACCAGATCCTTGTACTCTTTTGCCATGTTGTTTCCCGTTTGGATTCCTGTTTTCTGATGCTCAAGACTTCTTGCGTGGATCGCCTTCCGTGGTCGTCACGCCCTGCAAGCGCAAGGCATAACCATCCTTGTGGCGCAAATCGGCAGCCAGCAGCGATTTGGGTGAACGGCCATAACGCGAGGTGATCTGCGGCAAGGTGCGCAAGAAAGCCTGCAGCTGCGGCACCAGCTCCTGCGGCTGACCGCGACCCAGCTCGATCACCGCACCTTGCGTGGTCAACAACTTCCAGCTGCCACGCGCAGACAACTCCAGCTCGTCCATGTCCATGTCGAACGCCTGCAGCACCGGACGCAGTGTCTGGAACATCACCAGCACCTGCGCCGACTGGCTCACCGGCCCCTTCAGGCGCGGCAGGGCATCGGCCTCGACTTCGCCCAGATTGGCTTCGAACACCTGCCCCTGCTGGTTGAGCAAAGTGCTGGCTCCCTCATCGCCCCAGAGCGCCAGCGGATGCTGCTCCTGCAAGTGCACGCGCAGGCGGTTCGGGAACTCGCGGTGGATGACGGCCGACCGGACCCAGGGCACCGCCTCGAAAGCCTGCCGCGCCTCACCCAGATCGAGCGTGAAGAAATTGCCGCTCAGGTGCGGCACCACATTGGTCCGCAGCGTGACCGCGTTGTTGCGCGTGACCTCTCCCTCCACGGTGATGGCGCGCAAGGCAAATGCCGGGTGACCCAGCAGCCACCACAGACCCGTCACCAGCCCGGCCAGCACGCTCACGACCAGCAGCGCACTGGCGGCCGTGTTCATGAGTCGAATGTCCACTGGCAAGGGCATGGCGGTTTTCATGCACGGGCCTCCACGGGGTAGTCCAGCGCCGCGCCCTGCAGCAGGTGCAGGCACAGCGCTTCGTACGACAGACCGTCCGCACGGGCCGACATCGGCACCAGCGAATGGCCGGTCATGCCGGGCGAGGTGTTGATCTCCAACAGGTACGGCTGGCGGGTGGCGGCATCGATCATCACGTCCAGACGCCCCCATCCCCTGCAACCCAGAACCCGGTAGGCCTTGAGCACCAGCGCCTGGATCGCGGCTTCTTCGCCGGCAGGCAGACTGCAGGGCACCAGGTACTGGGTGTCGTCGGTGAAATACTTGTTCTGGTAGTCGTAATTGCCCTCGGGCGCCACGATGCGGATCACCGGCAGGGCGCGGGCCGCATCGCCCTCGCCCAGCACCGGGCAGGTGACTTCGTCGCCCACGATGCACTGCTCGCACAGGATGTCGGCATCGCACTCGGCCGCCTGCGCCAGCGCCGCGGCAATCTGCCCGGCCTCGGTGACCTTGGTGACGCCAATCGACGAACCTTCGCGCGCGGGTTTGACGATCATCGGCAGGCCCAGTTCGCGCACCAGGTCCTCGCCACGCACCTGCGCGAGCTGGTCGCGGCGCACCAGCACATAGCGCGGCGTGGCCAGGCCTTCGGCCAGCCAGACGCGCTTGGTCATGGTCTTGTCCATGGCGATGCTCGACGCCATCACGCCAGAACCGGTGTAGGGGATGCCCAGCAGTTCGAGCGCGCCCTGCACGGTGCCGTCTTCGCCGTAGCGACCGTGCAGCGCGATGAAGCAGCGGTCAAAGCCCTCGCGCTGGAGTTCTCCCAGATCGCGCTCGGCCGGATCAAAGGCATGGGCATCGACCCCGCTGGACTGCAGGGCCTTGAGCACGCCGGTACCGGACATGAGGGAAACCTCGCGCTCGGCCGAGCGTCCGCCCATCAGCACCGCGACTTTGCCCAGGCTCATGAGGCACCTCCGAGCTCGACCACCTTGGCCGGCACAGCGCCAATCGAACCGGCCCCCATGCAGATCAGCACGTCGCCGTCGCGGGCATTGGCCAACACGGTCTGCGGCATGTCGGCGATGTTGTCGATGAACACCGGCTCGACCTTGCCGGCCACGCGCAGGGCGCGCGCCAGCGAGCGGCCGTCGGCGGCCACGATGGGCGCCTCGCCAGCGGCATAAACCTCGGCCAGCAGCACAGCATCGCAGCCTTGGCCGATCACTTTGACGAAGTCCTCGAAACAGTCGCGGGTGCGGCTGTAGCGGTGCGGCTGGAAGGCCAGCACCAGACGGCGCCCCGGAAACGCACCACGCGCCGCGGCCAGTGTCGCGGCCATCTCGACCGGGTGGTGACCGTAATCGTCGATCACGGTGAAGCGGCCCTGGCCGTCGGCGGTGCGCACCTCGCCGTAGCGCTGGAAGCGTCGGCCCACACCCTTGAAGTTCGCCAGCGCGCGCAGCAGCGCGTCGTCGGCCACATTGAGCTCGACCGCCACGGCAATCGCGGCCAGCGCGTTGCGCACGTTGTGCTCGCCAGCCAGATTGAGCACCACCTGCAGGTCCGGCAGGGTGATCCCGTTGCGGCGCTGCACGGTGAAATGCATCTGGCCGTGCTCGGCCCGCACGTTGACGGCACGCACCTGCGCAGCTTCGTTGAAGCCATAGCTCGTCACCGGCCGGGCGATCTCGTCCGCGATCGACTGCACGCCCGGGTCATCGGTGCACAGGATGGCGGTGCCATAAAACGGCATGCGATGCAGGAAATCCACAAAGGCCGACTTCAGGCGCCCGAAGTCGTGGCCGTAAGTTTCCATGTGGTCGGCGTCGATGTTGGTCACCACCGCCATCACCGGCAGCAGGTTCAGGAAAGAGGCGTCCGACTCGTCGGCCTCGACCACGATGTAGTCACCCGTGCCCAGCTTGGCGTTGGCGCCGGCGCTGTTGAGCCGGCCACCGATCACGAAGGTCGGGTCCAGCCCGGCTTCGGCCAGCACGCTGGCCACCAGGCTGGTGGTGGTGGTCTTGCCATGGGTGCCGGCGATCGCCACGCCCTGCTTGAGGCGCATGAGCTCGGCCAGCATCACGGCGCGCGGCACGATCGGGATGTGGCGCTCGCGCGCGGCCAGCACCTCGGGGTTGTCGGCCTTGACCGCGGTGGAGGTGACCACCGCGTCAGCGTCTTTCACGTTGCTGGCGGCGTGGCCCACATGGGTGTCGATGCCCAGACCGGCCAGTCGCCGCAGCGTGGCGCTGTCGGCCAGATCGGAGCCCGAGACGCGGTAACCGAGGTTGAGCAGCACTTCGGCAATGCCGCTCATGCCCGAGCCGCCGATGCCAATGAAATGGATGTTGCGAATGGCGTGTTTCATGCAGCCAGTTCCTCACATGCCACCACGACCTCCCGGGTGGCATTCGTTTTTCGTTGTCGGTAAGCGTTCTGCGCGCGGTCCAGCAGTTCGGCGCGCGTCAATTTCTGCAGTTGGGTGGCCAGACCCTGCGGCGTCAGTTCGGCCTGCGGCACCAGCCAGCCACCGCCCTGATCGACCAGAAAGCGTGCATTGGTGGTCTGGTGGTCGTCCACCGCAAACGGGAAGGGCACGAACAGGGCCGCAGCCCCCACGGCCGCGATTTCGGTCACGGTGCTGGCACCGGCACGGCCGATCACCAGATCGGCCTGCGCAAAGGCGCTGGCCGTGTCGTCGATGAAAGGCGTGAGCGTGGCCTCGACACCGGCCGCCGCATAGCTGGCGCGCAAGGCGTCGATCTGTTTGGCGCCACTCTGGTGCACCACCTGCGGGCGCTGGTCAGCCGGGATCAGGGCCAGTGCCTGCGGCACCGTGTCGTTGAGCGCTTTGGCGCCCAGACTGCCACCCACCACCAGCAGGTGCAAGGGGCCGCTGCGGCCGGCAAAACGCTCGGCCGGTGCGGGCTGGGCCGTGAAGGCTTCGCGCAGCGGATTGCCCACCCAGGCAGCCGAAGGCAGCACTTGCGGGAAGGCGGTGAACACCCGGTCGGCAATGCGGGCCAGCACCCTGTTGGCCATGCCTGCCACCGAGTTCTGTTCGTGCAGCACCAGCGGCTTGCCCAGCAGCGTGGCCATCATGCCGCCCGGAAAGGTGATGTACCCCCCCAGACCGACCACCACATCGGGCCGCACGCGGCGCACCACCTGCAGGCTTTGCCAGAAAGCACGCAGCAGCTTCAGGGGCAACAACGCCAGCGTTTGCAGGCCCTTGCCACGCACACCGCCGAACTGCACCGGTTCGAAGGCAAAGCCGCGTGGCGGCACCAGCTGCGCTTCCATGCTGCCGGGCGCGCCCAGCCAGTGCACGCGCCAGCCGGCCGAGCGCAGGGCCTCGGCCACCGCCAGACCCGGGAAGATGTGGCCGCCCGTGCCACCGGCCATGATCAGGGCGCAACGCTGCCCGGCGCTCATGCCCGACCTCCCCGCATCATCTGCCGGTTCTCGGAATCGATGCGCAGCACCACCGCGATCGCCACCAGATTCATCATGATGGCCGAACCGCCGTAGCTCATCAGCGGCAGCGTCAGACCCTTGGTAGGCAAGGCACCCAGGTTCACGCCCATGTTGATGAAGGCCTGAAAACCGATCCAGATGCCCACGCCCTGGGCCACCAGCCCTGCAAACACGTTGTCCAGCTGGATGGCCTGGCGACCGATGACCATGATGCGGCGGGCCAGCCAGAGGAACAGGCAGATCGCCACCGTCACCCCCACCAGACCAAACTCCTCACCGATCACGGCCAGCAGGAAGTCGGTGTGCGCCTCGGGCAGCCAGTGCAGTTTTTCCACACTGCCGCCCAGCCCCACACCCCAGACCTCGCCGCGGCCAATGGCGATCAGCGAGTGGCTGAGCTGGTAGCCCTTGCCCAGTGCGTACTCGGCACTGAAGGGGTCAAGGTAGGCAAAGATGCGCTCGCGCCGCCACGGCGAGAGCACGATCATCATCACGAAAGCGAACACCAGCACGCCCAGGATCATGAAGAACATGCGGGCATTGACCCCCCCCAGGAACAGGATGCCCATGGCGACGATGGCGATCACCATGAACGCGCCCATGTCCGGCTCGGCCAGCAGCAGCACGCCGGTCAGGGCGACGGCAGCGCCCATGGGCCAGACGGCCTTGAAGAAGCGCTCCTTCACGTCCATCTTGCGCACCATGTAGTCGGCCGCGTAGATGATGGTGGCCAGTTTGGCCAGCTCGGAAGGCTGGAAGTTCATCACCCCCAGCGAAATCCAGCGGCGTGCGCCGTTGACGCCCTTGCCAATGAACGGGATCAGCACCAGCACCAGCAGGACCAGTGACAGCACAAACATGGGTCTCGCCCATTTCTCCCAGGTCTCCATCGGAATCTGGAAGGCCAGCAGGGCCACCACGCTGCCCAGCACCAGAGAAATGATGTGGCGCGTGAGGAAATGGGTCTGTGCGTAGCGCGCAAAACGCGGGTTGTCGGGCATGGCGATTGAGGCCGAATACACCATGACCATGCCCCACATCAAGAGCGCCACCACCACCCAGATCAGGGCCTGGTCCACGCCGTGCAGGCGGGCGGCCGCGCCGGGGCTGGTTCGGGCGAATTCGTAACCGCCAATGTTGACCGGCAGGCCTTGCGGCGTGGCGGCCTGAGGTGCACCGCCGAAGAGGCCAGACAGCCCGGACAGGCTCTGGCGCAGGCGTTGCATGGGCGTGAGGGATTCGCTCACAGCGAGCCCTCCATGCTGACGCCGGCCGCATCGGCCAGTTCGGCCACGGCGGCGCGGAAGACCTCGGCGCGGTGTTCGTAGTTGCGAAACATGTCCAGACTGGCGCAGGCGGGCGACAGCAGCACGGCATCACCCGGTTGCGCCAGTTGGGCGCAAGCCTGCACGGCGGCCCCCAGATCGGCCGCATCCTGCAAGGTCACACCGGCGCCCTGCAAGGCCTCGCGGATGACCGGCGCATCGCGCCCGATCAGCACGGCGGCGCGTACATGGCGGGACACGTGGTCCAGCAGGGGCGAAAAATCCTGGCCCTTGCCGTCACCACCCAGAATCACCACGAGGCGGCGCTCGGCGCCCAGACCGAGCAGCGCTGCCACGGTGGCGCCCACATTGGTGCCCTTGCTGTCGTCGAAGTACTCCACCTCGCCCACGATCGCCACCGGCTCGACGCGGTGCGGCTCCCCACGGTATTCGCGCAGGCCATACAACATGGGCGCCAGCGCGCAGCCGGCACTGCTGGCCAGTGCGAGTGCGGCCAGGGCGTTGACGGCGTTGTGCCGGCCACGGATGCGCAGCGCGTCGGCCGGCATCAGGCGCTGGATGTGCAGCTCCTGCTCTTCGTCCTTGCGGCGCCTGCGGGTTTCGTCGGCTTCCATGGCACGCACCAGCCAGGTCATGCCGTTGACGGTCTCGATGCCCCAGTCGCCGGGGCGCTGCGGCATGTCACCGCCAAAGGTCACATGGGCGCGCACCACCGGTTTTTGCAACTTCACGCGGATGGGCTCGGGCAGCATGGCCATCACGCTGGCGTCTTCCCGGTTGAGCACCATCAGGGCCTGCCGGCCGAAGATGCGGGCCTTGGCGTCGGCATAGGCTTTCATGGAGCCGTGCCAGTCCAGATGGTCCTGCGTCACGTTCAACACCGTGGCGGCCGTGGGTTCGAAACCCTCGCTGCTGTCGAGCTGGAAGCTCGAGAGCTCCAGCACCCAGACCTGAGGCAGCACGCGTGCCATGGCCGAAAGCTGAGCGGGCGCCTGCAGCAGCACGGGCGCCGGTTCTTCCGCTTCGGCTGGCGGTATGGCGTCTTGCGCCGGTACAGACTCGTCGTCCTGCACCACGGTTTCTTCGGTCTGTTCGGTCTGTTCGGTCTGCGCTGCCGGGGCTGGCTGCGCCTGCACCCGCTGTGCGGCTTCGGCCGCTTCTGCGGCCAGACGGGCCGTCTCGGCCTCCTGCGCCTCGCGCTCGCGCTGTTCCAGCGCCTGCGCGTCCCCTTCGGCCTGCGCCAGTGCATCGCCCAGGGTGTCCAGCAAGGTGGGGCCGATGTTGCCGGCCACCTTCACGGTCTTGCCGGCACGCGCCACCAGCTGGCCCGTCAGCGAGGTCACGGTGGTCTTGCCGTTGGTGCCGGTGATGGCCAGGACCTGCGGTGCGTAGCCAAAGCGTTCGCGCAAATCCTGCAGACCGGCGGCAAACAGGCTCAGCTCACCGCCCTGCCACAAGCCGGCCGCACGGGCGGCGTCCACCACCGGCGCCACCACCTCGGGCGCCAGACCCGGGCTGCGGAACACCGCCCGGATGGGCGTGCCGTCCACCAGCGCTGCACTGAACGCGCCACCGACGAACTTCACATCCGGCCATTCGGCCTGCAGCGTGGCCAGTTGCGGCGGGGCTTCGCGCGTGTCGGCCACGGTCACGACGCCACCGTGGCGGGCGCACCAGCGCGCCATGGCCAGACCCGATGCACCGAGACCGAGGATGAGAACGTGAAGACCTTGCAGCTGCTGCATCGCTTACCTCAGCTTCAGGGTGGACAGGCCCACCAGGCACAGCAACATGGTGATGATCCAGAAACGCACGACCACCTGCGTTTCCTTCCAGCCGCTCTTTTCAAAATGGTGGTGCAAAGGCGCCATCTTGAGGATGCGGCGGCCCTCGCCGTATTTCTTTTTGGTGTACTTGAACCAGGTGACCTGCAGCATCACCGACAGGGCTTCAACCACGAAGATGCCGCCCATGATGGCCAGCACGATTTCCTGACGCACGATCACCGCGATGGTGCCTAAAGCGCCGCCCAGGGCCAGCGCGCCCACATCGCCCATGAAGACCTGCGCCGGGTGGGTGTTGAACCACAGAAAGGCCAACCCGGCACCGGCCATGGCAGCGCAAAAGATCAAGAGCTCACCCGAACCGGGGATGTGCGGGAAGAACAGGTACTTCGAATAGACCGCGCTGCCGGTGACATAGGCAAAAACGCCCAATGCCGACCCGACCATCACGACCGGCATGATGGCCAGTCCGTCCAGACCGTCGGTCAGGTTGACCGCGTTGCTCGAGCCCACGATCACCAGGTAGGTCATGATGACGAAGCCGAAGACGCCCAGCGGATAAGTGACTTCCTTGAAGAACGGCACCTGCAGGCCAGCCTTGGGCGGCAGGTTGACGTCAAAGCCGGACATCACCCAGTTGGCGAACAGCTGCATCACCTTGAGGTTGTTGCTCTCGGAAATGCTGAACACCAGGTACAGCGCCGCCACCAGACCGATGAGCGACTGCCAGAAATACTTTTCGCGCGAACGCATGCCTTCGGGGTCCTTGCGCACCACCTTGCGCCAGTCGTCCACCCAGCCGATCGCGCCAAAACCCAGCGTGACGGTCAGCACGATCCAGACAAAACGGTTGGACAGGTCAAACCACAGCAGCGTGGCCACGGCGATCGCGATCAGGATCAGCACGCCACCCATGGTGGGCGTTCCGCTTTTGACCAGATGCGTCTGCATGGCGTATTCGCGCACCGGCTGACCGATCTTGAGCGCCGCCAGACGCCGGATCACCCAGGGCCCTGCGGCCAGACCGATCAGCAGCGCCGTCATCGCGGCCATCACCGCACGGAAGGTGATGTACTGGAACACACGCAGAAAACCCCACTCGGGGTACATCGACTGCAACCACTGGGCCAGGCTAAGCAGCATGGACCTCTCCCTCTTGTTGATCTTGTTCTTGCAGGGTCTGGACCACGCGTTCCATCTTCATGAAGCGCGAGCCCTTGACCAGGATGCTCGACACGCTGCGCCATACGGCCGAAACAGCCGCCTGCAGCGCTGCCATGTCGGCGAAATGCTGGCCCTTTTGGGCACCAAAAGCGCGGTGCGCATGCAGGCTCAGTTCACCCAGGGTGAACAGCGCGTCGATGCCTTTCCCGGCCGCATACGCACCCACCTCGGCATGGAACTCGGGCCCCTGGTTGCCGACTTCGCCCATGTCGCCCAGCACCAGCAGACGCGGACCCGGCAGTTCGGCCAGCACATCGATGGCGGCGCGTACCGAGTCCGGGTTGGCGTTGTAGGTGACGTCCACCAGCGAGATGCTGCCGGCAGCCAGACTCAGGGCGCGCGAACGACCTTGCA
>JAYRQF010000296.1:0-24364 GCA_041910735.1 Limnohabitans sp.
CGCTTTGCGCAGTCGGATGACTTGCACGCGCCGCTCATGCCGCGCATCGCGCGACAGCTTTCTCATGTCGGTTGCTTCCATCACCGCTATATGATGGCGCATTCAGATATTTCAAGTTAAATAATGCCGAATCAATAATCATGCTTTTTCCGAGGCCAGCAACTACCGGTTGTCAGCAGGCGTCCATGACATCCCCTATTCAGAAGAAAGGCTCAAACGCCTCTATTGGATCAAGCTTGCTCTGGCGGGTGCGGGCATCAATCTTGAGGTGATTGCGCAGACTCGCAAGGACAGTCGGGGCCGCGACAGAAAGCGCAGGACGCTGATCGTGCTGGACAACCGCTATGTGGTGGTGCTGGAGCCAGCCCCTGTGCCAGATGACAAAAGCCGTATGGAATTCGTCACTGCTTTTCCTGCGCAGCAGGCTTATTTGGATCGCTTGCGCCGTGGTGCGCAGGTGGTTGAAAGGCGGCAGCACAAATAAAAATGCCCCAGTCTTATGGCGACTGAGGCGCTGCCACAACCCAAGGCCTTAGGCGAAGGATAGGCAATTATTGTAACCAATTCAGCGTCCAATGCACTTTTCTGCACTTTTTCGCGTCATTGCCGCAGAGATGGGCAAGACGGCAGCACCGATCACCTGCGTCCATTCGCTATTCTCTATTCGCGAATGGCGAATGCGTTTGTTTCGATTACATTCCCCGCTCGATGAACACCACCACCCACACCCTCGTCCAGAAGCTCTGGAACTACTGCAGCGTGCTGCGCGACGACGGCATGAGCTATGGCGACTATGTGGAGCAGCTGACGTATTTGCTGTTCCTCAAGATGGCCGATGAGCGCAGCCAGCCGCCTTACAACCAGGCCAGCATCGTGCCCGCTGCCTATGCCTGGCCCACGCTGCTGGGGCGCGATGGCGACGATCTGTTTGACCACTACCGCCACGCGCTCGAAAAGCTGGGCCAGGAAAAAGGCACGCTGGGCCTGATCTTTGCCAAGGCGCAAAACAAGTTCCAAGACCCGGCCAAGCTGCGCCGAGTGATTGTCGATTTGATCGACGCCGAAACCTGGACGGTGCTGGGCGCCGACGTGAAGGGGGACGCCTACGAAGGTCTGCTGGAGAAGAACGCGCAAGACACCAAGAGCGGGGCGGGCCAGTACTTCACGCCGCGCGCGCTGATCGCGGCGATGGTCGAGTGCATCGACCCCAAGCCCGCCGAGCGCGTGTGCGACCCGGCTTGCGGCACGGGTGGTTTTTTGTTCAGTGCGCACCAGCACATCGTGGCG
Organism: Limnohabitans sp.; assembly: GCA_041910735.1. GTDB lineage: Bacteria > Pseudomonadota > Gammaproteobacteria > Burkholderiales > Burkholderiaceae_C > Limnohabitans_A. The sequence goes on from JAYRQF010000296.1 coordinate 1,288, forward strand.
CACAACCCCAACCTGACCAAGGACGAAAAAAAGCACCTCAAAGAAAGCGCCTTTGTGGGCTTCGAGCTGGTTCAGGCCACCGCCCGCGTATGCGCCATGAACCTTCTGCTGCACGGCATTGGCTCTGAAAAGTCGGTGCCGGTGCGCGTGGGTGATGCGCTGGGCGCAGACCCTGGCGACCGCTTTGAAGTGGTGCTGGCCAACCCGCCGTTTGGCAAGAAGAGCAGCACCGTGATCGTGGGTGAGGATGGCCGCGTGTCGAGCGAAAAGGACACCATCGAGCGCGACGACTTTTGGGCCACCACGAGCAACAAGCAGCTGAACTTTGTGCAGCACATCAAAACCCTGCTGGCCATCCATGGCCGGGCGGCTGTGGTGTTGCCCGACAACGTGCTGTTTGAAGGCGGTGCTGGCGAGACCATCCGCAAAAAACTGCTGCACGAGTGCGACTTGCACACGCTGCTGCGCCTGCCCACGGGCTTGTTCTATGCGCAGGGCGTCAAGGCCAACGTGCTGTTCTTCGACAAAAAGCCAGCCTCCGAAAAGCCCTGGACGCAAAAGCTGTGGATTTACGACCTGCGCACCAACAAGCATTTCACGCTCAAGACCAACCCGCTGCGCCGTGAAGACTTGGATGAGTTTGTTCAGCTGTACAAAGTAGGCAAGCGCCACGAGCGCGCCGAAACCTGGAGCACTGAAACACCCGATGGCCGCTGGCGCGCCTACAGCTACGACGAGTTGGTTGCTCGCGACAAGACCAGCCTAGACATCTTCTGGCTCAAGGACGAGAGCTTGGCTGACAGCGACAACCTGCCCGCCCCGGCGGTGATTGCGCAGGAAATCGTAGAGGACCTGCAAGCCGCGCTGGAGCAGTTCAGGCTGATCGCAGGCGACCTGGATGCCTAGGCATCTGAAGCCGCATAAAGTCGATGCCCTCTGTGCGAAACTACACCGCTTCGCGGGCGATGCCCGCGACTTGAATTTCCGAAGAGCTACCCATGACAGACCGCTACGCCGTGATCGGCAACCCCATCGAACAGAGCAAGTCCCCGCTGATCCACATGGCGTTTGCGCAGGTGACCGGGCAGGACATCGAATACACCAAAGTGCTGGGGCCGCTGGGCGAGTTTGCCCAGACAGTCGACGCCTTTCGCGCCGCCGGGGGCAAGGGCATGAACGTGACGGCGCCTTTCAAGCTGGATGCCTTTGCTTACGCCACCGATCTGGCGCCGGGTGCGCAGATCGCCGGTGCCGTGAATGCGATGAAGTTCGAGGGTGACCGCGTGTACGCCCAGAACTTTGACGGCGTGGGCCTGGTGCGCGACGTGGTGCACAACCTGGCCTGCCCGCTCAAAGGCCAGCGAGTGCTGGTGCTGGGGGCTGGCGGCGCCACGCGCGGTGCCTTGCTGCCTTTTCTGGCCGAGCAGCCGGCGCAGCTGGTGATCGTCAACCGCACGGTGGCCAAGGCCGAAGAGCTGGCGGCGCTGGGTCGCCAACATCAGAGTGGTCAGGTGCCGGTGCAGGGGCTGGGTTACGACCAGTTGCAGGGCATGCAGTTTGATGTGGTGTTCAACGCGACCTCGGCCAGCCTGACGGCCGAATTGCCGCCGCTGCCGGCTTCGGTGTTCGCGCCGGGCGCGCTGGCCTACGAGCTGGCCTACGGCAAGGGCCTGACGCCTTTCCTCAGGCTGGCGCAGCAGGCCGGCGTCACGCGCCTGGCCGACGGCGTGGGCATGCTGGCCGAGCAGGCCGCCGAGGCCTTCCTGTGGTGGCGCGGCGTGCGCCCCGACACGCAGGGCGTGATCCGTCAGCTCACTGTGCCGCTGGTCTGAGCGTCGCCTGGGTGGTGCCGGCCAGGTGTTGTCACCGGCCGGTCCAGCGCGGCTGGCGTTTTTCGGCGAAGGCCCGCGGGCCCTCGAGGGCGTCCTGGCTGGCGAGCATTTGGCGGGCCGCCGTGTAGGACGCCTTCATCGAGGCTTGCAGTGCCATGTCCCGGCTCTGAAGCATGACCTGTTTGGAGGCCTGCACAGCGAGCGGGGCACACGCCAGGATGTCCCCGGCCAGCTTTCTGGCCGCATCCATGAGGGCATTGTGCGGGACCACGTCATTGATCAGGCTGATCCTTTGCGCTTCCCGTGCGTTGATGCGTTTACCCGTCAGGACGAGCATCATGGCGTCTTTCATGGGCATCTCCCGGGCCAGACGTTGCAGCGCACCACCGCCGAGTGCTGCAAGTCCTACACGCGGTTCGGGCAGGCCGAATTCGGCACGGTCAGAGGCAATCGCCAGATCGCAGGCTGCCACGATTTCTGTGCCGCCTCCCAGGCACAGACCGTTGACGGCGGCGATGACCGGCTTGTACAGGTTGAAGCGCGTCGTGATGCCGCAAAAACCGCCGGGCGGTTTGCGGTGATCGCCTGTCCTTGCCAGCTCTTTGAGGTCGGTGCCGACACAAAATGCCCGGTCTCCGGCACCGGTGATGATGGCCACATGCATGTCCGGGGCGGCCGCATACAGGTCAAACACCTCGTCCAGCTCGAAGTGCGCCTCGGGGTTCATCGCATTGAGGACTTCAGGCCGGTTGAGCGTGATGGTCAGGATCTGGTCACGACGCTCCACCTTGCAATGTTTGAATCCCGAGTCCGGCATGGTGTGGCAGTTCAGCAGGTGATCACCTGGCGGGCTTCAGGATTTCGACGACCTGCGGTTTGCCGTTGACCACCTTGACGATGAAGCTCTCCCGGTCCAGATCGCCCTTGTCGTCGTATTTCACATCGAACAGGACACCGGGGTAGTCTTTGACTGAGATGCTGGCCCCATGCATGGCTGCTGCAAAGGCTTTGGGGTCGATTTTGCCGATCTTGTCAAAGATGGCCTTGGCAGCATGCATGCCGGTGTAGCCTTTCATGGCGTTGTGGTCGGCCTTGGCTTTGTAGGTGGCCAGGTATTTTTTGGCGAAAGCCTGCACTGGCGGGTTGGGCGCGTCCGGTGTCAGACCCACATGCGCCACCACCCCGTTGGCCGCATCGCCCGCCAGCTCAATCACCTTGTCGTTGGCCAGTGTGGTCTCGCCAATGACCGGCTTGTTGTAGCCCTGCTTGCGGATTTCCTTGAGCAGTCGGGCCGATTCTTCCTCATTGGTGTAGGCAAAGAGCGCGTCGGCGTTGACCTGTTTGGCCTTGAGCACCGCCGCAGAAAAGTCCACCTGACCCACATCGGTCGAGATGTCGGCCAACACCTGGATGCCGGCGGCCTGCAGGCCCTTGAGCACCATGTCGCGCCCGCCTTTGCCGAAGTCGTTGTTGACGTAAATCAGCGCAACCGATTTGGCTTTGACGATCTCAGAGATGTAGCGCACCACCTTCGGCATGGCCGAAGCCTGGGTGAAGGAGCTGCGGAAAACATAGGGGTTGCCTTGTTGGGTGATGGCCGCCGCCTCGCCACCAATGATGTTGGGGATCTCGGCCCGACGGGTTTCGGCCATGCTCACCAGGATGGAGCCGGAGTAGACCGGGCCCATCACCAGGGGAGCGCCGTCATCGATCGCCTTGGCGGCGAGGGACTTGGCCACGCCCGCGTTGGTTTGGGTGTCCATCGGGGTGTATTTGATCTGCCGGCCCAGAATGCCGCCTGCCGCGTTGATTTCAGCGACCGCCAGTTTGACGCCGTTGTCGTAATTGGTGCCGGCCGTTGTGCCCGGCCCGGTCAGTTCAACCAGTCCTGCGATGGGGATGGGCTGCGCAGCAGCAGCACCGCAAACGGCAGCCAAAGCGCAGGCTGCCACCAGTTTTCCGAGGCCGAATTTCATGTGTTGTCTCCAGTTTGTGAGGCCAGGTGAGGGACTGGCTTGCATCCTGGAGAACTCGCATCATTTGGTCTATTAACCTGGTCCAATTTCCTTTATTGAAATCTTCAATACCCGACCGACCCCATCACACGGGCGTGCCCTTGTACCTGCGGTCCTGCAAGAACAGGGTTCCACAGACTGCCCTGAGCCAGCGGTTGGCGGGATCGTGGTGGAAACGCGTGTGCCAGTATTGTTTGACCGTGAAGCCCTCGATCGGCAGTGGACAGGCCAGGACCCGCAGCCCCGCGGCATGCGCCAGGGTTTCTCCAATGTGCCGGGGGAGGGTGGCGATCAGGTCGCTGCTGAGCAGGATGGCGGAGAGCCCCAAAAAACCGGGCAGGGCCAGCTGGACCCGGCGCTGTTGTCCGATCTGCTGCAGGGCTTTGTCCAGCAGGGACGCGCCGGTTCCCGAAACAATGCCAACGTGAGATTCGGACAGCCAGGCCTTGAGTGACAGTTGGGTGCCCAGGCGCGGATGCTTCGGATTGCACAGGCATATCCAGTCCTGGTCGAACAGGGCCTGTTGGTAGAAGCCGGCCTCCAGGCCCGGAATGAGCCCAAGGGCCAGATCTGCCTCCCCGGACTGCAGTTCGGCCGCCATGTTGGGCCCGATGGTGGCCGCTTCCAGGCGTATGCCCGGGGCCTGCGCGTGGACATGTGCAAACAGGCTGGGCATCAGCGTGATGTGGCTGGCATCGGTCATGAAGATGCGGAAGGTGCGCTCGCTGGTGGCGGCATCGAAATGGCTGGCGCTGGAGATCAGCTGTGACATGCCGGACAGCACCTGCCTGACCGAAGGCATCAGGTCTTCCATGCGGGGGGTGGCCTGCATGCCGTCGGTGGTGCGGACAAACAGGGGGTCGGCCAGCATCTTCCGGAGTCGGGCCAGCCCGATGCTGACGGTGGGCTGGCTCAGGGCCATCCTCTCGGCGGTCCGGGTCACGCTTCGGGTGGCATACAGCGCATCCAGCAGGCGCAGCAACTTGAGGTCAAGGTCCCCGGCGCCGGGTGTGTTTTTTGGAATCATATTGAATTATTCAATACCAAATATTGATCTTATTGAATTTCCGAAATTGTGTCGGAACACTAGCATCCGGGCAACTTCCTCTGTCCAAGGGGGAAAAGGAGTGCGAATGAAGATCGCTGTTCTGGGGGCCGGTGCCCTGGGTTGTGCGATGGGCAGTTGCCTGAGTGAGGCCGGTCACGAGGTGTGGCTCATCAACCGCCGTGCGGAGCATGTCCAGGCCATGAACAGGCATGGCCTGACCGTGCGCATCGCGGGCGCAGACCGGCAAATTCCCGTCCGGGCGGCATGCACTGCGCAGGAGATGGCCACGCAGACCGGCGCTGCGGATCTGGTCGTTGTGCTGGTCAAGTCTTTCCACACGCAACAAGCCATTTCATCGGCCACATCCATCGTGGGTCCGAACACGGTGGTGCTCTCATTGCAGAACGGCCTGGGCCATGAAGATGTGCTGGCCGCCGTGGTGGGACGTGAGAAGGTGGTGGCCGGGAAGACCTATGCAGGAGGTGTCATGCTCGGTCCAGGCCACATCATTCGAGGCACAGAGGGCAAGGAGACCCATATCGGTGAGCTCGATGGGCGGGTGAGTGAGCGCGTCAGGCGCATCGCAGAGGTGTTCAATGCCGCCGGTCTGATCACCCACATCAGCGACAACATCATGGGCACGATGTGGGACAAGCTGCTGGTCAATGTGGCCACAGGCGCCCTGAGCGGCATCACGCACCTCACTTACGGTGATCTTTACCAGGTGCCCGAAGTCAAAGCGTGTGCACTGGCCGCTGTCAAAGAGGCCATGGATGTGGCGCAAGCCAGCGGTATCCGTCTGAGCGTCAGCAACCCCGAAGAGCCCTGGACCAGGGCGGCCGCCGGGCTGCCGGCAGAGTTCAAGGCGTCGATGCTGCAAAGCCTGGAAAAAGGCTCCATCACCGAAGTGGACTACGTCAACGGCTCGGTGGTCAGCTGGGGCCAGAAATGTGGCGTTCCCACCCCCGTCAACCGCACGCTGGTCGCCTGCCTCAAGGGCATTGAGCGCGGCCTGCCCGCAGCAGCATAAGGAAACACCATGGCAGTCAAAGCCTATGTCGAGCATGTGGCCGTTCGCGTCAGGGACATCCACTGGCACATCCGGTTTTTTTACGAAGTTCTGGGCATGGATGTGCGCGAAATCGATGGTCCGACCGATGACCCGCGCCAGTACTGGACCCTGGGGGGCATGCAGCTCATGGCCACCCCGGACTTCGAGGCGCCGCCCACCAATGACGCAGGATGGCTGGCCCATCTGGGTGTCATGGTGGACGATCTCGAATCAGCCATCGAGGCGGCGCAGTCCTGGGGCGTCAAGGCCCTGCCACAGGGCCGCAACTGGCTGCAGTTGCCCGATGGCCTTGCCGTTGAACTGATTCAGGCTGCCCCCGGGACCGTGGAGCAGGCCCTCCAGGTCAATCCCCGAGCCAAATGACCGAAAGCTGTTTATGAAGCTCACACCACCTGTCCTCAACTTCAAGACACCAGAGAAATACTGGGATGACGCCAAAGAAGGCGATGTCTGCATCAGCCCCGGCTACGAGGTCACCGAAGAGCGTATCAATGCCTACGCGGTGCTGACCGGCGACTACACCCCCGTTCACATCGACGAGGACTACGCCAAAACCACACCGTTTGGCACCCGGGTCGCGCACGGCCTGTTTGGCCTGTCGATCGCCGACGGTCTGAAAACCCAAAGCGAATACCGCTTCCTGCCCGGCATGTCGCTGGGCTGGACCTGGGATTTCCTGTTGCCCATCCGGATCAACGACGTGCTGCACGTCAGGTTCACGGTGACGGGGCTGCGCGCCAGCAAAAGCCGTCCGGGATGGGGCATCGTGGTCCTGCCCTCCGAGCTGATCAACCAGCACGGCGATGTCGTCCAACAAGGCGAGCACCGTTTGATGATTCCCCGCCGTCCAGGAGTGTTCTGATGCAAGACCTGCCACTCAAAGGCATCCGTGTCATTGACTACAGTCACTTCCTGGCGGGTCCTTACGTTGGCCGCTGCCTGGCCGCCATGGGCGCCGAGGTCATCAAGGTCGAGCGTCCGGGCCTGGGCGATGCCGGCAGGCAGCATGCCCATGTCATCGACGACCAGCAAAGCGGCTACTTTCTGCAGCTGAACATGGGCAAGCAGGGCGTGAGCGTCAACATGAAAGACCCGCGCGGCAAAGTGTTCATGCAAAAGTTGTGTGACAGCGCCGATGTCTTCATCGAGAACTACCGCCCCGGTGCGCTGGACAAGCTGGGCCTGGGTTACAAGGAACTGTCAGCCCGTAACCCGAGGCTGGTCTACTGCTCGATTTCGGCCTATGGCCACACCGGGCCGGATGCGCACCGTGCAGGCTTTGGCCTGATCGCCGAGGCCAAAAGCGGCATCATGCAGATGGTGGGCGTCCCGGGTGAAGCGCCGCCCCTGCTGCGCATCTCGCTGGGCGACATGTACACCGGCATCCATGCTGTGGCCGCGATCAACGCCGCTTTGCTGGGCCGTGTGCAATCGGGCAAAGGCCAGCACATCGACATGGCCCTGTACGACACCCTGGTGTCGATGCACGAATACGCCGTGCAGTGCTACACACTCTCTGGCGGCAAGGTGCTGCCGCAGCAGACCGGGCACGACATGCCAACCTCGACCCTGTACGGCGTTTTCCGCGCCAGGGACGGCGATCTGGTCATTGCGGCGCAGGTGGACGACGCCTGGATGCGCTTTGCCGCAATGCTGGAGCAGCACGGCGCCCCGGCAGGCTTCGGCAGCGACACGCGCTTTCACAGCCTCAATGGCCGCAACGCCCACCGCGAAGAGATCCTGGCCACGGTCAAAGCCTGGGTGGCGCAGCGTGCCGTGTCCGAGGTGCTGGCGCTGCTGGACAGCATTGATGTGCCCGCTGCCAAAGTGCAGCGCATTGACGAGGTGATCAACGATCCGCAGATTCAGGCCCGCGGCATGCTGCTGGAGCAGCAACACCCACGCTATGGCACCCTGAAGCTGCCCAACCTGCCCTTCCGGTTCTCGGATTGCGACACCACGGCACCGATGCAACAGGTGGCCCCCGACCTGGGCCAGCACAATGCCGACATCGCGCGCAAGCTGGGTTATTCCGATCAGGACATCCAGAGCCTGCAGGCCGAGGGTGTCCTGTTTTCCGTCTGAAACGGGTGCTGCGCCGGCTCAGTGCACGGAGGTGTCGAGCGCATGTGGCCCTTGCCGCAGGTGCCCGACGATGAACTGCATGCAGGCCTGCAATCTTGGCGAGGTTTGAAGTCTGGCTGCCGTCACGGCCCAGACATTGGCTTCTTGCCGGTACTGCGGCAGTACGCGCACCAGTCGCCCCGACTGGAGCGCCTGCGCAACGTCCCAGCCCGCCAGCAGAATGATCCCGTGTCCGTCCAGCGCCCAGTTGAAGACAATGTCGCTGTGGTTGGAGCCGATCGGACCGGTGACCTTGATGCTCTCGGTGCCGCCCGGACCTTGCAGCCGCCAGACGCCAAAGGTCTGGTGCCGTTCCCGGTAGAGCAGGCAATTGTGGTTGGCCAGGTCACCCGGTGTTTTGGGCGTGCCGCGTCGGGCCAGATAGGCGGGGGAGGCTCACAGCACGCGGGAACTTTCGACGATCAGGTGCGGCACCAGATGCGGTTCGTTGACTTCGCCCATGCGCACATCGATGTCAAAGCCTTCAGCCAGCAAATCCACCCGGCGGTCCATCAGCTCCAGCCAGACGTCCAGATCCGGATGTGTGCGGTGCAGTTCAGCCAGGATCGGCGAGAGGTGGTTGCGCCCCAGACGCAGGCTGGCGCTGATGCGCAAGGTGCCAGACAGGCGTGTGTCGGGGCGCATCACGCTGTCGTTGAGCCCGTCGGCGGCCTCCAGCACTTTTTTGGCCCACGCATATGCCGCCTCGCCGGCATCGCTGATCTTCACGCGTCGGGTGGTGCGGTGAAAAAGCGTGACACCCAATGCCCTTTCCAGATCCGACACGCGTTTGCTGATGTAGGCCGGGGAGGTGCCCAGTTCGGTCGCAGCAGCCACGAAGCTGGAGCGTCGCGCCACCTGACAGAAAACCCGAAGGTCCGCGAGATCCCATTGATTGTTCATGTTTTGTAATGACTGAACTATATAAATGGTTAATTGTATTTTTATTGTCAACTTTAAACTCATGCCTGTCGCGTTTTCGGCTGTTCAGGGCGGGAGCGCACACCCTGAAAGGCAATGACGCATGAGCAAAACCAGAATCGCCGTGGCCGGTGCAGGCTACATCGGGCAGGCCCATATGGGTGTGGCCCAGTCCAGCCAGACTGTGCAGCTGTCGGCCGTGGTGGACCCGTCTCCTGCCGCGAAAGCCCTGGCTGAAAAAGCCGGTGTACCGCTCTATGCCTCTCTGACCGAACTGTTCGCTCACGACCGTCCTGACGGTGTCGTGCTGGCCACACCCAACCAACTGCATGTGGCACACGCGATGGAAAGCATCGACGCCGGTGTACCCTGTCTGCTGGAAAAGCCGATCGCCCCCACCGTGGCAGAAGCTCAAACGCTGGTCAAACATGTGCAGGACAGGGGCGCCAAAGTGCTCATTGGTCACCACCGCGCGCACAGTCCCATCATGGCCAAGGCCCGGGCGGTGGTGCAAAGCGGCCAACTGGGCAAGCTGGTGGGGGTGATGGGCAGTGCCACTTTTCTGAAACCGGACCACTATTTCGTGGACGCACCCTGGCGGCGCGAGCCTGGCGCCGGCCCGATCCTGCTCAACATGATCCACGAGGTCCACAACCTGCGCATGCTGTGTGGCGAGATCGTGGCCGTGCAGGCGTTCGCGTCGCATGCCACCCGCAACTTCGCGGTCGAGGATACGGTGGCCATCAACCTGCGCTTTGCCTGCGGGGTACTGGGCACCTTCCTGCTGTCCGACACGGCGGCCTGCCCCAAAAGCTGGGAGCAGACATCGCAGGAAAACAAGGCTTACCCGACTTACGAGGACGAGGACTGCTATGTGGTCACAGGCACCAACGGTTGCCTCTCTGTCCCGACCATGCGCATCAAGACCTACCCCCGACCTGAAGACAGGTCCTGGTGGAAGCCGTTCGAGGTGGGCACCGTGGGCATGGTGCGAGAAGACCCGATCCGCCACCAGATGGAGCATTTCGGTGCGGTGGTGCGTGGCGAGGTGGACCCGCTGGTCAGTGCCGAAGACGGTCTGGCCAATTTGCGCGTGACGGAGGCCATCGTCGCAGCGGCGTCCTCTGGCAGGACGGTGGAATTGGGGTAATCCCCTGCGATTTGGCTGGCCCGAAGCCGGTCCCGGTCCGTATACTGGCTAAATGAACCAGTTAGTACATTCTGAACCGAATCTGGCGGAAACTGATTCCGGGAGTCGGGAAGGCCGGACCAACGACCCGGCCAGGACCATGGCCGAAATCCTGCAGGTGGCTACACACGAGTTTGCAGACAAGGGCCTGGCGGGTGCACGCATCGACGAGATCGCGGCCGCTACCCGTACCAGCAAGCGCATGATCTATTACTACTTCGGCAGCAAGGATGGACTGTATCTGGCCGTGCTCGAAGAGGCGTACCGGCGCATGCGCAGCATCGAGGCGGATTTGCATCTGGACGATCTGGAGCCCGCCGTGGCTTTGCGTCGACTGGTCGAGTTCACCTGGGAACACCACCGTGACAACGAGGACTTCATCCGGTTGGTCATGAGCGAAAACATCCACCGGGCCGAGTACCTGCGCCAGAGCCAGAGCATGCGCGAACTCAACGTCCGGGCCATTGACAGCATCCGCGAACTCTATGACCGGGGGGTGGCGCAGGGGGTGTTCCGCAGTGGTCTCGACCCGTTGGACATCCACGCCGCTATCTCGGCCTTGACAGTGTTCAATGTGGCCAATCGATACACTTTCGGCGCGATCTTTGACCGCGATGACCGGCAGGCCAAGGCGCAAATTTTGCGCCTTGAGCATGTGGTGGAACTGATCTTGCGGTTTGTCGGTTATGCCGAACCTGAATAACAGCTAGCCTATCGGTGTCGTCAACGATTGGGGTAACTACCTATCTTTAAAAACTAACCAGTTCGTACATTACGTCTGGAACAAGAGGAGAAGCTTGATGTTCAACAAACTGATCGAGGGCTACTGCAAGTTGCTGAGCCTGATGATTGCAGCCGCGCTGGCGGTGATGGTGGTGCTGGTGTTCGGTAACGTCATCATGCGCTACGGGTTCAACTCCGGCATCACGGTGTCCGAAGAGCTCTCGCGGTGGCTGTTCGTGTGGCTGACCTTCCTGGGCGCCATTGTGGCCATGAAGGAAGGCGCCCATCTGGGGTCCGACACCCTGGTCTCGCGCATGCCGCTGCCCGTCAAGAAACTGTTTTTCGTGGCCGGCCACCTGCTGATGCTGTTTGTCTGCTGGCTGCTGTTCAAGGGCTCCTGGGACCAGTCGCTCATCAACCTGGAGACAACCAGCGCCGTCATGGAAGTTTCCATGGCCATCTTCTATGGTTGTGGTGCGGTCACGGCGGTCTCGATCGCGCTGATCCTGGTGCACAACCTCTGGCGTCTGCTGACGGGTCAGCTGTCCGAAGCCGAACTCATCGGCGTGCGTGAATCGGAAGAAGAGCCGATCGATGTGCCCGCTCCCATCAAATAAAACCCTGACAGGAACTTCACCATGACGATTGCCGTCTTCCTTGGAGCCCTGCTCGGGGCCATGGCGCTGGGTATTCCCATCGCGTTTTCTCTGCTCCTGTGCGGCGCCGCCCTCATGTGGCACATGGACATGTTCGATGCCCAGATCCTGGCGCAGAACGTGATCGAAGGCTCCAACAGCTTCCCGCTGCTGGCCGTGCCCTTCTTCATGCTGGCCGGCGAGATCATGAACACCGGCGGGCTGTCCCGCCGCATCGTGGACTTTGCGATGGCGCTGGTCGGCCACATCCGTGGCGGTCTGGGCTATGTGACGATTCTGGCCGCCTGTCTGCTGTCGGCACTGTCCGGTTCGGCCGTGGCCGATGCCGCTGCGCTGACTTCGCTGCTCTTGCCCATGATGGTCAAGGCAGGTCACGACAAGGCGCGCAGCGGGGGCCTGATTGCCGCCTGCGGTGTGATCGGTCCGATCATCCCGCCCTCGATCGGTTTCGTGATCTTCGGCGTGGCCGCCAACGTGTCGATTTCCAAGCTGTTTCTGGCCGGCATCATGCCGGGCGTGGTGCTGGGCGCTGGCCTCTGGATCACCTGGTGGTGGCTGACCCGCAAGGAAAACCTCACGCCCCCCCCGCGCCAGCCCATGAGCGAGGTGATGGTCGCGCTGCGTCGTGCCACCTGGGCGCTGATGCTGCCCGTCATCATCCTGGTGGGCCTGCGCATGGGCGTGTTCACACCGACCGAAGCCGCCGTGGTGGCGGCTGTCTATGCCCTGTTCGTGGCCGCCGTGATCTACCGCGAGCTGACCATGAAACAGCTGTTCGAGGTGTTTGTGGCGTCCGCCAAGACCACTGCCGTGGTCATGTTCCTGGTGGCTGCCGCCATGGTCTCGGCCTGGATGATCACCGTGGCCAACCTGCCCGACCAGGTCATCAGCCTGCTGCAGCCGCTGCTGGACCGTCCGACGCTGCTGATGTTCGCCATCATGATCCTGTGCATGATCGTCGGCACCGCGATGGACATGACGCCTACCATCCTGATCCTGACGCCGGTGCTCATGCCCCTGGTCAAGGCCGCAGGCATCGATCCGGTCTACTTCGGCGTGCTGTTCATCATCAACAACTCGATCGGCCTGGTGACCCCGCCCGTGGGCACTGTGCTCAACGTGGTCGCCGGGGTTGGCCGCATGCGGATGGACGATGTGACGCGCGGTGTCATGCCCTTCATGGCCGTGCAGTTCATCGTCATGTTCCTGATGGTGCTTTTCCCCAGCATCGTCATGGTGCCGGCGCGCTGGTTCTACTGATTCCGTCTGCTGGCACCCGCCCGGGTACGCCGGGTGTCAGCAGCTCAGCTTCGCGTACGTCCTTCTATCCGGAGACAAGCATGAAACGCATCTTCATCAAGACCCTGATCGCTTCCGTGGCCCTGGCAGCAGCCGGCGTGTCGATGGCACAGGACAAAACCATCAAGTTCGCCACCCAGAACCCCAAAGGCCATCCCATCGTGCTGGGCATGGAGAAGTTCAAGGAAATTGTCGAGTCCAAATCCGGCGGCAAGCTCAAAGTCAACCTGTTCCCCGGCGGCACGCTGGGCAGCGACCAGGCCAATGTCTCGGCCATGCAGGGCGGCACACTCGAAATGGTGGCCATGAACTCGGGCATTCTGGCTTCGCAGGTCAAGGAATTCGCCATCTTCGACTTCCCCTTCATGTTCCCCAATGAAGCCGTGGCCGACACCGTGGTCGATGGCGCCTTCGGTCAGAAGATGCACGCCCGCCTGCAGGACAAAGGCCTGGTGGGTCTTGGTTACTACGAGCTGGGCTTCCGCCAGATCACCAACAGCAAGCGCGCTGTGACCAAGGTCGAAGACCTGGAAGGTCTGAAGCTGCGTGTGATCCCCAACCCGATCAACGTCGACTGGGTCAAGGCCCTGGGTGCCAACCCCACACCGCTGCCTTTCCCCGAGGTTTACTCTGCGATGGAGCAAAAAGCCATCGACGGCCAGGAAAACCCGATCAGCGTGATCAATGCCAACAAGTTCTACGAAGTGCAAAAGCACGTTGTGCTGTCCAACCACCAGTACAACCCGCAGTCGGTGCTGATGAGCAAGAAGTTCTGGGATGGCCTGAACGCCGAACAGAAGAAGATCATCACCGAAGCCGTTCAGGTGTCTGCCAAATACCAGCGTGAGCAGGCCCGTGGTGTGGTGGCTTCTGCACTGGACAACATGAAGAAAAACGGCATGCAGGTGACCCAGTTCTCTGACGCCGAGCTGGCCAAGCTGCGCGACAAACTGCGCCCTGTGACCGCCAAGTACGGCGTGACCGTCGGCCAGGACCTGGTCAAGGAACTGCAGGCCGACATCGACAAGGCCGCCGGCAAGAAATCCGGCAAGTGATGCCTTTTTGAAAGCCCTGGGTCACCGGCAGGTGGCCGGGGCTTTTGTTCATCTGACAAGACCCACTGAAAGTACCCCCATGAAAGTCCTGATGCTCCACGGCGTGAACCACAACATGTTCGGCAAACGCGATCCCAAACAGTACGGCACCATCACGCTCGACGAGATCAATGGCAACCTGCAGCAACTGGGCCAGGAGCTCGGGGCCGAGGTCGAGTGCTTTCAGACCAACGACGAAGGCGCAATGTGCGAGCGCATCCACCAGGCCTACTTCGACAATGTCGATGCTGTTCTGATCAACGCTGGCGCCTGGACGCATTACAGCTACGCCATCCGTGACGCGCTGGCCATCCTGACCTGCCCGGTGGTGGAGCTGCACATGTCCAACATCCATGCCCGCGAGGCTTTCCGCCACCACTCGGTGTTTGCCGAGATCGTCAAGGGCCAGATCTGCGGCTTTGGTGCGGACAGCTACCTGCTGGCGCTGCGCGCCGGCGTGTCTGCGGCGCAAGCGGCCAAGTGACGTGAACACCATGATCAACGGCAACACCGAAATCATCGCCCATATCGGCTGGCCGACGCACACCTTCAAGTCGCCGATGATCTACAACCCGTACTTCGAAGAAGCGGGCATCAATGCCGTGGTCGTGCCCATGGGGTGCAAGCCGGAAAACTTCCCGAACTTCCTGAAGGCGGTCTTCTCGCTGGAGAACACCCGCGGCGCGCTCATCACCATGCCGCACAAGGTCACGGTGGTCGGTCTGCTCGACGAAGTCACGCCCACGGTGCGCGTGGCGGGCGCCTGCAACGCGGTCAAAAAACTGGCCGATGGGCGCCTGGTAGGTGACATGTTTGACGGTGCCGGCTTTGTGCGCGGCGTGCAGCGCAAGGGTTTTGACCTGAGCGGCAAGCGCGTGCTGGTGGTAGGCACCGGTGGCGTGGGCAGCGCGATTGCGGCCTCCCTTGCAGGGGCCAACATCGCTGCGATCAGCCTGTTCGATGTGAACACCGCAGGCTGCGAGGCGCTGGCCCGGCGGCTCAAGGAGAACTACCCGCAGATCGCGGTCCAGACCGGCTCGAATGATCCGGCAGGTCACGATCTGGTGGTCAATGCCACACCCATGGGCATGAACGAGGGTGATCCGCTGCCGATGGACGTATCGCGCCTGTCACCCGACACCTTTGTAGGTGAAGTCGTGATGAAAGCCGAAACCACGGCCTTTCTGGCCGCAGCACAAAAACGCGGCTGCCGCACCCAGGTGGGCACCGACATGCTGTTCGAACAGATTCCCGCCTATCTGGAATACTTTGGCTTGCCCGGCACCACGGCGCAAGAGCTGCGCCGTGTGGCCCAACTGAGTTACTGAACCAAGGAGCCGTCATGAACCTGCGCAAAGTCGACCGCGAAGACGTGCCCGAAATGCCCAACCGCTTGGGCATCGCCGGCATCGAATTCATCGAATTCGCCACCAGCCGCCCGCAGGCCCTGGGGCAGGTGCTGGAAAACATGGGCTTTCGCCCGGTGGCCCGCCACCGCTCGCGGGAGGTCACGCTCTACCGTCAGGGCGACATGAATCTGGTGGTCAACGCCAACCCCGACGATGCCCGTGTGAGTGGCACGGTGGACGGTGAGCCGGCCATCTCGGCTGTGGCTTTCAGGGTGCAGGACGCCCTCAAGGCCCACACCCGCTGCCTCGAACTCGGTGCCTGGGGCGTGCCCAGCCAGGCGCAGGCCATGGAGCTGCACATCCCGGCCATCCACGGGCCGGGCCGCAGCCGCTTTTATTTTGTGGACCGCTGGCAGGAGTTCTCGATCTACGACATCGACTTCAAGCCCATCCCCACGGTGGACCAGCATCCCCCCGCGCTGTCGGGCATGAGCTACTTCGGTGTGGTGCAGTACATCGGCGCCGGCCGCAGTGCCGACTGGCTGACCTATTACGAACACATGTTCGACTTTGTCTCGATTCCGGACGAAGAGCGTTTTGGCATCCTGCCCAAGGGCAAGCTGATGAAGAGCCCTTGCGGCTCCTTCCTTTGGCAGCTGGTGGAGCCTGACCCGTGGATGGAGTCGGGCGATGAAGGCCCAGAGTGCCTCAAACGCATCGGTTTTGGCGTGTCCGACGTGGGCGAGGCCGTCAAGGCGCTCAAGGCCCATGGCGTGGAGTTCGTCGAATCGACCCGGCTGCACCCCGAAGACCGCGGCGCGCTCACGCGCAGCGTGCTGGGCTCGGTAGCGTTTGAACTCGTGCACAAATAAAGAGGCCGACCATGAACATGCTCGACGGCTACGGGATGGACACCATCACCATGGCGGGCTCGCTGGAGGCGAAGTTGGCGGCCATGAAGCGCGCGGGTTTCTCTCAGGTCATGCTGATGGCGCGCGATCTGGTCACCCACCCCGGCGGTGTGGACGCGGCCGTGGCCACCGTGCAGTCCAGCGGTCTGCGGCCCACCGGCTTTCAGGTGCTGCGCGACTTTGAAGGTCTGTCCGGTCACCTGCACGGCTACAAAGTCGACATTGCCAAGTCCATGCTGGAGATGTGCGCGGCCACCGGCTCCAAAGTGCTGCTGGCGTGCTCGTCCACCTCGCGCCATGCCACACAAGACCTTGACCAGATCGCGGCCGACCTGAAAAAGCTTGCCATGCTGGCGTTGCCGCTGGGCATCAAGGTGGCCTACGAGGCGCTGTCCTGGGGCCGCACCGTCAACGAGTTTCCGGTCAGCTGGGACGTGGTTTGCCGTGCCGACTGCCCCAACCTGGGCATCGGACTGGACTCTTTTCACATTTTTGCCGCCAAGTCCTCGCTGGACGCGATCGAAGAGCTCGACCCCGAGAAGATCTTTCTGGTGCAGCTGTCGGACTTCATGTGGCAGGAAACGCCCACCTTTGAAGAGCGCATGACCACGGCACGAACCTTCCGTGTGTTTCCGGGTGAGGGCGTGCACAGCGAACAACTGGCCGATCTGGTCATGCGGCTGGATCGCATCGGCTACCGCGGTGACTACAGCTTCGAAGTTTTCAACGACGACTACCAGCAGCTGCCGCTGGACACGGTGGCCGAGCGTGCCCGCAGCAGTGCCGTGTGGCTGCACGAGAACGTGCTGCACCGTTCGGCGCCCTTGCCGTCCTGGACCCGTCGGCAGGTCTGAAGCAGCGCCTGAACATGAACATGCCGGTGGTTCGTGCCCGTCTGCCTGCCGTCAGCGAGCGTGTGCGCTCTGTGCTGGGCGCAGCGCTCGGGGTGTTGCTCACGGCGGCCCTCAGCCTGTGGCTGAGCCATGACGCCGCCGTCTGGCTCGTCGCTCCGGTGGGTGCGAGCGCGGTCCTCGTTTTCACGGCGCCGGCCAGTCCGCTGGCGCAACCCTGGCCGGTGGTGGTCGGCAACACCGTCAGCGCACTGGTGGGCGTGATCTGTGCCCACTGGCTGCCCGGACCGATGTTGGCGGCAGCGCTGGCGGTGGGCCTGGCCATTGCGATCATGATGCTGCTGCGCTGCCTGCACCCCCCCGGGGGCGCCGTGGCCCTGCTTATGGTGCTGATGCACGAGCAGTCCTGGTCTTTTGTGCTTTTCCCGGTGCTGGCCAACTCGGCTCTGCTGGTGCTGGCGGGCATGGTCTACAACACCCTGAGCGGTCACCCCTACCCGCACCGGATCACCCACGGCGCCATGCCCGGTGTGGGGCAGGGCGTGCGGGTGTCCGAGCAGGACCTGCGCACCGCCCTGCAGGAGTACAAGGAGGTTCTGGACGTGGCCCCCGATGAACTGGCGCGCCTGCTGCGACGTGCCGAGGGCATCGCCTCTGAGCGCCTCTGGGGCAGTCTGGTGTGCCGCGACATCATGACACCCGAGCCTGTCACGGTGGACTTCAGGGCGCCGCTGGCGCAGGCCTGGCGCCTGATGCAGCGCATGCAGATCAAGGCCCTGCCGGTGGTGGACCTGAACCGCCAAGTCACGGGCATCCTCACGCAAGGGGATGTGCTGCGCCACGCAGGCCACGAAATTCGGGTGTCCGAACTGAAACGACCGGTGCCCGATGCGGAGGCGATTACCGGCTTTGCAGAGGGCGTGACGGTGGGGCAGGCCATGACCCGGCAGGTGCGCGTGGCCAGCGCCAGCAGCCCGGCACTGGACCTGCTGCCGCTGTTCTCGTCCCAGGGGCACCACCACCTGCCGGTGATCGACGAGGACAAACGGCTGGTGGGCATCCTCACCCAGACCGACCTGGTGCGGGCACTGGGCCAGGTGATGCGGACCTGAGGCAGCTTCAGTCCGCGAACTGCATGCCGATGCGGCCGAGCACGCCAAAGTCGGCCTGCACCGTATCGCCCGCTGTCAGCTCCAGCGGCACCATGCAGGTGCCGGTGGTGACGAACTGGGTGGCCTGCAGGCCGATGCCCAGACCCGACAACTCATTGACCAGCCAGGTCAGCGCGATGCGTGGGTCGCCCAGCACGGCAGCGCCGCTGCCCTGACGCTCCCAGTGTGTGCCGTCCTGGCGTGTGACCCGGGCCGACACCGGGTGGGAGGCCAGATCGCGATGTTGCCAGCCTTCGGGTGCACGGGGGCCAAGCATGAACAGGTGTGCGCAGGCGTTGTCGGCCAGCAGCTGGGCCTCGCCTGCGGCGGTGAATTCGGCAAAGCGCGAGTTGGGAATCTCGATCGACGGGTGCAGGCTGGCCACGGCGGCCATCACTTCATCCACCCCATACGGCTGGTCGCGAGCCGGCAGATCGTGGGCGAACACGAAAGCCATTTCCGGTTCGGCCACTTTCATGCGGTTGCCGGTGGTCGGCACCTGGGCGCCCGCTGCCAGCACCTGACCGGACAGGATGCGCCCGGCCAGCGGGCCACTGACGTTGATGTGGCTCTGGCCTGCGGCGCTGGTGGCTGCGATCTTCCAGCCTTGCACGGAGCGCCCTGAAGCTTGTGGCAGGCCAGCCTGCGCCGCATAGCCCTGCGCACGTGTTTGCGGTCGGCACTGCGGCGGCAGATTGTCAAACGGCTGGCCGTTTTGCCAGTGTTGCCAGATCAGTTGTGCGGCTTCGGCGGAGGGCGTTTGGCTCATGTTCGTTTTGGGATTCAGAAAGTGTCGGGTACGGTGTCGGGTGCCAGCAGGTCGCGGTCCACGCCCTCGATGCGAGGTGTGCCTGCGAGCTTCATGGCCAGCCGCAGCTCGTCGGTCAGGATGTCCAGGGCTCGCAGCACACCCGCTTCGCCACCGCTAGCAGCACCAAACAGGGCGGCGCGGCCAATGGCCACTGCGCTGGCGCCAAGCGCCCGGGCCTTGAGGATGTCCACGCCGCGCCGGATCCCCGAATCGAGGATCAGCGGCACCTGCCCCTTGAGGGCGCGGTGCAGACGCGGCAGCGCCCGGGCGGAAGGCTGTGCCCCGTCGAGCTGTCGCCCGCCATGGTTGGAGACCCAGATGCCGTCCACGCCCATGCTGGCCAGCCGCAGTGCGTCCATGGGGTGCTCCACGCCTTTGACCAACAGCTTCCCGGGCCAGCGCTCACGCAGGCGTGACAGACCGTCCCAGTCAAAGGCCGCGTCCAGGTTCTGCCCCACGCGGGCCGCGATGGTGAGTCCGGCCGACTCGTCACCGAGCAAACCCTGCACGTTCTCGAACCGTGGCATGCCATGGCGCAGCATCTGCCATGACCAGCCAGGGTGGGTCATGCCTTCGTACAGGTGGCGCAGGCTCATGCGCAGGGGCACGGAAACGCCGTTGCGCAGGTCCCGTTCGCGCTTGCCGCCAGCCTGCAGGTCAACCGTCACCACCAGGGTTGAATAGCCGGCTGCGCGTGCGCGATCCACCAGCCTGAAGTTGGCTTCGTGGTCGCGCAGCACATACAGCTGAAACCACAGCGCGCCCTGCACCGCGTCCGCCATGCGTTCGATGCTGGTGGTGGACATGGTCGACAGGGTGTAGGGAATGCCGTGGCGTGCGGCTGCCCGTGCGATCGCGATGTCGGCCTGCGGCCAGGCCAGCATGCACGAACCCATGGGGGCGATCACCAGTGGCGCGGCGCAGGTCGTACCGGCCACCCGGGTGGACAGCTCGGGTCGGCTGACATCGGTCAGGATGCGCGGCACGATCTGGACGCTTTCGAGCGCCTGACGGTTGCCGCGCAGCGTGATTTCGTCTTCCGCACCGCCATCGATGAACTCGAACACGGAGCGCGGCAGACGCGAACGCGCCAGCCGCCGCAGGTCTTCGATGCTCAGGGCGCGTTGCAGTCGGGAGGATGTGCTCATGCGGTGTTGCCGTGTTCAGGCATGGTGTGACCGTGCAGCGCCAGGCGCCTGGCGAGCACGGCCATCTGCCGGTAAATGGCGGCGGCCTCGGGATGCCACTGCTGCACGCGATCCCCCTGTTGTTGCACCACTGCCGTGTCGCCACGCGCGGCCGGACCGGTGATGGCGCCTGCAGGTCCCAGTGCCAGGGTGTTGGTCACGGTGGCCTGCAGCAGCGCCGCATGCACGTCGGGCAACAGCGCCGGGGGCACACCGGCAGCCTGCCAGGCCTCGCGCGCGATGGCCTGCAGCACCACGAGGTAGTTGCTGGAGAACACGGCGGCAGCATGGTAGAGCGCCTTGTGTTCGCTTTGCACCGCAAAGCAGCGCCCACCAACGCCTTCGAGCAGCGGGCGCAGGATATCCAGTGCGGTGGCCTCGCCTTCGATGCCGCAGGGCGTGCCCGGGAACTGGGCCACGCCGGTGCTGGCCGAAGCGAAGTTCAACACGGGGTGCACACTCGCGAGCACGCATCCGCGCTCGCCCAACGCGGCCATTGCGGATGCCTGCAGGAAGCCGCTGCAATGGAAAGCCATGGGAATGCGGTGGCCGGATGCACCGGGCCAGACCGCCGCCAGTTCATTGGCCACCGCCTGCACCTGGGTGTCGGGCACGCTGAGCATCCAGAGATCGGCCGGTCGCATGGCGGCCAGCGTGTCCGTCGCCTGCCCGGCACCAATGAAAGCCGCGGCCTGCCGTGCGCTTTGGGCGCTGCGGGCCTTGAGGTCCTGCACCTGGCACAGGCCGCGCTCATGCAGCAGCCGCGCCAGAGTTTGCCCCACGCGGCCACACCCCACCACGTTGAGGGTCGGAATCGACATCGGCTCCGGCTCAGCTTCGGCGGCGCAGCAGCGACACCATCATGTTGTCGAAGGGCGTGTCGCAGAACTGCTGCCAGGACACCTGTTCCTGACGGAACTTCACCCATTCGTCGTAGATTTTTTTGAACGCCGGGCTCTTGTCCGAGAGTTCCTGGTAGAGCTCGTTGGCGGCCTTGAAGCAGGCTTGAGTCACGGTGTTGGGGAAAGCACGCAACTGGGCGCCACCGGCCACCAGGCGGCGCAGGGCATGCGGGTTCTCCACGTCGTATTTGGCGGTGGACCACTGGTTGGCCTCGGCGCAGGCGGTGCGCAGAGCCGCCTGGTACATCGGGGGCAGGGCGGCCCATGCCTTCTGGTTCACGAACAGGGTGAGCGTGGCGCTGCCTTCCCACCAGCCGGGGTAGTAGTAGTACTTCGCCACTTTGTGCAGGCCCAGTTTCTCGTCGTCGTAGGGGCCCACGAATTCGGCCGCGTCCAGTACGCCCTTTTCGAGTGCCTGGTAGAGGTCGCCTGCGGCCAGCTGCTGGGGCACCACGCCGAGTCTGGACAGCACCATGCCCGCCAGACCGCCCACACGGAACTTCAGGCCCTTGAGGTCTTCAGCGCTCCTGATTTCCTTGCGGTACCAGCCGGCCATCTGGGCGCCGGTGTTGCCCACAGGCAGGCTCAGCACGCCATAGTTGGCGTAGAACTCGTCGAGCATGGCCTGGCCGCCGCCTTCGTAAAGCCAGGCGTTCTGGGCGCGGCTGCTCAGGCCGAAGGGCAGGGCGGTGCCAAAGCCAAAGGCCGGGTCTTTGCCAATGTAGAAGTAGCTGGCCGAATGACCTGCCTCGACGGTGCCGTTCTGCACAGCGTCCAGCACCTGCAGCGCCGGGGTCAGTTCACCTGCGGCGTGCAGGCTGATGTTGAATTTGCCACCGGTCAGCTCGGCCACCCGTTTGGTGACCAGCGCCATGGCGCCGTAGATCGTGCCCAGCGTCTTGGGGTAGCTGGAGGAAATCCGCCAGCGGATGTCGGGCATGCCGGACTGGGCGAGGGCGGGTGTGGCCAGGCTGGTCGCGGCGGCGCCGGCCATGCCGGCCTGGGCCATGAATTTTCTGCGTTGCATGCAATGTCTCCTGTTGGGCAGTGCGCGCAGGTTAGGTGTGGGCATGGGGGGTGTCAACGCAGGTGCTGGCGTTTCCAGTAGCGCAGGCGACATGCCGGTTGCAGCTGTGTGGCGCCGGCGGTTCAGTGCACCTTTGTGCACGCTGTATTGGTTTTGTAAGTTTCAATACATTGTCAAATACTTGCGGTTGTTTGACAGCATTTTGCGAGCTGTCTCATAGGGTAAACCATGGGGAAATTATGGAAATTTTGCCTTTTACATGCTTGTGCTGTTCCATAGAATGCGCAAACATATTGTCTTAATTGAAGCAACAGGAGCGCGAAATGAATGGTCTGACAGAACAAGTGGTTGTGGTGACCGGTGGCGGTGGTGGCATTGGTGGGGCGACCTGCAAGCGCTTTGCCAAAGAGGGTGCCAAAGTGGCGGTGTTCGACATGAATCTGGCCGCTGCGCAAAAAGTGGCGGACGAGATCAAGGCGGCTGGTGGCACCGCTGCTGCTTATGCCTGCGACATCACCGACCGCGCAGCAGTGGACGCCGCTGTGGCCGCGACCGAAGCGCAACTCGGCCCGATCGCCGTGCTGGTGAACAACGCCGGCTGGGACATCTTCAAGCCCTTCACCAAAACCGTGCCCGCCGAGTGGGACAAGCTGATCGCCATCAACCTGACGGGCGCTTTGCACATGCACCACGCCGTGCTGCCCGGCATGGTGGCGCGTGGTGGTGGCCGCATCGTCAACATCGCCTCTGACGCGGCCCGTGGCGGCTCGTCCGGCGAGGCGGTGTACGCCGCCTGCAAGGGCGGTCTGGTGGCCTTGTCCAAAACTCTGGCGCGCGAACACGCCCGCCACAACATCACCGTCAACGTGGTCTGCCCCGGCCCGACCGACACCGCCCTGCTGGCCGGCTTTGCCG
>JAYRQF010000297.1:0-5308 GCA_041910735.1 Limnohabitans sp.
CCCATCGGCCTGCCAGCGCTCCACCCGCAAACCCGTGTCCCGGGCCTGTTCGGTCAAGCCCGCATGCAGGCGCATCACGCGCTCACGCTGGCTTTGCCAAGCCTGCGCCCGATCCAGAAACGCCTGATGCAGGCGTGCCTTCGCCTGTCGGGCCGTGACCCCGGCCTGCTGACCGGACAGGGTCTGCACCTGTTCCTGCAGGCGGGCGTGCAGCGCCAGCAGACCGTCCTGCCGCATGTGCTGCCAGCCGCCCCAGACACCGCCCGCCAGCGCACCGGTCAGCAAGGCTGCAGCAGCGGGCCGCCACAACGCCGCGTCCAGTGCCGGCACACGCCGTGGGTAACGCAGGAGGTTGAGGGACTGCGCTGTCACAACAAGGCCCCCAGCGCGGCGCCGCAGGCCACGAGCGGCTGCCACATGGGGCTGCTCTGCAGGTTTGGCCAGTCCAGCATGTCTGGCGCCCGTTCAGGTGTGCGGCTGAACTGCCAGTCCTGCGGGGATTCGGCCCAGTGCTGCACCGTGTCCCCCCGCAGATGCAGGGCTGCACGCCGCGCGGCCTGGTGCTCTGTTTCGACCACCGGCAGACGCCAGCCCGCACTGCGCGCATGCCGCTGCCACTGCTGCAACTCCTCGCGCAGGCAGGCCGCCCACCGGACCTGTTGCACCGGCGTGCCGGTGGGCAGGGCCACCTCTTGCACACTGAAATCGAAGCCCACCTCCTCGGGCGCCACGCCCCAGGCGGCAGCGGCTTCGAGCTGGACCTCGGCCTCCAGCCGGCGCGATTCGGGTGCGCCGGGCCACTCCAGCACGCCGTGACGGCAGCGGCTTTCACCCAGTGCCAGCGCCATGGTGCGCAGACCTGTCGGCAAATGCGCACCCAGACTGCGCAGAGTCTGGACCAGCCAGTCGTCGCGTTCGGCAAGGTGCACCAGCCCTTCAGGTGCGTGCTGGTGTTCGTAGACCATCACGCGCACGACCCCGGTCTTTTGCAGGGACAGCGCGGCCAGCAGGATGTTTTGCTGGTCGAGCATGGCGCCCCAGGCGCTGGTGCGCCGGCGACGCCGTGCCAGAAAACCTGCCAATCGCTCGCGCCATTGCATGCGGGGTCTCCTCCCTGATGTGCCTCTGTCGGGCCGGTGCGTTTCCTTTGTAGGAGCGCACACAACTTGTTTCAATCAATATATGAGTTATTAAGATTTCACTTCATCGTTTGCCGTAAGACGGGCTGCACCCCGGATTTTTATAATGCGGGCCTTCTGCGCCCCAGCGGCGCGGCCGATGAAGGTCCTATGTCCGCCAAGCCCAACCCCGCGCAAGAATCCTCTTCCAAGACAGCCAGCACCCGGCGGGATGCTGGCCACTGGCTGGTCCGGCTGGCGCTCTGGGGCTTTGGCCTGATCGTTGCAGGCCTGCTGGCCATCGTGTTCGTGGTCGGCGTGGCCATGGTGGTGGCATACCCCAACCTGCCTGACATCTCCGACCTGTCCGACTACCGGCCCAAGCTGCCGCTGCGCGTCTTCACCGCCGACGGGGTGCTGATGGGAGAGTTTGGCGAGGAGCGCCGCAACCTCACCCCGATTGCCGAAATTCCCAAGGTCATGAAAGACGCGGTGCTGTCCATCGAGGACGCGCGCTTTTACCAGCACGGCGGCGTGGACTATCTGGGCATCCTGCGCGCCGGCATCGCCAACATCGGCCGCATGAAGAGCCAGGGCGCCTCCACCATCACCATGCAGGTGGCGCGCAATGTGTACCTGTCGTCCGAGAAGACCTACACCCGCAAGATCTACGAGATCCTGCTGACGTACAAGCTTGAGCACATGCTCACCAAGGACCAGATCCTGGAGATCTACATGAACCAGATCTTCCTGGGCAACCGGGCCTACGGTTTTGCGGCAGCGGCCGAAACCTACTTTGGCAAATCACTCAAGGACATCACGGTGGCCGAAGCGGCCATGCTGGCCGGCCTGCCCAAGGCGCCTTCGGCCTACAACCCGTTTGCCAACCCCAAGCGCGCCCGCGCCCGCCAGCTCTACATCATCGAGCGCATGGAGGAAAACCGCTTCATCACCCGCGAGCAGGCCCGCTCGGCCAAGGCTGAACCCCTGCGTCTGCGCAGCTCGGCCGACAAAAACATCCTGCATGCCGAATACGTGGCCGAAACCGTGCGCCAGATGGTCTACGCACAGTACGGCAACGAGACCTACACCCGGGGCCTGAACGTCACCACCACGCTGGTAGCGGACGAGCAGCGCGCCGCCTACCGCGCCCTGCGTCAGGGCATCATGGACTACGAACGCCGCCAGTATTACCGCGGCCCCGAGAAATTCATTGACTTGCCAGCCGATCCCAAAAAGCTCGAAGACGCCATCGACGATGTGCTGGACGACCACCCGGACAACGGGGACCTGCTGAGTGCCGTGGTGCTCGAAGCCGGCCCGCGCAAGGTGGTGGTGACCCGCGGCAACGGCGACAACATCGAGATCACCGGCGACGGCCTCAAGCCGGTGCAGTCTGGCCTGTCGGACAAGGCCGCGCCGGCCGTGCGCCTGCGCCGGGGTGCGGTGGTGCGCATCGTGCAGATGCCCAGGGGCGGCTACGAGATCACCCAGCAACCCGAGGTGGAAGGCGCTTTCGTGGCCCTCACGCCACAAACCGGCGCGGTGCGCGCGCTGGTGGGTGGCTTTGACTTTGCCAAGAACAAGTTCAACCACGTCACCCAAGCCTGGCGCCAGCCGGGCTCCAGCTTCAAGCCCTTCATTTATTCGGCCGCGCTCGAAAAGGGCTTCACCCCGGCCACGGTGGTGAACGACGCGCCTTTGTTTTTTGATGGCGGCGTGACCGGCGGCCAGCCCTGGGAACCCAAAAACTACGACGGCAAGTTCGAAGGCCCGATGAGCTTGCGCACCGGCCTGGCCAAGTCCAAGAACATGATCTCAATCCGCGTGCTGCAGGCGGTGGGCGCCCGCAATGCCCAGCAGTGGATCACGCACTTCGGTTTTGACGAAGACAAACACCCCGCCTATCTGACCATGGCGCTGGGCGCCGGCTCAGTGACGCCGATGCAGATGGCCTCGGCCTATTCGGTGTTTGCCAACGGCGGCTATCTGGTGCAGCCGCACCTGATCACCCGCATCAGCGACCCCAAGGGCAAGGTGCTGGTTGAAAGCCCGCCACCGGCCCAGCCCGAAGAAGCACAGCGCGCAATCGCTGCACGCAACGCGTATGTGATGAGCAGCCTGCTGCAGGAAGTCACCCGCTCGGGCACCGCGGCGCGCGCGCAGGCCATGCTCAAACGCCCCGACATCTACGGCAAGACCGGCACCACCAACGACGCCATGGACGCCTGGTTTGCCGGCTACAACCCACAAGTCACCGGCATCGTCTGGATCGGCTACGACACGCCGCGCAAGCTGGGCGACCGCGAAACCGGTGGCGGCCTGAGCCTGCCAGTGTGGATCAGCTACATGGAAACCGCGCTGCGCCAGGTGCCGGTGTCCGAATACCCGGTGCCCGAAGGCCTGATGCATGTGGGCAGCGACTGGGTTTACGAAGAGTTCGCCCGCGGCGGCGTGACCTCGCTGGGTCTGGGCGACAAAGCCGACGACAAGCCGGCGGCCCTGCCTCCCTCTGACGAAAAACGCCGGATTCTGGACCTGTTCCGCAACTGATCAGGCGCCAAAGCGCAGGCTCTGGCCGGCCTGCTCGCTCGCATACAGCGACAGGCTCTCCCAGAATTCGCCCTGGCCCTTGGTGTCCATCCAGCGGCTGCCGTCGTGTTTGTAATGAAAACCGCCACGGCGCGCAGCCACCCAGACCTCGTGCAGCGGCTTTTGCAGGTTGATGACGATCTGGCTGCGGTTGGCAAAAGTCAGCGTGACCATGCCACCCACGCGCTGGTTGTCGACGTCGGCGTCCGTCTCGTCGTTGATGCGGTCGCAAGAGGCCTCCACCTGCGCCAGCAGGCGCTCGGCCAGATCCATGTATTCGAGGTCGGTCATTACAATCGCCGGATGTTGAGAATTGCAAGAATTCTAGTCATCGCCCAAGTCCTTGCCGGCAGTGCGGCGATGCTGGCGGCGTGCGGCCAGAAAGGCGCCCTGTACCTGCCCGACACCCCCGATGCACGAGGCCGCGCCACACTGCCGCAAACGCTCAACCCATGGCACAAGCCTGCACAGGCCACCACCCCCGCCGCTTCCGAACCTTCCCGCTGAACATGACGAACCCCACTTCCCTGCCCGGCCAGCCTTTCATCGCCTATCAGGGCGGGCAATTGCACGTCGAAGGCGTGTGCCTGACCGATC
The DNA here is from genome assembly GCA_041910735.1 of Limnohabitans sp. Lineage (GTDB taxonomy): Bacteria > Pseudomonadota > Gammaproteobacteria > Burkholderiales > Burkholderiaceae_C > Limnohabitans_A. The sequence continues at coordinate 4,308 of JAYRQF010000297.1, forward strand.
TGGCACGCGAACACGGCACGCCTTTGTTTGTCTATTCCAAAGCCGCCATGCTGTCGGCGCTGGCCGCCTACCAGCGCGGCTTTGCCGGCCGCAAGGCACAGATCTGCTACGCCATGAAAGCCAACTCCAGCCTGGCGGTGCTGCAGGTGTTTGCCAACGCCGGATGCGGCTTCGACATCGTCTCCGGCGGTGAGCTGGTGCGCGTGCTGGCCGCCGGCGGCGATCCGGCCAAGGTGATCTTCTCGGGCGTGGGCAAGACCCGCGCCGAGATGAAGCAGGCGCTGCAGGCCGGCATCGGCTGTTTCAACGTCGAGAGCGAAGCCGAGCTCGATGTGCTGAGCAGCGTGGCGGTCGAACTGGGCACGCAAGCGCCGGTGAGCCTGCGCGTCAACCCCAACGTGGACGCGAAAACGCACCCCTACATCTCCACCGGCCTGAAGGGCAACAAATTCGGCATCGCACACGAACGCGCCCTTCAGGCCTACCGCCATGCGGCCAGCCTGCCGGGCCTGAAGGTGGTGGGCATCGACTGCCACATCGGCTCGCAGATCACCGAAGTCACGCCCTATCTGGACGCGATGGACCGCGTGCTGGACCTGCTGGCCGAGATCGAGGCGGCGGGCATCCCGGTCCACCACATCGACTTTGGCGGTGGTCTGGGCATCGACTACAACGGCGAGACGCCACCTGCCGCCGACGCCTTGTGGGCGCAGCTGCTGGCCAAGCTGGACGCGCGCGGCTACGGCCAGCGCCAGCTGATGATCGAACCGGGCCGTTCGCTGGTGGGCAATGCCGGGGTGTGCCTGACCGAGGTGGTGTTCACCAAGCCCGGCGAGCAGAAGAATTTCTGCATCGTCGACGCGGCCATGAACGGCCTGCCGCGCCCGGCCATGTACGAGGCCTTCCACCAGATCGTGCCGATCTCGCCGCGTGCCGGTGAGGCGGTGACCTATGACGTGGTCGGCCCGGTGTGCGAGAGCGGCGACTGGCTCGGCCGGGAC
>JAYRQF010000298.1:0-19300 GCA_041910735.1 Limnohabitans sp.
ACCGCCTGATCGACCAGCAGGCCTTCACCCGTGCGGCCGACGACATTTTTCTGGCCTCGGCCGGCGTTTTTGTGCTGCTGATCGCTTCGCTTTGGCTGACGAAACGGCCCGCGCCCCACCGGGGCGCAGCAGCGGTGGATGCGGGTGGCGCACACTGAGCCACCCGCCGTGCAACAACTGCTCACAAACCGCCGGCGCATGCCCCTTGTCCAGCGGGGTCTCTGACGTCAAATGAGCGGCGTTGCATCTGCCCGTCGGATACAACAGTCCCCGTGTTCCACTTTGAGCGCAAGCCCATGACCCTGTCCAAACTGCACCGTCACCTTGTTCTGCTGCTGGCCACCCTTTGGGCCAGCGTTTGCCTGGCTTTGCCCGCGCCTCACGACATTGAGCAGGCCGTGGCCAAGGGCGAATTGCCGCAGGCCGAGCGCATGCTGCGCGAGGTGATTGCCGAAAAGCCCCGCAGCGCCCGCGCACATTACGAGCTGGCCCAGGTGCTGGCCCGCGAAGGCCAGCATGCGCAAGCCCTGCAGGCCATCCGCATGGCGCGTGAAATCGATCCCTCGCTCAAGTTCGCCCAGTCGCCCGATAAGTTCAAGGCCGTGGCCCAGACGATCGAGCAGCAGGCCGCCACCAAAGCCACACCGACACCCGTACAAACGGCCGTGAACGTGGCAGCACCCGCAGCGCCTGCACAGCCAGCCTGGCTCTGGCCCGCCCTGCTGACGGGCGGTTTTGCGTTGCTGGCGCTGTGGCTGTGGCGCCGCGTACAGGCGCAACCGGCGCTGCAACCGCAGCCGGCCGGCATGGGCGGCTATGCGCCTGAGGCCCCACGCGGCTTTGGCGCGCAGTACGACCCGCGCGGACTGGCCACCGGCTATGGCCCTCCGTATCCTGCACCGTCTTCGGGCTCTGGCGTGGCCGGCGCCGTGGTGGGTGGCCTGGCCGGTGTGGCGGCAGGCTACGCCCTGTCCAAGGCACTTGAAGGCCACGACCACCCCGCCAGCACCGGTGCCAGCAGTGTGGGCGCCGGCCGTTCGGCCGACCCGATGGAAGACACGGGTCTGGTGCGCATGGACACCTCCGACACTTCAGGCACCGGGCTCGGCAGCTTTGACGCAGGCAGCGGCGACGACTGGGACAGCGCGGGCAACGACAGCTGGTAACCCACACCCCAGACCGGCTTGATCGCCGGCTCGGCGCCGCCGGGCTGGTCCGCAGCACCAGCACGAGGCATTTGTTGCACTCCAAACGGGCACCTTCGGGTGCCCTTGCTGTTTCCGGCACCGAAATTGCATGGCTTTGGTGCAAAGGGTGGCCTTTGGCTCCCCATGCACCAAACCAAATCAATTCAACCCAAAACATCACATGGATGCACTGAAACAGGGCGCAGATGCGCTTTTCATCTTGCTGGGCGGCATCATGGTGCTGGCCATGCACGCCGGCTTTGCCTTTCTGGAGCTGGGCACCGTCCGCAAAAAGAACCAGGTCAATGCCCTGGTCAAGATCCTGGTCGATTTTTCGATTTCGACCGTGGTCTATTTCGTGGTCGGTTACAGCGTGGCTTACGGCACCGGTTTTTTTGTGGGCGCCGAACAGCTGGCCGCCAAAAATGGGTACGAGCTGGTCAAGTTCTTTTTCCTGCTGACCTTTGCCGCCGCCATCCCGGCCATCATTTCGGGCGGCATCGCCGAGCGGGCCAAGTTCTGGCCGCAGCTGATCGCCACCGCCGTGATCGTGGGCTTTGTCTACCCTTTCTTTGAGGGCATTGCCTGGAACCAGCACTTTGGTGTGCAGGCCTGGATCAAGGCCACCACCGGGGAAGAGTTCCACGACTTTGCAGGCTCGGTGGTGGTGCATGCGGTGGGTGGCTGGATCGCGTTGCCGGCCGTGTTGCTGCTGGGTGCCCGCTACAACCGTTACCGCAAGGACGGTGCCATGTCGGCGCATCCGCCCTCCAACATTCCCTTCCTGGCGCTGGGCGCCTGGATCCTGATCGTGGGCTGGTTCGGCTTCAACGTGATGAGCGCGCAGACGCTGGACAAGATTTCGGGTCTGGTGGCCGTGAACTCCCTGATGGCCATGGTGGGCGGCACGCTGACGGCGCTGGTGCTGGGCAAGAACGACCCGGGTTTTGTGCACAACGGCCCGCTGGCAGGACTGGTGGCCGTGTGCGCCGGCTCCGATCTGATGCACCCCTTCGGTGCACTGGTGGTGGGTGGCGTGGCGGGCGCCCTGTTCGTGGCCATGTTCACGCTCACCCAAAACAAATGGAAGATCGACGATGTGCTGGGCGTCTGGCCGCTGCACGGCCTGTGCGGCACCTGGGGAGGCATCGCCGCCGGCATTTTCGGTGCGCAGTCCTTTGGTGGTCTGGGCGGCGTGAGCTTCACGGCCCAGCTGATCGGCACCGGCATGGGCGTGGCCTGGGCGGTACTGGGGGGTGCCGTGGTTTACGGCACGCTCAAGGCCACGGTTGGCCTGAAGCTCAGCGCCGAAGAAGAATACGAGGGCGCCGACCTGTCGGTGCACAAAATCAGCGCCACCCCTGACCGCGAGGTCAGCTGGTGACATGCGTGGCATGGGTGACACAAACCCAGGCCCCATGCGCCTTGCAGGGATACCCCCTGTTGGCAATTCGCATTTATCGCGCATAATGGTTCGCGCCGTGCAACCCACGGTGTTTTTGCGGTGACCAGGTCAGTTTCGCTTCCCATCCGGGTGTTCTCAGGTTTGTTGAAGGCGCTTTCGGGACTCCATCGCGTGTTTTTTTGTTTTGAGGAGTCCCTTCATGGGCAACAAACTTTACGTCGGCAACCTCCCCTACTCGGTGCGTGACGGCGATCTGGAACAGGCGTTCGGCGCCTTCGGTGCTGTGACCAGCGCCAAGGTCATGATGGAGCGCGACACTGGCCGCTCCAAAGGTTTCGGCTTTGTGGAGATGGGCAGCGATGCCGAAGCGCAAGCCGCCATCGAAGGCATGAACGGCCAATCGCTCGGCGGCCGCAACGTGGTGGTCAACGAAGCCCGCCCGATGGAAGCCCGCCCCCCCCGCACCGGTGGTGGTGGCTTTGGCGGTGGCCGCCGTGAAGGCGGTGGCGGCTATGGCGGTGGTGGCGGTGGCTACGGTGGTGGCCGTCGTGAAGGCGGTGGCGGCTACGGCGAAGGCGGTGGCGGCGGCTTCCGCAGCCCCTACGGCTCCGGCCCCCGCGGCGGTGGTCGCCGTGAAGGCGGTGGCGGCTACGGTGGTGGCAACAGCTACTGAGCGGCACAAGCCCCAAAAAACAAAGGCCCTTCGGGGCCTTTTTGCTTTTCAGCTTTCGGTGTGCCGGTGTTTGCGTGGCCGGCCACGCAGCAGACCGTCGAACACCGCATCGGGCAAGAGGCGCAGCAGGCGGGCCACCAGCCCCATGGGCCAGGGTATGACGCGAAAGCTCGCGCCTGAATCGATGGCACGCCAGGCCTGGCGCGCGAAATCCTCCGGCTGCATCAAAAACGGCATCGCGTAGCGGTTGCGGGCCGTCAAAGGCGTGGCCACGTAACCCGGTGCGATGGTGCTGACGCGCACGCCGTGCGGCTGCAGTTCACCACGCAGACTTTCACAACAGGCAATCACAGCAGCTTTGCTCGCGCAGTAGGCGGCATGGCCAGGCAAACCCCGGATGCCGGCGACACTGGCGATGCCCACCAGTTGCCCGCTGCCACGTTCACGCATGGGCGCGATGAAGGGCTGGAAAGTGTGCACCAGCCCCAGCACATTGGTGTCCATGACCTGCGCAAACACGGGCAGGTCTTGCGCATCGGACAGATCGACCCCGAGGCTGATGCCCGCATTGGCCACGACGACATCGGGCAAGCCCAGCTCGCTCAGACAGACCTGCGCCACCGTCTGCATGGCCTGGACATCGCACACATCGGCGGACCAGACGCGCCAGCATTCGGCGGGCCATCCTTCCTGCGCCAGTTGTGCCTGCAACGGGGCCACGTGCCGCGCCACCAGAGCCACACGCCAGCCGTGGCGCAGGCGGTCTCTGGCCATCGCCAGACCAATGCCGCTGGAGGCGCCCGTGATGAACGCCAGGCGGGTGCTGCTCATGGCCTGCCCGGCAGCAAGGTGCCGTGCACGCGTCCCATCAGCTGGTACTGGCCGGAGGGCATGTCCAGGTCCATGCCCTGCGCCGTGAAACGGTCGCTGCCGCGCGTCACCTCAACCGGGTCACGCGAGAACAGCTTCTCCTGCTTCTGCAAGGCCACCAGACGCTCACCCCGCAGCTCGATCCGTGGCGTCAGGCCATGCGCCGGGCGCACCACATGGGCCTGGCCCAGCAGGGTCACGCGTTCACCGTCGCCCGTGGCGATGCCCTGGCGGGCCGTCACCCGCACTTCGGCCCCCGTGTCGCTGGAGGCCAGAAACCGCACCGCATCGATGTGCAGTTCGTCGCTGTCAGGGTAGTGCCTGGCCTTGTCGCCGCCGAGCTGTCGAACACGGCGGCCCTGGGCATCGAAGACTTCGGTGGTGAAATGCTCCAGGTGGTAGTCGGGGTCCTTGCGCACCCGTTTTTCGGTGGTGCCTCCCCACACATCGGGCATGCTGCGCACCAGCCACCAGCTGCCCATCGCCAGCAGGGCCATGACCAGCATGGGCAGGTACAGCGTCAGGCGGTCCAGCGTGCGGCGCAAGGCCGTCCAGGATGTCATGCCGATGGGCCTTTGTGGGCCGAGACCCCCACCTGCGCGAGCAGGCGCGCATAGTGTCCACCGGCCACCAGCAGCAGGTCGCACAAGGCACGCGCCGCACCCGCGCCGCCACACTCCACCGTCACATGGTGGGCGATGGCTTTGTTCTGGGCGTGGGCATTGGCCGGTGCGCAGGCCAGAGCAGCGCGCTGCATCACGGGCAGGTCGGGCCAATCGTCACCCATGGCCGCTGCCTGCGACCAGTCCAGACCCAGCTCCTGCAAAAACGCCTGCGCGGCCGGCAGCTTGTCTTCGGTGCCGAACTTCGCGTGGGTGATGCCCAACGCCTTCATGCGCAGACGCAGCGGCGCAGAGTCGCGTCCGGTGATGACCACCGGCGTGATGCCCGCCTGCTGCAGCAACTTGAGACCCTGACCGTCGAGCACGGAAAAACGCTTGAGCGATTCACCTTCGGCGTTGAAATACAGCCCGCCATCGGTGAGCACACCATCCACGTCGAAAAACACCACCCGGATGTTCTGCGCCTGCAGCAACAACTCGGGCGGGTAATTCAGCACCGGTACAAGCGCCTGCATCAGATCACCTTGGCCCGCATCAGGTCGTTGGTGTTGAGGGCGCCACACAGCACCCCATCGGCATCGACCACCAGGATGCTGGTGATGCGGTGCTCCTCCATCATCTCCGCCGCCTCCACCGCCAGCGCGTCCTGACGGATGGTGCGCGGACCGGCGTGCATGACCTCACCGGCCTTGAGCGCGCGCAGGTCCTCGCCTTTTTCGATCAGGCGGCGCAAGTCACCGTCGGTGAAGATGCCCACGGGCCGGCCCGCCGCATCGACCACGGCCGAGGCCCCCAGGCCTTTGCGGCTCATTTCGTGCATCAAGTCGGTGAATCCGGCGTCCGGCCCCACGCGCGGCACGCCGTCGCCCGAACGCATCACGTCGCCCACATGCGTGAGCAGGCGCCGCCCCAGCGAACCACCGGGGTGCGAGCGGGCAAAGTCTTCGGGGCGGAAGCCCCGGGCGTCGAGCAGGGCCACGGCCAGCGCGTCACCCAGCGCCAGCTGCGCTGTGGTGCTGGCGGTGGGCGCCAGATTGAGCGGACAGGCTTCTTTTTCGACCGAGCTGTCGAGCACCACATCGGCGTGCCGGGCCAGCGAGGACTGCAGGCCACCGGTCATGGCGATCAGGGGCACCCCCTGGCGCTTGAGCACCGGCAGGATGGCCACCAGCTCGTCGCTCTCGCCGCTGTTGGAGATGCCCAGCACCACATCCACCGGCTTGATCATGCCCAGATCGCCGTGGCTGGCCTCGGCCGGATGCACGAACATGGCCGGCGTGCCGGTGGACGCCAGCGTGGCCGCGATCTTGCGGCCGATGTGCCCGCTTTTGCCCATGCCGGTCACCACCACGCGGCCTTTGACGCCCAGCATCATCTCGACGGCACGCACGAAACGCTCGTCCAGACGGGCCTTGAGGCCTTGCAATGCGGCCGCCTCGATGTCGAGCGTGTCGCGGGCGAGCTGCAGCAAATGGGTGGCAGAGGAGATCATGTGGGGATTTTATCGGTCGGCCTGACACCGGGAATACGGAAGGCAAATTGCCGTCCAGCCTGCAAAAAGCGACACATTCCATTGGTAGGATCAAGGCATGAATGCACTGGAACTGACCCTGCTGTACCTGCTGGCCGCCGTGCTGGGGGTGGTGGGCTGCCGCATGCTGCGCCTGCCGCCCATGCTGGGTTACCTGGCCGTGGGCGTGGTGATCGGTCCCAATGCACTTGCACTGGCCCAGAATTCGTCGGGCATCCAGCATCTGGCGGAATTCGGGGTGGTGTTCCTGATGTTCGCGATCGGACTGGAGTTCAACCTGCCCAAGCTGCGCGCGATGCGCCGCCATGTGTTTGGTCTGGGGCTGCTGCAGGTGGTGCTGACGCTGGTGATCGTCACCCTGGCCTCCCTGTTTCTGGCCACGCTGGCGCCCACCTTGTGGAAGATGGAGTGGCAGACCGCGCTGGCGCTGTCGGGCGCGATGGCCATGAGCAGCACTGCCATCGTGGTCAAACTGATGGCCGACCGGCTCGAACTCGAATCCGAACACGGCAAACGGGTCATGGGCGTGCTGCTGTTCCAGGATCTGGCCGTGGTGCCCTTGCTGGTGCTGATCCCGGCACTGGGCTCCCGCCCCGAAGAGCTGTTCACCGCCTTGCTGCTGGCCGGCCTCAAGGCCACCGTACTGATTGCCCTGTTGCTGACCGGCGGGCAACGCATCATGCGCTGGTGGCTCACGCTGGTGGCACGGCGCAAGAGCGAGGAACTCTTTGTGCTCAACCTGCTGCTGGTCACACTGGGGCTGGCCTGGCTGACCGAACTGGCCGGACTGAGCCTGGCACTGGGTGCCTTCATTGCCGGCATGCTGATCTCCGAGACCGAATACAAGCACCAGGTGGAGCTGGACATCCGACCCTTCCACGACGTGCTGCTGGGCCTGTTTTTCATCACCATCGGCATGATGCTGGACTGGCACATCGTGTTTGAGCGCTGGCCTCTGGTGCTGGTGCTGCTGACACTGCCTGTGCTGTTCAAACTGGTGCTGGTGGCCGGACTGGCCAAGGCGTACGGGGCCAGCCACGGGGTGGCGCTGCGCACCGGCCTTTACCTGGCACAGGCCGGTGAATTCGGTTTTGTGCTGCTGACGCTCGGCTCACAGAACCACATCATCCCGCCGCACCTGCTCAATCCGGTGCTCGCCAGCATGGTGCTGTCGATGCTGGCCACGCCCTTCATCATCCTGCACAGCAACACCCTCGTGATGAAGCTGGTGGCCAGCGAATGGCTGCAGCAGTCGCTGCAGATGACCACCATCGCGCGCAAATCGATCAACACCAGCAAGCATGTGATCATCTGCGGCTATGGCCGCTGCGGCCAGAACCTGGCACGGATGCTGGAAAAAGAAAACATCCCCTACATGGCACTCGACCTGGATCCCGACCGCGTGCGTCAGGCCGCCGCTGCTGGCGACTCGGTGGTGTTCGGGGACGCCGGTCGCCTGCAGGCACTGATGGCCGCCGGTCTGGCCCGCGCCAGCGCCGTGGTGGTCACCTACCTCGATGTGCCGGCCGCCACCAAAGTGCTGGGCCACACGCAAAGCCATGCGCCCCAGGTGCCCGTGATCGTGCGCACCCGCGACGATCTGGATCTGGAAAAACTCCAGCAGGCCGGGGCCACCGAAGTGGTGCCCGAGGCGCTCGAGGGTTCGCTGATGCTGGCCAGCCATGCATTGGCCCTGGTGGGCGTGCCCATGCGCCGCGTGATCCGCGCCGTGCAGGACCAGCGCGACGCCCGCTACAACCTGCTCAAGGGGTACTTCCACGGCGCCGACGACGACACCCTTGAAGAAATCGACCACGAACGCCTGACCACCGTCAGCCTGCCCATGGCCTCGCCGTGGCTGGGCAAAACGGTGGCCGACCTGAATTTCCACGCCATGGGCGTGCGCGCGGTTGGCCTGCGACGGGCCAGTGGCAAGAATGAAACGCTGCTCGACCAGACCGAGCTGCAGGCCAACGACACCCTGGTGCTGTCGGGCAACACGCGTACGCTGGCCGTGGCCGAAGACAAACTGCTCAAAGGCTGACGCCATGACCGTGATGAATGTCCACGAATTCCTCAAGGCACACATCCGCACCGTGCCCGACTGGCCGGCGCCTGGCGTGCAGTTCCGCGACATCACACCGCTGCTGCAGAACCCGCGGGTTTTCCGCGTGCTGATCGACGCCTTTGTGCACCGCTACATGGACCCGGCGCTGCGCCCCGATGTGGTGGCCGGGCTGGACGCCCGCGGCTTCATCCTCGGCTCGGTTGTGGCCTATGAACTGGGCCTGGGTTTTGTGCCCATCCGCAAGAAAGGCAAACTGCCCTTCACCACGGTGGAAGAAACCTACGAACTCGAATACGGCAGTGCCACCGTCGAGCTGCACACCGACGCTGTGCAGGCTGGCCAGCGTGTGCTGCTGATCGACGACCTGATCGCCACAGGCGGCACCATGATGGCCGGCAAAAAACTGCTCGAAAAGCTGGGGGCCACCGTCATGGAAGGCGCCGCCATCGTGGACCTGCCCGAGCTGGGCGGCTCACAACGCCTGAAAGACGCCGGCCTGAAACTTTTCACCCTGGTGGAATTCGAAGGCCACTGATCAGGCACGGGCCTGCACGCGGCGCGCAATCACTGTGCCCAGCGCCACCATGCCGAACGCGGCAACGGTGTAGGCCCACGTGAGCCCCCCGCGGTCCACTGTTTGCGCCACCAGCAGTACCCCTGTCGACTGACCAAAGAACAGCAGGCAGGCAAACAGCGTGACAGCGCTGCCACGCGCACGCGGCGCCATCTGCGAGGCCTGCGTCTGCAGCGTGTTGTGCAGCATGTAAAAGCCCAGACCAGCGGCCACGCAACCCAACGCGGCCAGCACAGGGTGTTGCCCCCAGGACAGCAACAGCAAACCGAGCGCCACAAGGGTGCTGCCCAGTCTGGCCAGGCCACGCTCGCCAAACCAGCCCAGCCAGCGGCGGGCCATCTGGCTGTAGAGAAGACCTCCAATGCCGTACAACGCCATCAGGCCACCCGCCATGGACGCACTGAGGTGGAAATGCTGCACCAGCTGACTGGGCACAAATGCCAGCGTGCCGAAAGCCAGCGCCCCCTCTATCGCCGTAACCGCGAGCACCCAACGCACGCGAGACTCACGCAGCAAGACCAGCCCACTGAGTGCCTGACGCCAGTAGGTCCCTTCGGTCGCTCTCGGTTCCGCCCGCCGTTGCTGGCCAAGGCGCATGAACAGCAGGGTACACGCTGTAGCAAACATGCCGGACAAAACAACAAACGCGCTGCGCCAGCCCAGCAATTCCGCGGCCCAGCCACCAAACCACTGCCCCGCCATCATGCCGGTCACGGTCGCACTCATGAGTTTGGCCAGTGTCTCCTGTCGGCGTTCGTAGCTGACCTGGTCACCCAGCCATGCCATCGACAGCGGAATGATCCCGGCCGCACTGGCGCCCATGGCGGCTCGCGCCAGCACCAGCAAATTGAAGTCGGAAGCCATGGCGGTGATGGCGCTGAACACGGCACAGGCCAGTACCGAGACATTGATCACACGCAGCTTGCCGATGCGGTCGCCCAGCGGGCCATAAAACAGTTGCAGGCTGCCGTAGGCCACCGCAAACGCAGAAATGACGCGTGAAGACTCGCCCACACTGACCTGGAATTCGCCAGCCAACGCCACCAGCATGGGGTCGCAGACACGCATGGAAGCCATGCTGCTGAAAGCAGCCAGGCTGATCAGCCACAAACCGGGAACGCGGGCAGAAGACATGCGGGGGAGACTACAGGAAAAGCCCGCAGTCTAGCCGCACGAATGCCTTCTCCCTGTCAGAGGGGCTTCTTGATCAGGTGGGCAATCTCGCCAATGATGCCGCGGCGAAATGCCAGCACGCAAACCACAAAGATCACGCCCTGCACCACCGTGACCCACGAGCCGAGTTGCGCCAGGTAGTTCTGCATGGTCACGATCACGGCGGCACCCGCCACGGGGCCAAACAGCGTGCCCATGCCACCCACCAACGTCATCAGCACCACCTCGCCCGACATGCTCCAGTGCACATCGGTCAATGAGGCCAGATGGAACACCAGCGCCTTGGTGGCGCCGGCAGTGCCCGCCAGAGCCCCCGAAATCACAAAAGCCAGCAGCTTGAAGTTGTCGGTGTCATAACCCAGTGAGGTGGCACGTTCCTGGTGTTCGCGGATGGCCTTGAGGATCTGGCCAAAAGGTGAATGCACCACGCGCCACAAGAGCAGGAAGCCCGCCAGGAAAATACCGGTCACGAACAGGTACATGTTCATCTCCGGCTCCAGATCGAACAGACCCAGCAGGCGCCCACGCGGCACGGCCTGGATGCCGTCTTCGCCCCCGGTGAACGGGGCCTGCAGGCAGAAAAAGAAAATCATTTGCGCCAGTGCCAGCGTGATCATGGCGAAGTAGATGCCCTGGCGGCGGATGGCCAGCTTCCCGACGACCAGGGCCAGCACGGCGGATGTGCCGGTGCCCAGCAACACACACAGCTCGGGATTCCAGCCCCAGACCTTGGCCGCATGGGCCGACACATACCCGGCTGAGCCCAGGAACATGGCATGACCAAAAGACAGCAGCCCGCCAAAACCCAGCAGCAGGTTGAAGGCGCAGGCAAACAGGGCAAAGCACATCACCTTCATCAGGAACACCGGGTACACCCACAGGGGTGCCACGGCCAGCACCAACACCATCAGGGCAAAAGCCAACCACTGGTGCCTGTAGGACTTGGTCGAAGAGGAAGCAGGAGTCGCGTGGGTCATGGCTTTACTTCTGGGTACCGAACAGGCCGGCAGGCTTGAGGAGCAGGACGAGGGTCATGATGACGAAGATGACCACATTGGAGGCTTCGGGGTAGAACACCTTGGTCAGGCCTTCGATCAGGCCCAAACCAAAACCGGTGACGATGGCGCCCATGATGGAACCCATGCCGCCAATGACCACCACCGCAAAGACGACGATGATCAGGTCAGCACCCATGGTCGGGTTGACCTGGTAGATGGGCGCAGCCATGACACCGGCCAGCGCGGCCAGGCCCACACCGAAACCGTAGGTCAGCGTGATCATGCGCGGCACATTGATGCCAAAGGCCTGCACCAGATTCGGGTTTTCGGTGGCAGCGCGCAGGTAGGCGCCCAGCTTGGTGCGCTCGATCACGTACCAGGTAGACAGGCAAATCACCAGTGAGGCCACAATGACCCAGGCCCGGTATTTGGGCAGGAACATGAAACCGGTGTTGAAGGCGCCCTGGAACACCTCGGGCACGGCATAGGGCATGCCCGATGAGCCGAATTCGTTGCGGAAGATGCCCTGGATGATCAGGGCCAGACCGAAGGTCAGCAGCAGCCCGTACAGATGGTCGAGCTTGTAGAGTTGCTTGAGCATGGTGCGCTCAATGATCACCCCGGTGGCCCCCACCACGACGGGCGTGACCAGAAGCGCCAGCCAGTAGTTCATGCCCAGCTTGCTCAGGCCCAGCCAGGCCACAAACGCGCCCAGCATGTACTGGGCGCCATGGGTGAAGTTGATGATGTTCAGCAAGCCGAAGATCACGGCCAGACCCAGAGAAAGCAGTGCGTAAAAGGACCCGTTGATGAGTCCGATCAGCAGCTGCCCGAACAGCGCTTGAGAGGGAATGCCAAAAATTTCCATGGATCAGTCAGCTTGCTTGAACAACAGAAGGCGGATTACTTCTTCACCAGTGGGCAGTCACCCTCGTTGAGGGGACGGAAAGCCTCGTTGGCAGGAATGGTGGCAGCCACCTTGTAGTAGTCGTACGGGCCCTTGGACTCGGACGGCTTCTTGACCTCGAACAGGTAGGCCGGGTGGATCTTGCGACCGTCGGCACGCACCGTGCCCTTGCCAAACAGCACGTCGTCGGTCGGCAGCTCCTTCATCTTGGCCACCGTCTTCAGACCGTCATCGGTCTTGGCCGCGTCGACCGCCTTGAGGTAATGCAGCACGCCCGAATACACACCGGCATGGTCGGACGAAGGCATCTTGCCGCCGTTGGCTGCAGCAAAGCGTTTGGACCAGGCACGGGTGTTGTCATTCAGGTCCCAGTAGAAGGTTTCGGTCAGCAGCAGGCCCTGCGCCTTGTCCAGACCGAGCGCATGCACGTCGGGCAGGAACACCAGCATGCCGGCCAGGTTCTGGCCGCCCTTGACGATGCCAAATTCGGCCGCCTGCTTGATCGAATTGATGGTGTCGCCACCGGCATTGGCCAGGCCGATGATCTTGGCTTTGGAGGATTGCGCCTGCAGCAGGAAGGACGAGAAGTCCTGGGTCGGGAAGGGGGTGCGGACCTTGCCCACCACCTTGCCGCCATTCTTGAGCACCACGGCTTCGGTGTCACGCTCCAGCGCATGGCCGAATGCATAGTCGGCGGTCAGGAAAAACCAGGAGTTGCCACCGTTCTTGACGATCGCTTTGCCCGTACCGTTGGCCAGCATCCAGGTGTCGTACAGCCAGTGGACCGTGTTGGCATTGCAGGACTTGCCGGTCAGGTCCGCCGTGGCCGAACCGGTGTTCACATGCACCTTGTTCTTTTCCTTGGAAACCTGTGCGATGGCCAGACCCACGGACGAGGTGGGCACGTCCACGATCATGTCCACCTTGTCGGTGTCATACCACTGACGGGCCACGTTGGAGCCAATGTCCGGCTTGTTCTGGTGGTCGGCGCTGACCACCTCGACCTTCAGCGTGCTCTTGGTCGCCTTGAGGTAGTCCTCAACGGCCATTTTGGCGGCCGTCACGGAGCCCGGACCACCGATGTCTGCGTAAACACCGGACATGTCGTTCATCACGCCGATCTTGACGATGCCGTCGGAGATCTGGGCCTGTGCCGAACCGGCGAATGCGCATGCGGCCAGCGAGGCCGCGGCGAGAAGTTTGCGTTTCATGGTGTGTCTCCTGTAGGTGAACGAAAGGGAAATCAGACGCCGAGGTATTCGTGCAGCATGGGCATCTTGGCCTGCAGCTCGGAGGCGGCAAAGCCTTCGATGATCTGGCCATGCTCCATCACATAAAAACGGTCAGCCAGGGGTGCGGCAAAGCGGAAGTTCTGCTCGACCATGATGATGGTGAAGCCCTTGGCCTTGAGCGAAAGAATCATGCGCGCCAGCGCCTGCACGATCACGGGTGCAAGGCCTTCGGAAATTTCGTCCAGCAGCAGCAGCTTGGCGCCGGTGCGCAGGATGCGCCCCACCGCCAGCATCTGCTGCTCGCCGCCCGACAGACGCGTGCCCGGGCTGTTCCTGCGTTCGAGCAGGTTGGGGAACATCTCGTAAATCTCGTCGATCGGCATGCCACCGCTGGCAATCTCGGGCGGCAAAAGCAGGTTTTCCTCGCAGGACAGCGAAGCGAAAATGCCGCGCTCCTCGGGGCAGTAGCCTATGCCCAGTTTGGCGATCTGGTGTGGCGCCATGTTGACCGATTCACGTCCATTGATGGTGACGGAACCGGTGCGTTTGCCCACCAGCCCGACGATGGACTTGATGGTGGTGGTGCGGCCGGCGCCGTTGCGGCCCAGCAGGGTCACCACCTCGCCTTTGTGCACCGTCAGGTCCACCCCGTGCAGGATGTGCGACTCGCCGTACCAGGCGTGCAGGTTGCTGATGCGCAGGAATTCGGTGGACTCAGCCATGGGCCCCCTCCAGCGCGTTGTCGGTGCTGCCCATGTAGGCTTCAAGCACCTGCGGATTCTTCGACACCACTTCGTACGGTCCTTCTGCGATCACCTGACCACGCTGCAGCACGCTGATGGTGTCGGCAATGCTCGACACCACGTTCATGTTGTGCTCGACCATCAGGATGGTGCGGTTGGCGCCCACCTTCTTGATGAGTTGCGTGACGCGGTCCACGTCTTCGTGGCCCATGCCCTGGGTGGGCTCGTCCAGCAGCATGAGTTCGGGATTCATGGCCAGCGTGGTGGCAATCTCCAGCGCGCGCTTGCGGCCATAAGCCAGCTCCCCGGCATGCACATCGGCAAACTCGGTCAGGCCCACTTCCTCGAGCAGTTCCAGGGCCCGGCCATTGAGCCGGTCCAGCACCCGCTCAGAGCGCCAGAAATGCATGGACACCCCCGTGGCGCGTTGCAGCGCAATGCGCACGTTCTCCAGCGCCGACAGGTTGGGAAAGGTGGCCGAAATCTGGAACGAGCGCACCAGCCCGCGCCGCGCCACCTGCGCCGGCTTTTCGGTCGTGATGTCGTGGCCATTGAACAGGATCTGTCCACGGGTGGGGATCAGGAACTTGGTCAGCAGGTTGAAGACCGTGGTCTTGCCCGCGCCATTGGGGCCGATCAGCGCATGGATCTGGCCACGCCGAACCTTCAGGTTCACGCCGTTGACGGCAACAAAACCCTTGAACTCCTTGATGAGCTCCCGGGTTTCCAGAATGAAATCGTTGGACATGAGGGTACAACCAGCTTGCCTAGAACTGCACAACGACAACGGGTCGTTCGCGTGCACATTCTGGTTGGTCGCCGCAGCCCTTGCGCTAGTGGTTATCCCGAACGCCAGTCCCGCAGGCGTCTGCCCCGTCGGCGCAGCTCAGACCATGACCATGCCGCCGTCCAGCAAGATCGACTGGCCTGTCATACCGCGGGACTCGACCGACCCGAGATAAACCGCCAGTTGCGCGATCTCCCCGGGCTCCAGCACACGCCCGAGGGGCACGCGTGACAGCGCAGCCCTGACCATCTCGTCGCCACTCATGCCGGTGCTTTGGGCCACCTGCGCCTTGAGCTCTTCCACCATGTCGGTCTGAACAAAACCGGGGCAAATCGCATTGACCGTCACCGCGTAGGGACTGGCCTCCAGCGCCACGCAGCGCGTCAGGCCGACGACAGCGTGTTTGCTGGTGTTGTAGGCACTCTGGTTGCGCGAGCCCCATTTGCCAGCGGTGGAGGCGATGTTGACGATGCGGCCATGCCGACGCGCCTGCATCCCGGGCAGACAGGCCTGCATGAAGTGCAGCACGCCAAACAGGTTGACGTCGAGCATGTCCTGAAAGTCCCCGTCGGTGTAGTCGAGGAATGATTTGGCGCGGTACACGCCTGCGTTGTTGACCAACACATCCACACGCCCAAACCGTTGCTCCACCTGCGACACAGCATCTAAGCTGGCAGCCCGATCGGCCACATCAACGCCGAGCGTCATCAACCGGTCTGCACCAAGTTTCAGGCTGCCCGCCACATCCTTCAGTCTGTCGGCCCGTGTGGCGATCAGGCACAGGCGCGCACCTTCGGCCGCATACGCCTCGGCAATGGCCCGGCCGATGCCGCGACTGGCGCCGGTAACGATGGCCACCTGATCCTGCAAACGTTGCCCCATGTGCGCTCCTTGTTGTGCTGCGCACATCATGTGGCAGACGGCTCATCCCAAACAGTCACCGCAGTGACCGGCGTTCACTTGCCGATGCAGAAGCTGGAAAAAATCACGCCCAGCAGATCGTCGGCACTGAATTCACCGGTGATGTCGTTGAGGGCGTTCTGGGCCTGACGCAGTTCTTCGGCCAGCAGGTCCAGGCTTTGCGCCTGGGCCGCCAGATGCAGCTGTGCCAGTTCAAGGTGTTCGCGCACACGCAGCAGCGCCTGAACATGGCGTTCGCGGGCAATGTACAGGCCTTCGCTGGCCTGTTGCCAGCCGGCCTCGTGCAGCAGGCGCTGGCGCAACAGCTGTAGGCCATCGCCTGTTTTGGCCGACAACACCACGCCTTCACGGCCGGCGGCCTGCGCGGCGTCGGCCTTGTTCCAGATGTCGATGACCGGCACGGCGGCCGGCACGCGCTGCGCCAGCATGTCTGCAATCTCCTGGTCGGCTTGCGCGTACGTGGTTTCTTGCGCACGCGTCAGGTCGTGCAGAAACAGCACCGCATCGGCCTGCTCGATCTGGCCCCAGGCGCGCTCGATGCCGATGCGCTCGACCGCGTCCACATCCTTGCCCTCACGCAGGCCTGCGGTGTCGATCACATGCAGCGGCACGCCTTCGATCTGAATGGTCTGTTGCACCACGTCGCGCGTGGTGCCGGCGATCGGCGTCACGATGGCCAGCTCCGCCCCCGCCAGCGCATTGAGCAGGGAACTCTTGCCGGCATTGGGCTGGCCTGCGATCACCACCCGGATGCCCTCGCGCAGCAGTGCGCCCTGGCGCGTGCGCTGCAGCACCTGCGCCAGCCGTGCCTGCAGCCCGTCCAGCTGGCCTTGCGCATCGGCCTTCTGCAAAAAGTCGATCTCTTCTTCCGGGAAATCGAGCGTGGCTTCGACCAGCATCCGCAGGTGGATCAGCGCTTCGCGCAGTGCACCGATCTCGCGCGAGAAGTCGCCCGCCAGAGAACGGCTGGCGCTGCGTGCAGCGGCCTCGGTGCTGGCGTCGATCAGGTCGGCAATCGCCTCGGCCTGCGCCAGGTCGATCTTGTCGTTCAGGAAGGCCCGCTCGGAAAATTCGCCCGGCTGCGCCACGCGCAGCCCGGCCAGCAACGGCTTGCCGGTGGCCGCATCGATGCTGGCCGCAGCCTGCAGGCAACGCTGCACCAAGAGCTGCAGCACCACCGGACCACCGTGGGCCTGCAGCTCCAGCACATCTTCGCCAGTGAAGGAGTTCGGTGCTGCAAACCAGATGGCCAGACCGTGGTCGATCGGACTGCCGTCGGCATCGCGAAATGGCAGGTACGTCGCTTCGCGGGGCTGGAGATCGCGCCCGCACAAGACCCGCACCAGCGCAGCGATGCCGCGCCCGGATACCCGCACGATGCCCACCGCCCCCCGTCCGGGTGCGGTGGCAATGGCAACGATGGGTTCCTGGTGGCGGGCAAGCATGAGGGACTTTTGCAAGAAACAAGGGCCGCTCACGCGGCCCTTGTGGGGGTACTTTCAGCTCACTTGAACTTGGGCAGATTGAACTGCGGCGGCACACCCATGCGTGTGTTGATGATCCACTGCTGGACGATCGACAGCACGTTGTTGGTGATCCAGTACAGCACCAGACCGGCCGGGAAGAAGAAGAACATCACGCTGAACACCAGCGGCATGATCCACATCATCTTGGCCTGCATCGGGTCCGGCGGTGCAGGGTTCAGAGCCGTCTGCAGCAGCGTGGTCAGCGTCATGAAGATCGGCAGGATGAAGAAGGGGTCCGGTGCCGACAGGTCAACGATCCAGCCCACCCACGGGGCATGGCGCATCTCGACGCTGGACAGCAGCACCCAGTACAACGCGATGAACACCGGGATCTGGATCAGCATGGGGAAGCAGCCACCCATCGGGTTGACCTTTTCCTCGCGGTAGATCTTCATCATCTCCATCTGCATCTGCTGCGGGTTGTCTTTCAGACGCGCGCGCATGTCCATGATGCGGGGGTTGATGGCTTTCATCTTGGCCATGCTGGCGTAGGCCTTGGCGTTGAGCCAGTAGAAGGCGATCTTGAGCAGCAGCACCAGGGCCATGATCGACCAGCCCCAGTTGTGGATCACCTTGAACAGCTGGTCCAGCAGCCAGTACAGCGGCTTGGCCAGCATGGCCAGCCAGCCGTAGTCCTTGAGCAGTTCCAGACCGGGCGCCAGGGCTTCGAGTTTCTTTTCTTCCTGAGGGCCGACAAACAGCTGGTTCTCCAGCGCCTTGCTCTGGCCCGGCGCCACTTCACCCATGGGCGTGATCATGCCGACGGCATAGAGGTTGTTGTCCACCTTGCGCACGAAGTTCTCGCGCTGGACACCCTCGCCCAGCAGCCAGGCAGAGGCAAAGTAATGCTGGACCATGGCCACATAGCCATTGGACGAAGTCTTGTCGATTTCGGCCTTGTTGTTCTCGATGTCCTTGAACTCCACCTTGTGGTACTTCTTGGCTTCGGTGTAGATGGCCGGGCCGGTGAAGGTGGAATAGAAAGACGATTCGCCGGCGGGCTTGTTGCCATCGCGCACCAGCTGCAGGTACAGCTGCGGCGACACGGGGGCAGCGCCCTTGTTGATCACCTCGTGCTTGACACCGATGGCATAGCTGCCGCGCTTGATCGTGTAGCTCTTGACCAGCTTGACGCCGCCCACCTCGTCCGACTCAAAGCGCAGGGTCAGCTCGTTCTGACCGTCCATGAGTTTGCGCTCGCCCGCAAAGTGCATGGCGCTCTTGTGCGTGGGCAGCTGACCGCCGATCAGGCCGGTCTGGGCCACATAGACGCGGTCCTTGCTCTCGTCGAGCAGCACGAAGTTTTTCTTCTGGTCCAGCAGATCGGGGTGATCGAGGAACTCGGCATGCACCAGCGAACCGCCTTCGGTGTCGAAGCGCAACTTGTACAGATCGGTCTGCACATCGATCAGCTCGCGGGCAGCAGCAGGCGCAGCCGTGGCAGGCACCTGCGCGGCACCGGCGGGCGCTGCGCTGGCCGACGGCACGGCGGCCGATGCGTCAGGCGCCTTGGCCACCGCGGCGGGCTCGGCCTTGGGGAAGAAGGTGGCCTTGTGGCCGTTGTGGATCTGCCACTGGTCCCACAACAGGACCATGGAGAAGCCAAAAATCACCCAGAGGATGGTGCGGCGGATGTCGTTCATGAGGACTTCCTGGACGAAGGTGATGATGAAAATCGGGTGAACAGGCGCGGCGCGTCTTCGGGCACGGGGTCATGGCCACCGGCACACCAGGGGTGGCAGCGCACCAGCCGGGTCAGCGTAAGGTAACTGCCCCAGCCCGCGCCATGCTGCTCAAGGGCCTGCAGCGAATACGCCGAGCAGGTGGGCTCGAAACGGCAGGCCGAGCCGATGGACGGACTCAGCAGCAGCCGGTAAGCACGGACCAAAGCCTTGAGCAGGCGCTGCATCATGCCTGGACCCCGCGCGCGAAAAGCTGCTCCAGCTCCTGACGCACGGCCAGTTTGAGCTGTTCGGATGTTGCGCTGATGAACTGTTTGCGGTCGAAAGCGGTCCGCAGGCGCACCACATGGGCGGCGCTGGGCAGGCGATCGGCAAAACGGCTGCTCACGGCGTAGATCTG
>JAYRQF010000299.1:0-1992 GCA_041910735.1 Limnohabitans sp.
AGCGCACTCAGCCAGGCTGGCGTGCGCGAGACCAGGTTGAGCGCCACCACATAGGCCGGGTCGGCCGCATCGGGCGTCAGCGCCTTCTGGATCGCGTCCTTGGCCTTGAGCTGGTTGTCGGTGCTGTCAAAGCGGGCGCGCACCGAATTGCCTTCGAGCGCGAGCACCTGGGGCACCAGGCCCGCAGCCTTGAGCGCGTCCTCGACCTTGCCCAGCGTGGCCGTGTCCACCTTGACGGTGGCTTTGCCGGAAGAGACCTGCACGGCCGGCGCTTCGCCGAAGAAATTGGGGAGGGTGTAGAGGGCACCCAGGAGCAGCGCGACGACGATGATCGCGTACTTCCAGACCGGATAGCGGTTCATGATGGGTTGAGCGTTGGGCGTTCAGCGCGGGGCGTGAGCGACAGGACAAAAAGCAGCAGCGCCTTGAGCCAGGCGCTGCCACGGGGTCGGATTACTTGAGGGTGCCCTTGGGCAGCACCTGCACCACGGCCTGACGCTGCATCTGCACTTCCACGCCGGAAGCCAGTTCAACGCCGATGTAGGCGTCACCGATCTTGCTGACCTTGCCCAGCAGGCCGCCAGCGGTCACGATTTCGTCGCCCTTGGCCAGCGCATCGATCATGCTGCGGTGCTCTTTCTGCTTTTTCATCTGGGGGCGGATCATGACGAAGTACAGCACCGCGAACATCAGCAGCAGCGGCAGCATGCTCATCAGGGTGGACTGCATGTCGCCACCGGCAGCAGCAGCGGCAGGAGCGGTTTGGGCAAAAGCGGAAGAAATGAACATGGAAACCCCAGGGATTCGGACAAACGGACGCCGACGCACCCGGTCAAAACCGGCCACGCGGACCAGTCGGGGATTGTATGCGGCGCTATCATGGCCCTCGCCCCACCCCCGGATGCCCCGCCCCGGGGCAGGCCATGCCCCCTCAACCCTGCCAGAGTGCCTGTTTGACCTTCCCTTTTCGCCCCGTGGCCGCCCTGATGGGTTCGCTGGTGTCCCTGTGCGTGGGCACCTCTTTTGCCAAGACCCTGTTCCCGCAAATGGGTGCCATGGGCATGTCGGCCTGGCGCATTGGTCTGGCCGCCCTGCTGCTGATGGCGGTGCTTCGGCCATGGCGGCGGCGCTGGCAAATGGCGGACCTGCCCCCGCTGGCGCTGTACGGCGTGACGCTGGGCACCATGAACCTGCTGTTTTACCTGTCCATCAGCCGTATTCCGCTGGGGCTGGCGATCGCGGTGGAATTCACCGGACCCTTGGCCGTGGCGCTGTGGACCTCGCACCGCCGGCTCGACCTGCTGTGGGTGGCGCTGGCGGCCGCCGGTCTGGCACTCATCCTGCCGCTGCAGGGCCTGCAGGCGGCCGGGGCGCTGGACCCGGTGGGCATCGCCCTGGCACTGACGGCGGGGGCTTTCTGGGCGCTTTACATCGTGGTGGGTCAGCATGTGGCGCACCGCTACGGGCGCGACGCCACCCCGATGGGCATGCTGGCCGGGGCGCTAGTGGTGGTGCCGCTGGGCCTGGCCCAGTCGGGCATCGGCCTGCTGCGGCCGGAATGGCTCTGGCCTGGGCTGGTGGTGGCCGCCCTGTCGAGCGCGCTGCCTTATGCGCTGGAGATGTACGCGCTCAGGCACCTGCCCAAGCGCAGCTTCAGCATCCTGCTGAGTCTGGAGCCGGCGGTGGGCGCGGTGGCCGGCTGGATCATGCTGTCCGAAGCGCTGAGCGCGCAGCAGTGGCTGGCGATCGCTCTGGTCATGGCGGCCTCGATGGGCAGCGCCTGGTCGGTCAGGACGGGTCCTGATCGTTGAAGCGGTAATCCTGCGCCGCCATGAGTTGCCAGCGGCCTTCGCCCTGGATTTCCAGCACCCAAGCGTGGTATTTGAGGATGCTGGCGCGGTGACCGACGCTGATGGGCGTGGTTTTGGTGGCCATCAGGGCCCGGTACAGATGCGCTTCATTGCCCAGATCGAGCGCGCTGGTGGCCTCGTC
>JAYRQF010000300.1:0-8667 GCA_041910735.1 Limnohabitans sp.
GGGTGGCATGTATGCCTGATATCGGCAGCCTGGGCCATAAGTTGAGGGCGCGAAGAAAAAAGCCCCGGTGCGCAGCCGGGGCCTTTCTTGGCTGGAAGAGCGCTGTCGGTCAGTCGCGCTCGCCGCCCATGATGCCCAGCAGTGCCAGCAGACTCTGGAAGATGTTGAACAAGTCCAGGTACAGGGCCAGTGTGGCGCTGATGTAGTTGGTTTCGCCGCCATCCACGATCTGTTTCAGGTCGAACAGCATGTAGGCGCTGAAGATGACGATGGCCAGTGTGGACAGCACCATCATGCCGGCAGTGGACCCGACGAAGATGTTGATGATGCCGCCGACCATCAGGCCGATGGCGCCGACGAACAGCCACTTGCCCATGCCCGACAGGTCACGCTTGATCGTGCTGGCCAGGCTGGCCATGACGAAGAACACGCCTGCGGTGCCGGCAAAGGCGGTCATGACCAGCTCGGAACCGTTCTTGAAGCCCAGCACCATCGCGATCATGCGCGAGAGCATCAGGCCCATGAAGAAGGTGAAGCCCAGCAGCACCGGCACGCCGGCTGCCGAATTCTTGGTCTTTTCGATGGCGAACATGAAGCCGTAGGCGCCGCCCAGGAAGACGACCAGGCCCAGCCCGCCGCCCAGCGAGGCGGTGATGCCGGTGGCCACGCCCAGCCAGGCGCCCAGCACGGTGGGTACCAGAGACAGGGCCAGCAGCCAGTAGGTGTTGCGCAGCACGCGGTTGCGCTCGGCCGGGGATGCCGAACGGCCCCAGGTCGCGGTGTCGAGTGTGCGGAAGTCGCTCATGTGTTTGCTCCGTATGGAAGAACCCTGACATCAGGGCGAGACCATTGTAGGTGGCGACCGCAGGAATCTGTGTTTTTCCTCAGCCAGCAAGGGTTTTCCGTGTGAATCAGTTTTGCGCAGGGGTTGCGAATCCGGGCAGGGGTGGCGTGTATCCTCGACGCCTCCCTTTTTGATGAACACCTGAAACCATGAAAACCCAATCCGTCCTCGAAGCGGCCGACATCAAAGCCATCGCTGCTGCCGCTGAAGCCGAAGCCCTCAAGAACAACTGGGCCGTGTCCATCGCCATCGTGGATGCAGGCGGTCACCTGCTGCATTTCCAGCGCCTGGACGGCGCAGCCCCGGTGTCGTCGCACATCGCGCCCGCCAAGGCCCACACGGCCGCGCTGGGCCGCCGCGAGAGCAAGGGTTATGAGGACGTGATCAACGGTGGCCGCTATTCCTTCCTGTCGGCGCCGACCATTCAGGGCATGCTCGAAGGCGGTGTACCGATCATGAAAGACGGTTTCTGCCTGGGCGCCGTGGGTGTCAGTGGCGTCAAGTCCAGCGAAGACGCGCAGATCGCCAAGGCCGGCATTGCGGCCATTGGTCTGTAATTCTTCAGCTCAGTTCACCATCACCAGCTTGCCCATGACCGAGCGGGAGCCCATGCGGGCGTAGGCGGCCTTGAGCTCGCCCATGGGCATGGTGCAGTCGATCACCGGCTTGATGCGGCCTTCGGCGTACCATCGGGCCAGCTCGCCCATCATGGCTGTGTTGGCCTGCGGTTCGCGGCGGGCAAAGTCACCCCAGAACACGCCCACAATGGACGCGCCCTTGAGCAGCGGCAGGTTCAGGGGCAGGGCGGGGATAGGCCCACCGGCAAAGCCGATGACCAGATAGCGGCCGCGCCAGGCGATCGAGCGGAAAGCCGGCTCGGCCATGTCGCCACCCACCGGGTCGTAGACCACATCCGGACCCTTGCCATCGGTCAGGGTCTTGATGGCTTCGCGCAGGTTTTCGGTGCCGTAGTTGATGGTGGCGTCGGCGCCCTGCGCGGTGCAAAGCGCGCACTTTTCGGCAGTCGATGCGGCTGCAATGACTTTGGCCCCCACCGCCTTGGCGATCTGGATGGCGGCCGTGCCCACGCCGCCGGCAGCGCCCAGGATCAGCACGGTTTCTCCGGCCTTGAGCTGGCCACGGTCGATCAGCGCATGGTGGCTGGTGGCATAGGTCATGATGAAGGCGGCGGCATCGACGGACGGAAAGCCGTCGGGCAGTGGCATGCACAACCTGGCCGGTGCCAGTGTGTGGGTGCCAAAGCCACCGGTGCCTGACAGACAGGCCACGGTCTGGCCCGGTTGCAGGTGTTTGACGCCTTCGCCCACCGCGCGCACCACGCCGGCGTATTCCGAGCCAGGCACAAAAGGCAGCGGGGGCTTCATCTGGTACTTGTTCTGCACGATCAGCAGGTCCGGAAAGTTCAGGCTGGCCGCCTGGATCTCGATCAGGACTTCACCGACGCCGGGCTGCGGTGTGGGCAGCTCTTTCCAGGTCAGCGCGTCAACGCCGGTCGGGTTCTCGCAAAGCCATGCGTGCATCGGGTCTCCTCGGTTGGATTTCAGAAACAATGTCTGATCTTAGGCAGTGCAATTCGTTACCGCTTGTCCCGGGAGCGACGGGGCGCCGGGGGCGGATGGCCGACCTACAATCGCGCTTTACCGGTACACCTTATGCGAATACTCCTCTCCAACGACGACGGTTACAGGGCCGAGGGCCTGCAGGCGCTACGTGCGGCATTGGGCATGATCGCTGATGTGGAGGTGGTGGCGCCGGAACACAACAACAGCGCCAAATCGAATGCACTTACGCTCAATGCCCCCCTGTACGTGCATGAGGCGGGCGCGGGTGTCCGCTACGTGAACGGCACGCCCGCCGACTGCGTGCACATTGCGCTGACGGGCTTGCTGGGCTACCGGCCCGATCTGGTGGTGTCGGGCATCAACAATGGCGCCAACATGGGCGATGACACCCTGTATTCGGGCACGGTGGGCGCGGCGATGGAGGGCTACCTGTTCGGCATCCCGTCGATGGCCATTTCGCTGGTGGACAAAGGCTGGGCCCATATCGAAGACGCGGCCCGCAAGGCCCGTGATCTGGTGCAGCACCTGCAGCAGCAGTTCCTGCTGGGCACGCGGCCGTGGCTGCTCAACGTCAACATTCCCAACCTTCCTTACGAACAGATGGGCGGCATCAAGATGTGCCGGCTGGGTCGCCGCCATGCGGCCGAGCCGGTCATCACCCAGGTCAGCCCGAGGGGCGAGACCATGTACTGGATCGGCAATGCCGGCCCGGCCATGGACGATGCCGAAGGCACCGACTTCCACGCCACCGGCCTCGGCCATGTGGCGGTGACGCCCCTCAAGGTGGACCTTACCGAACACGAACATCTGGGCTACTGGGCGCAGAGCCTGGCGCAGGTGCGGCAGCCGGAGGCGCGCGCATGAGCCAGCGCCCCGGGTTTCCCGTCAAGCTCAACACCTCTGGGGGGGCGCCCTCCAAAACCGTCCGGCCGGCATCGCCTGCGGCCAGAAGCGGGCAGCCGTCCCCGAGGGTGGCGGCACCGGTGGGTGTTGGGCTCGACTCGGGCGCCGTGCGCGCGCGCATGGTGCGCAAGCTGGCAGAGCAGGGTGTGGGCGATGTGGCCGTGCTCGACGCCATGGGCCAGGTGGAGCGCCATCGCTTCGTCGAAAGCGCGCTGGTGGGCCAGGCCTACGAAGACACCAGCCTGCCCATCGGGCTGGGCCAGACGATTTCCAAACCCAATGTGGTGGCCCGCATGATCGAGCTGCTGCGCGAGGGCGCCAGCGGCAAACTTGGGCGCGTGCTCGAAATCGGCACCGGTTGTGGTTATCAGGCGGCCGTGCTCAGCCATGTGGCCACCGAGGTCTACAGCATCGAGCGCCTCAAGGGTCTGCATGAGAAAGCCCGCGACAACCTGCGCCCCATGCGGCTGCACAACGTGCACCTGATTTTTGGCGACGGCATGCTGGGCTATCCGAAAGGGGCGCCTTATGCCGGCATCATTTCGGCGGCCGGTGGCGACAAGGTGCCCGAGGCCTGGCTGGAGCAGCTGGCCGAGGGTGGCCGGCTGGTG
This sequence comes from Limnohabitans sp., assembly GCA_041910735.1. Lineage (GTDB taxonomy): Bacteria > Pseudomonadota > Gammaproteobacteria > Burkholderiales > Burkholderiaceae_C > Limnohabitans_A. Next base: position 3,942 of record JAYRQF010000300.1, read on the forward strand.
GCACCTACCGTCACGCCGTCGGGCCATCAGGCCCTGGTGGTGATGCGCAAAACACCGCGCGGCATCGAGCGGCAGGTGCTCGAAGCGGTTCATTTCGTCCCCCTAAAATCCGGGGTCGCTTGAGGGGGTAACAGATGAAAAACAGATTCGCACGCATTTCCGCAGCCGCTGTATCAGGACTGGCACTGGCCATGCTGGCCGCCTGCGGTTCTTCGCCGCGGCAACCGGCCCCGGTGGAAGACCGCGGGGCCGCACGCACCGGTGCTGTTCAGCAGGATGCGAAGGCCTTGCCCGGCGCCGACAACGCCGGCAAGCCGGGCTACTACACCGTGCAAAAAGGTGACACGCTCACCCGCATCGGGCTGGACAACGGCCAGGCCTGGCGCGATCTGGCGCGCTGGAACAACCTGAGCAACCCCGATGTGATCGAAGTCGGGCAGGTGCTGCGTGTGGCGCCACCCGGTGCCGCCGTCGAGTCCAACGGTGTGGTGGTGCGCCCCGTCACCTCCTCGTCTGCTACAACGCCCGCCAACGGCGCCGCCAGTGCGGCCAAACCGGCGGCGTCTGCGCCTTCAGCGCCCGCCGTGTCTGATGATTTCAGCTTTGCTTGGCCGGCCAACGGTCAGGTGGTGGCCGGTTTTGACGAAGCCAAAAACAAGGGCATCGACATCGCCGGCAAGGCGGGTGACCCGGTGCTGGCCGCGGCCGACGGTCAGGTGGTCTATGCCGGCGCCGGTCTGCGCGGCTACGGCAACCTCATCATCGTCAAGCACAACAACACCTACCTCACGGCCTACGCCCACAACCAGAAACTGCTGGTCAAGGAAGACCAGAAAGTGCGCAAGGGCGACAAGATCGCCGAGATGGGCAGCAGCGACGCCGACCGCGTCAAGCTGCACTTCGAGGTGCGCCGTCAGGGCAAGCCGGTCGACCCGTCCCGGTTCCTGGCCGCCCGCTGAGCACGCCGCCATGGCCTGGCCTGTCCTGGTCTTTGACATCGAGACCATCCCGGACATGGCCGGCTGGCGCCGCTTGCACGGCGGTGACCCGGCGCTCAGCGATGCGCAACTGCACGCACAGTGGAAAGCCGAACGCGCAGCACATGGCCAGAGCGATTTCATGCCGCTGTACCTGCAGCGTGTGCTCTGCATCAGCTGCGTCTTTCGCAACGCCGAAGGCCTGCGGGTGCATTCCTTTGTGGACCGGGACGGGCAGGGCGAAGGCAAAGTCGTGCAGACCTTTTTCAACGCCATTGAAAAGCACAGCCCCCAGCTGGTGAGCTGGAACGGCAGTGGTTTTGACCTGCCGGTGCTGCACTACCGTGGCCTGCTGCACGGCGTGGTGGCCGACAAATACTGGGACCTGGGCGACGACGACCGCGAGTTCAAGTGGAACAACTACATCTCGCGCTACCACATGCGCCATCTGGACCTGATGGATCTGTTGGCCAAGTACACGCCCAAAAACAATGCGCCCATGGACGCGTTGGCCAAACTCTGCGGCTTTCCCGGCAAGCTGGGCATGGACGGCTCGCAGGTGTGGACGCAGTTTCTGGACGGACAGACCGAGGACATCCGCCGATACTGCGAGACCGATGTCATGAACACCTACCTGCTGTATTGCCGCTTCCAGAAAATGCGCGGCGGCTTGACCGAGGCCGAGTACGAACAGGAGATCGGCTTTGTGCAGCAGAACCTGCAGGCTCTGGCGCCGCAGGAGCCGCACTGGCAGGAATACCTGCAGGCCTGGTCCTGAATCCATCAGAAACAAAAAAGGCCCCGAAGGGGCCTTTGTCATTATGGAGCGGGTGATGGGAATCGAACCCACGTTATTTGCTTGGGAAGCAAGAGTCCTACCATTGAACGACACCCGCGAAGCCAGCTATTGTAGTGCTTCAGACCGGGAACATCGGCTTGGCCTGCAAGGCTCTTTCGGGTGGCAGGTTTGACAAGAGCGCGCGGGTCACCGATCCTGTCCTGATGCGGTTCGCCTTCTGTGCAGCCTGAATTTTCCGAAGGAGAAGGAACGATGTTCAAGAAGATCCTGCTTGCCAACGATGGTTCCGAAGCCTCCATCCATGCCGCACGCCTGGCCCTCGGGCTGGCGCGCATCCACGGCGCTGCGCTCACGGCCGTGTACGTGGTGGATCCGTACCCCTTCATCGGCATTGGTGAGGTCAACCCTGTCGGGTTCGATGCCTACATGGCTGCAGCCCGCCAGTCGGCGGTGCAGGCCCACTTGCAGGTGCTGGATCTGGCCAGGTCCCTGAACCATGCCGGCGAACTCAGGGAGTTGACAGTGGAGGATGCCTCCGCCACGGAGGGCATCGTTCAGACGGCCAGGGATGTGGGCGCAGACCTGATCGTGATGGGCTCGCATGGACGCACAGGCATGGCCCGACTGCTCATGGGCAGCGTGGCCCAGAAGGTGTCCAACCAGTCGCCCGTGCCCGTGTTGTTGTGCAAATGATGCGCGGGGCCAGTACCCTGGCCCCGGCGATCACTTGAGAATGTCACCCAGACAGAGGTACTTGATTTCGACGTAGTCGTCGATGCCGTGGTGCGAGCCTTCGCGCCCCAGGCCCGACTGCTTGACGCCGCCAAACGGTACATGCTCGGTGGCCAGAATGCCGACGTTGATGCCCACCATGCCGTATTCCAGCGCTTCGCTGACGCGGAAGATGCGGCCCACGTCGCGGCTGTAGAAGTAGCTGGCCAGACCGAATTCGGTGTTGTTGGCCGCGTCGATCGCTTCCTGCTCGGTCTTGAACCTGAAGATGGGGGCGAAGGGGCCGAAGGTTTCTTCGCGGGCGCAGACCATGTCGGCCGTGGCATCGGCCACCACGGTGGGTTCGAAGAACTGGCCCGAAAGGCGTTTGCCACCCGTGAGTACGCGGGCGCCCTTGGCGATCGCGTCCTGCACATGGCGTTCGACCTTCTCGACGGCCGAGGGCTCGATCAGCGGGCCCTGGTTCACGCCGTCCTCGAAGCCGTTGCCGACCTTGGCGGTCTTGACTTTGGCCGCGAACTTCTGGGCAAACTCATCGTACACGCCCTCCTGCACATAGATCCGGTTGGAGCAGACGCAGGTCTGGCCTGCGTTGCGGTACTTGCTGGCAAACGCGCCTTCGACCGCGCTGTCGATGTCGGCATCGTCAAACACGATGAAGGGCGCGTTGCCGCCGAGTTCGAGCGACATTTTCTTGACCGTGGGCGCGGACTGGGCCATCAGGATGCGGCCGACTTCGGTGGAACCGGTGAAGCTGATGTGGCGCACCACGTCGCTGGCGCACAGGGCCTTGCCAATCGCGATGCTGTTGCCGGCGTCGGCGGTCACGATGTTGATGACCCCGGCCGGGATGCCGGCGCGCAGCGCCAGTTCGGCGGCGGCCAGAGCCGTCAGCGGGGTCTGCTCGGCCGGCTTGATGATGACCGGGCAGCCGGCCGCGATCGCGGGAGCCACCTTGCGGGTGATCATGGCCAGCGGGAAGTTCCAGGGCGTGATGGCCGCACACACGCCGATCGCCTGACGCAGCACCAGCAGCCGGCGGTTGTTGTCGAACTGGGGCAGGGTCTCGCCGTTGATGCGCTTGGCTTCTTCTGCAAACCACTCTACAAAGCTGGCGCCGTAAGCCACTTCGCCGCGCGATTCGGCCATGGGCTTGCCGTTTTCGGCCGTCATCAGGCGGGCCAGGTCTTCGGTGTGGGCGATCAGCAGGTCAAACCACTTGCGCATGATGATGCTGCGCTCTTTGGCGGTCTTGCTGCGCCAGGCCGGCCAGGCGGCGTTGGCGGCGGCAATGGCGGCTTCGGCATCTGCAGCCCCCAGATTGGCCACATCGGCCAGCTTGAGGCCGGTGGCCGGGTCGGTCACTTCAAAGGTGCTGCCGCCCTTGACCCACTGGCCGTTGATCAGCGCTTCGGTTTTGAGCAGGGAAGAGTCCTTGAGCAGGGCAAGGGGAGAGGTCTTCATGTCCATGGTGTCTCCTGACAGTGTGGATGGGGAACAGCGTATGCCGGGCTGTCCCAGTTATTTAACTTGTTAAGCAAACCAAGTTTGCCACGGAGTGCAGCTTAGCGTCGGTGCAGGGCCTTCGTCTGTCACCAGAAGGGCAAACCTATAATGCCCGGTTACTCCGGAAAACCCTTCCAAGACCATGAGCCAAGCCGTTTTTTCAGTTGCCGACATCCGCAAGACCTTCCTGGACTTTTTCGCGTCGAAGGGCCACACCGTGGTGGCTTCCAGCCCGCTGGTGCCGGGCAACGACCCCACGCTGATGTTCACCAACTCCGGCATGGTGCAGTTCAAGGATGTGTTCCTGGGCACCGACAAGCGCTCCTATGTGCGCGCTGCCTCGGTACAGGCCTGTCTGCGCGCCGGTGGCAAGCACAACGACCTGGAGAACGTGGGCTACACCGCCCGCCACCACACCTTCTTCGAGATGCTGGGCAACTGGTCGTTCGGTGACTATTTCAAGCGTGAATCGCTGATGTGGGCCTGGGAACTGCTGACCGAGGTCTACAAGCTGCCCAAGGAGCGCCTGCTGGCCACCGTCTACATGGAAGACGACGAGGCTTATGACATCTGGACGAAAGAGATCGGCCTGCCGCCTGAGCGCGTGATCCGCATCGGCGACAACAAGGGTGGTCGCTACAAGTCCGACAACTTCTGGATGATGGCCGACACCGGCCCTTGCGGCCCTTGCTCTGAAATCTTCTATGACCAC
>JAYRQF010000301.1:0-6376 GCA_041910735.1 Limnohabitans sp.
AGCACCGCGCCTTCGGGCAGGGCGATGCCGCCCACATCCAGGTCGGCGCAGCGGCGCCCATCGTTGCTGCTGTAGTGGTGGGCGCGTGCCAGCAGCGGCCCGGCCGGCGTCAGCACCAGACGGCGCACGCCGTCGGCGCCCAGCGCCGCGAACAGCAGGTGGCTGGCGGGCTCGGTCAGGTCCACCACGCGCAGCTGGCCACTGAGTCGGCCATCGGCACCCAGCAGGGGGCAGGCATCGGCGCCAGTGGCATGGCCGGGCAGTTCACCGCCGGTGGACAGCACCGGGCAGATGGAGGCCTCACCGGCCGCATGCGCCTCCAGCAGCGGTCGCACCGTCGTCTGCGCGGCAAACGGACCGAGCACCGCCGGCACCACACCGGCACGGGCGATCAGGGGCGCCACCACCGCCTGGCGGCCCAGCGCCTCGACGATGGAAGCCAGATCGGCGAAGCTGCCGCCAAAGCCGCCGTCGGCTTCGGCGATCCAGACGCCTTGCCAGCCCAGTTCGAGCATCTGGCGCCAGCCCTCGGTGCCTTCGGCCGGCGGGGCTGCGGTGGGAAAGCCGCGGGTGCCCTGGGCCAGATGGCTGGCCAGGCGGGCGGCGGTGTCATGGAGGTCACCGGGGAAAAGGGGGTTGGGCATCCAGGCCATGTTCAGGCTCCAAACAGTTCGCGGGCAATGACGTTTTTCTGCACTTCGCTGGTGCCGCCGGCGATGCTGCGGGAGCGGTAGAACAGGTAGGTGTGGATCAGCTGGCGTTCGCGGTCTTCGGCGTCGCTCACCGGGGCCTCTTCGTCGTCGGGCAGCAGGCGCGGGGCCAGTTCCGGGGCCGACAGGTCAAACGCGAGCGAGGAGATCGCCTGGGACAGCTCGGAGCTGTGCAGCTTGAGGGCCGAGGACTTGGAGGACTGCAGCGTGCCCTGGATCTCTTCGTTGATCGCAGACAGCAGCATTTCGCGCGCGCCCCGGGCCGAGGCCTTGGCCAGGAACAGGCGCTCGAGCGCACCCATCAGGCTGGGGGTGTTGCCCTGCTCGCGCAGGCGCCGCAGCACGAGCTTTTCCACCTCTTCGAGCTGGCGGATCAGGCGCGGCACGGTGGCCGGCGAGAGGCGTTCGCGGTCGAGCAGGAACTTGCCGTACTTCCAGCCGGTGCCTTCCTCGCCGATGCAGTTTTCGACCGGCACTTTCACGTCACGCAGGAAGACTTCGTTGACGTGGTGCCAGTGGTCGATGGTGTGGATGGGCCGCACCTCGATGCCCGGCGTGTCCAGCGGGATGGCCAGCAGGGTGATGCCCATCTGCTTGCGTGCTTCCTGCGAGGTGCGCACCAGCGTGTACATGATGTCCGCTTCCTGCGCGTGCGAAGTCCAGATCTTCTGGCCGTTGACCACGTAGTGGTCGCCCTCGCGCACGGCAGTGGTCTTGAGCGAGGCGAGGTCGGAGCCGGCGCCCGGCTCGGAATAGCCCTGGCACCACCATTCGCTGCCTTCGATGATGCGAGGCAGGAAACGGGCTTTCTGCCCGGGTGAGCCGAAGTGCATGATGACCGGGCCGATGTGGCCCAGACCGTGGTGGTACAGCGGCGGGCAGTCCAGCTCGGCGCTCACCTCTTCAAAAATGTAGCGTTGCTGCAGGTCCCAGCCGGTGCCGCCGTATTCAACCGGCCAGCCCGGCGCACCCCAGCCTTTGGCGGCCAGGATGCGTTGCCATTCGGAAAATTCGGCCCGGCCCAGCTTGTGGGCGTTGCGGACTTTGGCCCGCAGTGCGGGTGGGCAGGCGGATGCCATGAATTGCCGCAACTCGGCGCGGAAGGCCTCGTAGAAAGCGGCGTCGCGGACGGGGGTGTCGTGGTCGGTGCTCAAGACTTGCTCCAGGAAGGGGGGCGCGGTACCGGAAGCGTGCAGACGCACAGGATCCGGAGCGCTGGCCTGAAGTTTACTTAACGACCGGTAAGTGACTATGCGGGCTAACCCTGGCCGGCAGGGTCGCCGTGGCGTTCAGCGTTCGCCGTCGCGGGCGATGCCGCCCAGAATGATGTCGAGGTACTGGTCGATCACCTGCGCAATCGTCAGGCGTCCACCGGGGCGGAACCAGCGAGACAGTCCATTGATCACGGACAGCACCACCCGGCCGGCCAGTGCCGGGTCCACGTTTTTGAACTCGCCCGACTCCACCCCCAGGGTGATGCAGGCGCGCAGCAGCTTTTCGTAGCGGTCGCGCAGGTCGATGGCCGCGTTGCGTGGCACCGAGTCCTCGTCCACCCAGAAAGCGTTGGAGCCGGCCGTCCACTGGTCCGGGTCGCGCACATAAATCTCGGCGGTGGTCATCATGAAAGCGCGCAGCTTGTCGCGTGCGCTGGTGGCGCGTGCCGTGGCTTCGCTGACCTCGTCCACCAGCACCCGCAGGCCTTCGAGCACGATGCGCTCGTAAAGGCTGTTCTTGTTGGGGAAGTGGTAGTAGAGGGCCGCCTTGGTGATCTGGGCTTCCTCGGCGATGTCGCGCAGCGAGGTGCCTTTGTAGCCGTAGCGGGCAAAAAAGCGGCAGGCGATCTGCAGCAGCTGGGTCTGCCGGTCGTCACCCCGCGGGGTGGCGGCAGTGCCGGTGGTTCTGATCGCGGAGCTGGCGGGTGGTTTGCTGGCCAAGATCGGTTTCCTCTGGAATAAAAGCGCAGGGGCCGCATCCTTGCCGGCCCGGATCGCCCGCCTGGTGGCGTGCGTGTCTCCGGACAGGCACTTTATCGCAAAGCGTCGGGCTGCCCGCCCGGGTGGGCAGGCGTGTGCGGACTTCTCAGCGGCCCTTGTAGACCGGGGCGCGCTTTTCGAGGAAGGCCAGCTGGGCTTCGCGGGCGTCTTCGGTCTTGGACAGGAAGACCGTGTTGTTCTGTTCGTAGCGGTAGGCATCGCGCAGGGGCATGAGTTCGGTCATGCGGGCGGCTTCTTTCGCCAGGCGCAGGGCGATCGGGCTCTTGGAGGCGATTTCGCGGGCCAGATCCATCACGTAAGGCATGAGCTGGTCGGGTGGCAGGCAGGCCTCGACCAGACCCAGACGGTACAGCTCCTCGCCGGTGACTTTGAAGCCGGTGAAGAACATGCGGCGGGCGCGGGAACGGCTGAAGAACCTTTGCAGGAAAGACACGCCACCGGCCAGACCGACGTTGATCTCGGGCATGTTCACATAAGCCTCGGTGGAGGCGACCCAGATGTCCGAGGCCATGACCAGACCGAAGCCCGCGCCCATGGCCGGGCCATTGATGGCGGCAATGATCGGTTTGCTGCACTCGGCCAGGGCGTTGTGGCTTTCGCGCACGATGCGGTTGTGACGGCCGTAGGCACCGGGTGTGGTGCCCAGGTTGGGTCGCTCGCGGATGTCGGCGCCGGCCGAGAAGATCTTGCCTGAACCGGTCAGCACCACCACCGCCACATCGTCGCGGTCGGACAGCACATCGAAGGCATCGGTCAGCTCGGTGCGCATTTCGGCGTTCTGGGCATTGACGGGCGGGCGGTTGAGGGTGACGACCGCGATCTTGTCGGCGATCTGGATGTCCAGCGTTTTGTAGTTCAGGGATTCGCTCATGGTTTTGGCTCCTCGCATCAAGGGGGGGTGGCATGAAGACCGGTTCAGGACTTACTGACCGGCCGGCAGGTGGATCCATCATAGGGGGCGACAGGCCTGCCCGGATCGCCAAGGTGACAACCGGCTTCTGCACCCGGGAAGATCCCAGGTCATCCGCCCCAGCGTTCCCGCATAGGCCGGGCGGGTGTGAGCATGGGCCATCTGCAGGCGGGTGTGCGGGTTCCTGAGCTTTTTGCTCGGAAATGTGGCGCAGCAGGTTGTTCTGTGTATGATTGATTCCTAAGTGAATCAATGATTCATTAGTAAAACAAACCCAAGGGGTACAGGATGACAACAGCAGCCGACCGACAGGTGCCTGCCATCGAATTCACCGGTGTGGAAAAGCGCTTTGCCGCGCGCGGCAAGTCCGCCGAAGTGCTGGCCGCGCGCGATGTGAATTTTTCGATTGCGCCGGGTGAGGTGGTGTCCATCATCGGCCCCTCGGGTTGCGGCAAGAGCACGCTGCTGAACATGGGTGCCGGCCTGTCCAAACCCTCCAAAGGGACGGTCAGGGTGGGTGGTGAACCCGTCACGGGGCCGAACCGGCATGTGGCTTTCATGCTGCAAAAGGACCTGCTCATGCCCTGGCGCACCATCGCCCAGAACGTGGAGTTCGGTCTGGAACTGCGCGGCGTGAAAGCGGCCGAGCGGCACGACATCTCGGAACGTCTGCTGGCGCAATGCCATCTCAAAGGCTTTGGCAGCCACTACCCCAACCAGCTCTCGGGCGGCATGCGCCAACGCGCAGCATTGGCGCGCACGCTGGCGGTGGATCCGCTGGTGCTGTTGATGGACGAACCCTTCTCGGCGCTGGATGCGCAGACCAAGATGATCCTGCAGCAGGACCTGGCGCAGACGGTCAAGGCGCACGGCAAGACGGTGGTATTCATCACCCACGATCTGGCCGAGGGCGTGGCCCTGTCCGACCGCATCCTGGTGATGAGCGAGCGCCCGGGAACGATCGTCGAAGAGATCGTGGTTGACATTCCGGACCGCGACAACCCGATGCAGCGCCGCAAGCATCCCAGAGTGGGCGACTATGTGGCGCGGCTGATGGATCTGCTCAAGCTCGATGCCCACGCAGACGTTCACTGAAGTCCTGTTTCATTCCCCTGTCCCACCCCAACCCACGGAGTTCGCGATGAAAACATCCCTGTCTTTCCCGGTAGCCCGCCGCATGTGCCTGTCCCTGCTGACCGCCGCTGCACTGGCTGAAGCCGCGCGCGATATTTGATTCAGAAAAGTTGCGATAAAAAGGGTTGGTCACGTTTTCGTACAGAAAAAGGAAATTTCACTGAATGAGGTAGCGCTGTCCGAAGGACGAATAAGACCGTTGCTCAAAACCTACCGAACCGGCGCTCACACATCCATGAATGCCTGAACGTTTCCTCTCTTACACAATGCGGTCTGGGTGGTATGTAGCGAGTTTTGATAGCAGTTCAATGACGCGGAAACTGTCATCGATAACCACTGATCTGTCTTGCCTCGATCTCCATGGGGTGACGCTCGTAACCGTAGCGCAATAGCCCCCATGTATAGGTGATGTAGAAAATCACAGCACCGAGACGCTCGTATTGAGCCCAGTGAACACTTTCATGCGCGATGAGCCCAGCGTCTCGCTCGCTTCCAGGCAGGATGAATATCCCCCATGGTGGAAGCGTTATTCCTCGATAGCCGCTGCGACGCAGCCACCACAAAAGCAGGCCTCGGACTTGGTGGATCACGGGGTTTGAGGCCATTCAACCATCTCCGGGAAACCTGGCTGTTTGGTAATGTCACGCAGCGAGCTACGGTACGCTGACCATTCAGATTTTTTTTCGGAACTCAGTGCCGCCTGTGCGTCCGGCAGTTGCGTCCAATCACAACCGAGCAGCAGCGCGTCGCGCCGGCCCCTGACTTGAGCAGCGAGTTCTTGCGCACTGGGTGGGGGCGGTGGACCGTAAGAGGCAATTGGGCCATGCTCGCCTGCAATCAAAGCGGCATACAAGTCTCGCCCCTGCTGCTCGACATCATTAGCGCCTGCGGCAAACGGAATCCAGCCATGAGTGATGTGTTCGACTTCACAGTTGATCAAAGATCCATCTGCTGTAGCAAACACGGAATTTCTAACACAATCGAATGTCATATATCACCTGCTTATGCGATGCGCAGCCAGAGACTGGCCTTTAGCGAATAGCCGTTGCCAGCTGCTGGGGCTTCTGCGTAAGACATTGCGCGCCATGTCCCAGCCAGCGTGGAATTCGCACCCATACCCCACCAACCACCATCGGCAGCTGAAGAAGACCGAACGATAGGGGCCATCAGCACAAGATGGCTTGCGGCTACGGTTTCCCCGAATGAGGTGGATTCAGCCACCAATACACCTGATTCGACATATCCCTTAACCGCCAAAACATATGTGCCTACTCCACCGGAATAAGCCCCGGCAATTGCAGTCAATGCACCGGATGTTGAGATAGCATTGCTCGTACCCGCCGAGTCGGCATAGCCCGCATACCCCACATACACCGGTGCATGGTAGGCGTCAGCGTTGTAACCACGAATGGACCAGTAGCCCGTTTTGTCGGCCTGCCAGGTGATCTGCGCGTTGTAGTCACTGTCGCTGTCATTGCGGTAGAGCCTGGTGACACCGGGCCGGTTGGCAGATGTTTTGGTGACCCGGTTGCCCAGCGCCGTGTTCACGGTGCCTGCAAAGTTGGCGTCGTTGCCAAGGGCGGCGGCCAGTTCATTGAGGGTGTCCAGCGCGGCCGGGCTGCTGCCGA
>JAYRQF010000302.1:0-3572 GCA_041910735.1 Limnohabitans sp.
GCTCGCCCTACACACCCGAAGGCCGAGCCGCGCTGGTGCACGCGATCTGCCACATCGAGTTCAACGCCATCAACCTCGCCCTCGACGCGGTCTGGCGCTTTGACGGCATGCCCGAAGACTTCTACCGCGACTGGATGCGCGTGGCCCATGAGGAATCGCAGCACTTCGAACTGCTGCACCAGCAGCTGCAGGCCATGGGGCACCGTTACGGCGACTTCGATGCGCACGACGGCCTCTGGGAGATGTGCGAGAAAACCGCCAACGACATCACCGCCCGCATGGCGCTGGTGCCGCGCACCCTGGAGGCGCGCGGGCTGGACGCCACCCCGCTGATCCAGGCGCGCCTGCGCAAGGTGGGCACGACCGATGCCCTGCGCATCGTGGACGGTATGGATGTGATCCTGCGCGAAGAAATCGGCCATGTGGAGATTGGCAACCGCTGGTACCGCTGGCTGTGCGAGCGGCAGGGGCTGGAGCCTGTGGCGCACTACAAGGAGCTGGTGGAGCGCCACCGCGCGCCGCGCCTGCGCCCGCCGTTCAACACGGCGGCGCGTGAGGCCGCCGGTTTCAGTGCGGAGGAAATCGCGTTCCTGGCCGGAGATGGCGTCTCGGCCTGAGCTTCTCAGCCCCGTGGATGGTGCTGCGCATGCAGCGTCTTGAGCCGTTCGCGCGCCACATGGGTGTAGATGGTGGTGGTGGAAATGTCGGCGTGCCCCAGCAGCATCTGCACCGCCCGCAAATCGGCCCCGTGGTTGAGCAGGTGTGTGGCAAAGGCGTGGCGCAGTGTGTGGGGTGACAGCGGCGCGGTGATGCCGGCCTGCACCGCATAGCGTTTGACCAGGTTCCAGAACATCACGCGCGACATGCCGGTGCCGGCCTTGGGGCCGGCGCTGGTCACGAACAGCGCATCGCTCTGACGGCCCTGCAGCAAGTCGGCGCGCGCGTGCTTCAGATAGCGCGTCAGCCACTCGCCGGCGATCTGGCCATAGGGCACCAGCCGTTCCTTGCTGCCTTTGCCCAACACGCGCAGCACCGACTCGCTCGGCGACACATGCAGGGTCTTGAGGCCCACCAGCTCGCTCACCCGAAGGCCACTGGCGTACATGAGTTCGAGCATGGCGCGGTCGCGCAGGCCCAGCGGGTCGTTGGCGTCAGGGGCGGCCAGCAGGGCCTCCACCTGGGCTTCGCTCAGGATTTTGGGCACGCGCAGGGCCTGCCTGGCCGCCAGCAGCTTGAGCGTCGGGTCCACACGCACCAGCGATTCGCGCAGAGCCCAATGAAAAAAACGCCTGAACACGGTCAGGCGCCGGTTGGCCGAGGTGGCCTTGCTGTGGGCATGGCGCTCGGCAAAGTAGGCTTGCAGATGGTGTTCCTGCGTCTGCAACAGCGCCAGCGCGTGGCTCTGGCTCAGCCACTGCGAGAACAGGGCCAGATCACGCCTGTAGGCCGCCAGCGTGTTGCCGGACAGGCCATCCTCCAGCCAGAGGGCATCGGCGAAGCGGTCGATGACCTCCTGGCTGGCGGGGTGCATCAGTCCAGTTTGAGCTTTTGAGTCTCAACCACCTTTTTGTAGACCTCGTACTCGGCCTTGATCTGGGCGGCGAACTGCTCAGGCGTGTTGGCCACGATCAGCGAACCCGTCTCTTCGATGCGCTTGCGCACCACCGGTTCTTCCAACGCCTTCTTCACGCCGGCACTGATCTTGTCCACCACCTCTTTGGGCAGGCCTTTGGGGCCATAGATGCCATAGTAGGCCATGCGGTTGACCGGCTCCAGACCGACATCCTTGAAAGTCGGCACATTGGGCAGCACGGCCAGACGCTGCGGCGCGGCCACGGCAAGTGCAATCAGCTTGCCCGACTGGATGAAGGGCAGCGCCGAAGGCAGGTTGTCAAAAATGATGGGCACCTGACCGGCCACCGTGTCGTTGAGGGCCGGGCCGGCACCGCGGTAAGGGATGTGGGTGATGAACACGCCCGCCAGACCTTTCCACAACTCGGTCTGCAGGTGACCGATGCCGCCGGTGCCGGAGGTGGCATACGAGTATTTGCCCGGGTTTTTCTTCAGCTCCGCCACAAAGCTGGCGTAGTCGCGTGCCGGAAAGCTCGGGTGCACGGCGATCACATTGGGCGTGGCTGCCACATTGATGATGGGCGTGAAGTCGGTCAGCGGGTTGTACGGGATCTTGGGGTTGATGGCCGGGTTGGCCGCCGTGGTGGACACGGTCGCCATGCCGATGCTGTAGCCATCGGGAGCAGCCTTGGCCGTTTCGTTGGCACCCACCACGCCGCCACCGCCGGCCTTGTTTTCCACGATCACCGACTGCCCCAGCGCCTTGCCCAACGGGTCTGCAATGGTGCGGGCCACGATGTCTGTGGTGCCACCCGGTGCAAAGGGCACCTGCAGCTTGATCACACGGTTGGGCCAGGCCTGCGCCCAAACCGAACCCACGGCCACCGACATGGCGGCCAATGCCACCCAACTGCGACGTTTCATCTGCATCACTCCTCGTTGAATCAACCAATCCATCATAAGCAAAAAACGATGGATACCCGCCGCGGACTTGCCCCGATGTGACAAAAGCGCGCAGGACCCGCAGGTATGCTCGGGTGGTGAATTTCGCCCAACTGCTTTTCCCCGACTTCTCCCTGATCCTGTGCGGCTATCTGGTCTGCCGCTTCACCGCGCTCAACCGCTCGGTCTGGCAGCACGTCGACAGCCTGGTGTACTACTTTCTGTTCCCGGTCCTGCTGTTCCACTCGATCGTCAAAAGCCCGCTGGACCCGGCGGCAGCGTCCAGCCTGATCGCGGCGGGTCTTTCGCTGGCGGCCAGCGCGATCGCCCTGTCCTACAGCCTGCCGCACTGGCCGCTGCTGGGACGCTGCATCGACCGGCGCGACCACGCGGCCAGCGCGCAGGTGGGTTTCCGCTTCAACTCCTTCATCGCGCTGGCACTGGCCGAACGCATTGCCGGACCGCAGGGCCTGCTCATGATCTCGATGCTGATCGGCTTTTGCGTGCCCACCTTCAACATCGGCGCGGTCTGGCCCATGGCCCGGCACGGCAACACGCATTTTTTGCGCGAGCTGCTGCGCAACCCGCTCATCATCGCCACCGCCTCGGGCCTGATCGCCAACCTGCTGGGCTTTCGCATGCCCGTCTGGCTCGAACCCACGGTGCAGCGCATTGGCGCTGCCGCGCTGGCACTGGGCCTGATGGCGGCCGGCGCCGGCATGCAGTTCGGTTCGCTGCGCCGGGGCAAGGTGCTGGGTGTGAGCGTGCTGCTGTGCAAGCACCTGGGGCTGCCTCTTCTGGCCTGGGGCTGGAGCCGGGTGTGGCAACTCGACGCCACGCAGACCACGGTGCTGCTGGCGTTTTCGGCTCTGCCCACCGCCTCGACCTGTTACGTGCTGGCCACCCGCATGGGCTACAACGGGCCTTATGTCGCCGGGCTGGTGACGCTCTCGACGCTGTCGGGCATGCTCAGCCTGCCGTTTGCGCTGGGCGTGCTGAGGTGACAGCCAGCGACCATTGAGCCTGTTCGCGCACCACCTCGTGGGGGTGCCCGGCCA